>JBKPFS010000134.1:0-11213 GCA_046728935.1 Actinomycetota bacterium | reverse complement strand
CGAAGCTGGGCGTGCAACGGGTGGGACCCGCAGCGACCTAGAGTCCAGCTCCCTTCGCCTCTGCCGTCGCTATCGGCTACCCAAGCCCGAGGTCAATGTGCCGATTGGCCGCTTCACCGTTGACTTCTTGTGGCGCGATCAAGGACTGGTGGTCGAGACGGACAGCTACCGCACCCATGGCGGGTATCAGGCGTTCTTGGACGACCGCGAGCGGGACAACGAGCTGGCGACGCGCGGACTCGAGGTGTTGCGATTCACGGACGTTCAGGTCGACGGCGAGCCGGCTGCGGTGGCCGCTGTGGTTCGCGCCAGGCTCGCCGCACGCCGTGCATCGACGGGTTAATGGCGGTATGCGCCAACAACCCGTCGATGGGCGCCGAGGAGAAGGAGCGGGCGCCCTACCCGCGCCGACGCGCAACCCAAACGTTCTCCGCGGGCCAGCGGCGGGCCCATTCGTACGGGACGAAGTCGTAGCTCGACTTGGCGCCCTCGGGCGGTCGGAGCTCGATCAGATCGACGACCTCGAAGCCGTTGCCGACCAGGAGGCGGATCCACTCTCCGTACGGGAGGAAGAAGTCGACCGTCTCGTGGTCCTCGAAGCGATCGAGCTCGAAGTAGTCGTTTCGGAGCCGCTCCTCGACGGCGTCACTCTCGAGGTCGTAGAACAGGTCGATCAGCGGGGAGGGACGGTTGAAGGCGAGCAGCCCGCCCGGGCGAAGCAACCGGGCGCACTCGGGGACGAGCAGGCGTGGGTCGGCGAAGTTGAACGCGCCGTGATCGCAGAACACGATGTCGAAGCTCTCATCGGCCAGGGGGACCTCCTCCCCACTCGCCTCCACCAACGGGAAGTCCACTCCCGACGATTCCATCGCTTCCCGGGCGTGCTCGAGCTGCCGTGCGGATACGTCCAGCCCAACCGGGCGAGCGCCCAGCTTCGCCAGCGAGATCGACCACTGCGCGGCCCCGCAGCCGAGCTCGAGCACGTCGTGGCCCGCGACCTCTCCGAGCACGCGCAACTCCGACTCCGGGACCTGCCACACGCCCCAGGCGAGCCCGGCCTTCTCGGCTAGCTGCGGACCGTGACGCCGCTGGTACGCGTCAGCCTCGCGCTCCCAATAGGCGCGGTTCTTGGCGACGTGGTCGGGGAGCGGGCCCAGCGCCTACTCGCCGTCCGAGACCGAGACCACGCGGCCCTTGCGGGAGGGCCTGAACTGCACCACCCCGGCGCGGGTGGCGAAGATAGTGTGGTCCCGACCGATGCCGGCGCCGTCGCCGGCGCGGAAGCGCGTGCCTCGCTGGCGGACCAGGATCTCGCCGCCGCCGACCTTCTGGCCGGCGAAGATCTTCACGCCGAGCATCTTCGGGTTCGAGTCGCGCCCGTTGCGGCTGGAGCCGAGTCCCTTCTTGTGAGCCATCTCGCCTAGCTCTCCTTCTTCTGCGTGGAAGTCTTACGGGTCGAGGGCGACTTACGCGTCGTGGTCTTGCGCGCTGCGGGCTTCTTCGCGGCCGGCTTCTTCGCCGCGGCCTTGCGGGCCGGCGCCTTGGGCTTCGCTGCCGCCTTCGCCCCACCTGCCTTGGCCGGAGCCTTCGCGGCGGCAGGCTCCTTCTTCGCCTCCGTCTTCGCCGCCGGCTTGCGGGTGAGCAGCTTCACCTCGGTGACCTCAAGCCGCGTCAGCTCGGAGCGATGCCCGGCGCGGCGCCGGTAGCCCTTCTTGGGCCGGTACTTGAACACCCGCAGCTTCTCGCCCCGCAGGTGCTCGGCGACGGTCGCCTCGACCTTCACCTTCTCCAGCCCGCTGCCGTCGAGCACGACGTCCTTGGCGGCCCGGTACATCACCGGCCGCAGGCTGACCTTCGACCCCTCGTCGGCGGAAAGGCGGTCGACGACGAGCACCGAGCCCTTCTGGGCACGGTACTGCTTGCCGCCGCTCTCGACTATCGCGTACGTGTCTGCCATCTCACTCGCTCTTGCCGGAGCCCTCACCGCTCCTGGCACGACTACGGCGCCTGCCGCCTCGGCGGCCTCGGCGCCGTCCGGAAGGACGTGATTCTACCTGCCCCCCTTCGTCCGTTCTCGGCTCGCCGTTGGCATCCAGCAGCGCCGCGGTGGCCAGCGAGCGGCCGACGCTCTCGATCCGCACGAGCCGGCGCTCCCCAACGTGTGATCCCCCACCGGCAACGCTGATGATGTAGGAGTCGACCCGCGCGATCGCGTCGTCAACGTCGTACATGTGCGGCTCCTCGATCGTCACGAGGACCTCCTCGCCGACCTGGAACGGCAGTGCGCGGTGCTCGATGTCCGCTCGCGACCCCGACTCGACCACCTCATACGTCTCGAACGGCAGCGCCTCGCCGCCCTCGAAGTGGAAGTGCTTGCCGGTCTCGGTCTCGAACGCGGCCAGGCCGCTGTCCTCGGCGACCAGCTCGGCCGCCACCCGCGGATTGACGCGGATCAGGAACGCCTCGGGCTCCCGCTCCTCGGCGGCGAGCTTGCGCAGCCGCCGCAGGACCTCGATCGACATCGTCTCCTCCGAGGGGATCACGCCCTCGCCCTCGCACGTCGGGCAGATCCGGGTGAGGATCTCGCGCACGCCGTCGGTGACGTTCTGACGCGTCATCTCCACGAGGCCCAGGGGCGAGACCTCCATCACGTAGCTCTTCGTCTTGTCCGCGTCGAGCGCCTTGCGAAGCGTCTTCAGCACCTGGTCGCGGTTCTTCGACCGCGCCATGTCGATGAAGTCGATGACGATGATCCCGCCGATGTCGCGCAGGCGCAGCTGACGCACGACCTCCTCCGCGGCCTCGACGTTGACCCGGGTGATCGTGTCCTCCAGCCTGCCCTTGCCACGGCCGGTGAAGCTTCCGGTGTTGACGTCGATCACGGTGAGCGCCTCGGCGTAGTCGATCATCAGGTAGCCCCCCGACGGGAGATCGACCCGCCGCGAGAGCACCGCGCGGAAGGCCTCCTCAGCACCCTCGCGCTCGAACAGCGGCTCCTTGCCCTCGTACAGCTCGACGTAGTCGACCAGCTCCGGCGCAGTGCGCTGGAAGAAGCTCGTCACCCGGTGGTGCTGCTTGGGGTCGTCGATGATCGCGCCGTCGAACTCCTTGCCGAGCACGTCGCGCAGGACGCGGATCGAGAGGTCGGCCTCCTGGAAGACCATGGACGGCGCCTTGGCCTCGGCGGCGCGGCGCTCCAGCACCTCGTAAAGGCGGTGCAGGTAGTCCAGGTCGCGCTCGAAGTCGGCCTTGCGCGCACCCTGGGCCGCGGTGCGGACGATGATCCCGCCCTTGCCCCCATCCCCCTTGTGGAGGTTCTGAAGCAGCTTGCGCTGCCGCTCGCGCTCCGCATCCGGAAGCCGGCGGCTGGCACCGACCCCGGCGCCGAGCGGCATGTAGACGAGGTAGCGACCGGCGATCGACAGCTGCATCGACAACCGCGCGCCCTTCGTCTTCAGCGGGTCCTTGACCACCTGGACCAGGACCTCCTGCTTGGGCTTCAGCATCTCGTCGATGCGGCGCCCGCCCCCACGGCCGCGGCGCGGGGCGCGCTGCCCGCCGGGGAGCACGATCTCGTCGACGTGCAGGAAGCCGTTTCGCTCCAGGCCGATATCGACGAACGCGGCCTCCATGCCGGGGAGCACGTTGTCGACGACGCCCTTGTAGATGTTGCCGACGATCGAGCGGGATCCCCGACGCTCCACGTAGAGCTCGGCGACGCGCAGGTCGCCGTTCTGCGAGGCGGCCGGCTTTCGACCGCCGCCCTTCTTCTGGCCCGACTGGCGAGCCGAGCCCTTTCCTTCGAGTACCGCGACGCGGGTTTCGCCGGCGTCGACGGAGACGAGAATTCTCTTCTTCAACTAGTTCACCTCCAGCGCCCGGTGGCGCGGTCCAGGTGCCACTGACCCGAGCGAGAACCGAGCCAGCCAAGGACGCAAGGAGGCCGGATACCCCTAGTGGTATTCGGCCGACCGAGGACGTCGGATGGCGATGGTTCGCAGCCGGGGATGTCGTATCTGGATCGCGTCAGCGGGCGCTCATAGCGGATTGGCCCCGCTTCGAGGTGAGCTGCGCTTGAATGTAGATGGACTGCAGGAGCCCGAGCGCCAGGAAGGTGACGATCACGGACGACCCGCCGAAGCTCATCAGCGGCAGGGGGATGCCGGTAATCGGCATGATCCCGACGTTCATGCCGACGTTGACGAAGACGTGGAACATCAGCATGGCGGCGAGTCCGCCGGCGATCATGCTTCCGTACAAGTTCTTCGAGAGAGTCAAGATTCGCAGCGCCCTCCAGATCAGCAGGGCATAGAGACAGAGTAGGAACGCGGCTCCGACAAACCCGAAGCGCTCGCCTACTACGGCGAACATGAAGTCGGTGTTTCGCTCCGGGAGAAAGCCTTGTTGGGTTTGTGTCGCGTCGTCCCCGCGTCCCGTCTTTCCCCCAGATCCTACGGCGATCAGCGCCTGATTGATCTGATAGCTGGAATCGGCGGGGTCATCGCTGGGGTCGAGGAACGCCGTAAGCCGCTCCTCCTGGTACGGCTTCAGTACCGTGATGCCCACCGCTGGGGCGACCACGAGCACGATCGTCACGGCCGCGGCGACCAGCCCGGCGAGCGCCGTGAAGTGCGTCCAGCGCACCCCGGCGACGAAGAGCACGGTGAGCGTGATCACGATGTAGGCGGCGCCGGTGCCGAGGTCGGGCTGCATGAACACGAGCAGCGCGGGAACGACGCCCAGCAGCAGCAGGCGCGCCGAGCGACGCACCGGTGAGACGCGCCGCGCCGTGTCGATCGCGAACGCGGCGACGGCGAGCAGCAAGAGGACCTTCCCCAGCTCCGAGGGCTGGAAGGTGAAGAACGGAAGCTCGATCCACCGCCGCGAGCCGCGCGTCGCCTCGCCGAGCGCGAGCACGAGCACGATCGTGGCGATCATCGCCGAGTAGAGCCCCACCCGGAGCTCGCGGAAGCGCGAGTAGTCGATCCTGGCGACCGCGAGCATCAGGGCGATCCCGATCACCGCGTAGATCGCCTGCCGCAGCGCGTAGAAGTGCGGGTTCCCGGGCACGTCCCCGCTGGTGGTGACGGCAAGGGTGTAGATGCTGAACGCGATCAGCGCCACGGACGCCCCCAGGAGCGCGACGTCGAGGTGCTGGAACCCGCTGCGCTCGAGAAGCCCCTCGCGGCGGCGCTGCTCGAACGGTCGCGGGCGGGGGATCGCTTCCATCACTCGGCCACCGCCGCTTCGCTGCCGACGTCCTTGATCTTCTTTTCCTTGACGTTGAGCAGGGTGGTGAGGATCTGGCGCGCAGCCGGCGCCGCCGAATCGACGCCGAAGCCGCCATCCTCGATCGTCACCGCGACCACGTACTGCGGGTCCGGATAAGGCGCGAGCACGACGTACCAGGACTGGTCTTCGGCATGACCCGGGCGCTCGGCGGTACCGGTCTTGCCGGCGACGTCGACCGGGAAGCCGCCGAAGACCGGATAGGACGTGCCGCCCGGCGACATCGCCGCGTCGTGCAGACCCTCGAGGATGTTCTGGCGCCAGACGGGATCGATGTCGACGTGGCGGCGCGGCGCCGGGTCGATCTCCTGGATCACGCGACCGGACGGATCCTCGACCTCCCGGCCGACGTGTGGGCGGACGACGTTGCCGCCGTTGGCGATCGCGGCGTAGGCGACCGCCATCTGGAGCGGGTCGGCCTGGAGGTCGCCCTGGCCGACCGCGAGGTTGACGTTGTCGCCGATCGACCACGGACGATCAGTGCCTCCGTAGTCGTAGATGTCGTCCGGCACCACCTGCTCGCCCCCGGGTGAGTCCGGATCCAGCGAGCGCTGGTAGAGGTCATCGCGCCAGCCAGGCGTCGGGAGAAGCCCGGATGCCTCTCCCAGCAGGTCGATCCCGGTGGGCTCGCCGATGCCGAGCTGCTTCGCCCAGCTTTGAAGTGGGCCGCCGTCGGGGTCCGCCTCGTTCATCCGCCCGCCGAGGGTGTAGAAGAAGACGTCGGAGGAGACCTGCAGCGCGGTCCGCAGGTTGACGGGGCCGTTGGCGTTGTGGCCGGCGTTCTCGAAGGTGACGTCGCCGAAGGTCACCTCACCCGGGTCGTTGATGATCTCGTCCGGGCTGATGTCTCCGCTGGAGAGGGCCGCCACCGCGGTGATCGGCTTGAAGGTCGAACCCGTCGGATAGAGGCCCTGCATCGCCCGGTCGGTGATCGGCGCGCTGGTCGCGTCGGAGGTGAGCGCCTTGTACTGCGACGGCGGGATCACCGGCTTGGCGAAGATCGACGGGTCGTAGCTCGGGTTCGAGCCCATCCCGAGGACCTCGCCGTCGCGGACGTTCATCGCCACGAAGCCGCCCGGATGAGCGAACGACCCCAACGCCGCCTCGCCGGCGGCCTGGACCTTGGAGTCGATCGTGAGTGAGAGGTCATTCCCCGCCCGCGGCTCGCGCAGGCTGAGCTGGCCGCCGGTCGGGCGCCCGCTGGCGTCGACCTGCACCCGAGTGGCGCCGTTGACGCCGCGCAGCAGGTTGTCGTAGGTGTACTCGACGCCCTGCTTGCCGACGAAGTCGCCCGGGTCGAGGCTCTCGTAGCGGGGATCCTTGAGCTCCTCGGCGTCGACCTCGCGCACCCAGCCGAACAGGTGGGCCCCGAGGGTCCCCTGCGGGTAGGTGCGAACGTAGACGCGCTCGACGCTGACGCCGGGGAACTTCGACTGGTTCTCGCGCAGGTAGTAGACGAGCTCGTAGGGAACGTCGCGGCGAAGCGTCACCGGCGCAGCGGGGACCTCGCGAGCCTGTCGCCGGATCTGCTTGCGGATCTGCTCCGGGGACATGTTCGCCGGGCCGGCGAGCCGGCGGAACACCTCCTCGCGCCGCTTGCGCTGGCGCGGCAACTCGGTGGGCTTCACCTGGAGCGCGAGCGCGGTGCGATTGCCTACCAGCGGCTTGCCGTTGCGATCGGTGATCTCGCCGCGCGGCGCCTGCACGGTGAACTCCCGCACCTGGTTGTTCTGCGCCTCGGCCAGGTAGTGGTCGCCCGAGAGCACCTGGAGGTACCAGAGCCGGAAGAGGATGGCCGCGAACATCACCAGCCCGACGCCGCCGATCACCGCGACCCGGAGCGCGAACTGCGCCGGCAGCAGGGACCCGCGGCGATCGCCACCCACGTACATCAGACGCCTCCGCCCACCTGCGTGCGCCGCCGGCCGCCGAGCTCGGTGACCATCCGCGAGGGCTCGAGGCGCCCGCGCCGAACCGATGCCGGGGAGAGGATGCGCGTGCGGGGCGTGTCGTCGACCAGCGCCGCGCGTAGGACCCGCCGAAGCAGCGGATAGACCGGGATCGCCAGCAGGATCGCGAGCAGGGCCTGGACGAGGATCTCGCGCACGACCAGCAGGCTCACCGGCGTGTCCACCCCGAGCATCAGCTGCAGGGCGGCGAACCCGGCCGCGCCCAGCAGCGTCAGCCCTCCGGTGACGAGAGGCGGCACAAGCGAGTTGGTGATCTCGAAGCCCTCGCGGTAGCGCCCCGCCAAGTAGCCGATAGAGAGCAGCGTCAGCGAGCTGACGCCGAGCGTCTGGAGCAACACCGAGTCGATCAGCAGTCCGGCGCCGAACCCCGCGACCGCGCCCACCACGCCGCCGCCCAGCAGCCCCAGGGAGACGATCACCACCGGGAGCAGGTCGGGAGCCGAGCCGAGCAGGTTGAGGTAGGAGAAGAAGGAGATCTGGAGCACGACCGTGACGGCGACGATCAGCGCGATCCGCACCGCGATCCGCCAGGTGACGATCATCGGGGCACCCCAGGACGGTCAGGCCCGCCGGTCAGCACCTGGACCAGATCGAGGTCGCGGAGGTCGGCGAAGGGCTCGACGTGGACGCGCAGGTAGCTCTCCTGCTCGCCGGGCTGGGCCTCGGTCACCTCGCCGATCTGAAGGCCGGGCGGGAAGGCCGAGGAGATCTGCCCGTTGCTCCAGCCCGCGGTGACGAGGATTTGGTTGTCCTCGATCGTCTGATCGTTGTCGATGAAGTCGAGCAGCAGGTCGTCGGGGTCGCCGACCTCCGGCTCGACCACGCCCGTGGGCCCGTCGGGCAGCACCCGTGCGGAGACCGCGCTGCGGTGGTCGGTGATCAGCGTCACCTGCGCCGTCCCGCGGGTGACTGCGGTGATCCGGCCGACGAGCCCGTCGTCGTTGATCACGGCGTCGTTCTCCTCGACGCCGGAGCTCGAGCCCTTGTCGATGGTCACGGTCGAGTACCAGACCGTCGGCGAGCGGCCGATCACCCGGCCCGTGACGGGATCGAAGCCCCCGAGCGGTGCCGAGCGATCGAGCCCGACTAGGCCGCGAAGGTGCTCGTTCTCCCCCACGGCCGACTCGGCCTCGGCGAGCTGCCGGCGGGCGTCCGCGAGCTCCTCGTGCAGACGATCGTTCTCGCCCCGGGCGTCGAAGGTCTCGCCGAACCAATCGACCAGGTCCCGCGCGGGCTTCAGGGCCCTCTCGGCGCCTTCGCCGATCGGCGACACCGCGGCGGAGACGCCGCGCTGGAAGGTGTGCAGGGGCCCGCTCTCGGCCTCGCTGAAGCTGATCGAGATCAGGATCAGCGAGATCACGATCAGCGCCACCAGGACCGCCCGGCGCCTGCGTACCTGCTTGCGGTACATCCGCGCCCCGACCTACACCGCGCCCGCGTAGCGCCTGCGGTTCGAGTTTCGGGCCATCCGATGGATCACCTCGAACTCCTCCAGCGAGCGGCCGGAGCCGACCGCGACGCAGGTCAGCGGGGACTCGGTCAACTGAGCGGGCATCTGGCACTCCTCGCGCATCCGCTGGTCCATTCCCTGGAGCAGCGCCCCGCCGCCCGCGAGCGTGATCCCGCGATCCATGATGTCGCCGGCCAGCTCCGGCGGGGTGCGATCGAGCGTGTTCTTGACCGCGCCGACGATCTGGCTGACCGGCTCCTCGATCGCCGCGCGCACCTCGCTCGAGGTGAGCATGATCGTCTTCGGCAGGCCGGTGACCAGGTCGCGCCCGCGGATCTCGGTCGTGACCTCCTCGGGGAGCGGCGCGGCCGACCCGATCTCGAGCTTGACCTCCTCTGCGGTCTGCTGGCCGATCAGCAGCTTGTGCTCGTGCTTGCAGTGGTTGGTCAGGGCGTCGTCCATCTCATCGCCCCCCACGCGGATCGATTCCGAGACGACGATCCCCCCGAGCGAGATCACGGCGACCTCGCTGGTCCCGCCGCCGACGTCGAGCACCATGCTCCCCGTCGGCTCGCCCACCGGCAGGCCGGCGCCGATCGCGGCGGCCATCGGCTCCTCGATCAGATACGCCTGGCGCGCGCCGGCCGAGAGGCATGCCTCCTCCACCGCCCGCTTCTCGACCCCGGTCACGCCCGAGGGAACGCAGACGACAACCCTCGGATGCGCGAAGCGGTTCTGTTGGACCTGCTGGATGAAGTGCCGCAGCATCTCCTCCGTGATGTCGAAGTCGGCGATGACACCGTCCTTCAACGGTCGGATGGCTTGGATCGTCCCGGGGGTGCGACCGAGCATCCGCTTCGCCTCGACGCCGACCGCATGGACCTCGCCCGAGCGCGAGTCGACCGCGACCACCGAGGGCTCCGAGAGCACGATGCCGCGGCCTCGCACGTAGACGAGCGTGTTGGCGGTTCCCAGATCGACGGCCATGTCGCGGCCGCCGAATCCGGTCAGGTTGCGGAACAGTCCCATGCTGAAGACAAAAGGAGATTCGATCCTGGGCGGACGGCGTCTCCCGCGGCCCTGGAGAGGCGCAACGCGGCCGCCCCGAGGCCCGGGCGGTCGGCCGCAGTGTAGCGAAGGGGTTGGGCAGTCAAAACCCCAGCTTGAGGGTCTGTTACGGCGCTGAAGGTGAACCTTCGCCTGAGGGTTTTCGCGCTTTCCGGCGCTTAGCTGGGGGTTCCGTCCGGGTCGCGCCCGGGCGTCGCGAACAGCTCGGGCGCGAGCTGCAACAGCAATCCCACCGGCAGGCCGACGACGTTTGCGAAGTCCCCCTCGAGGCGCTCCACCAGGATCGCGCCGAGGCCCTGGATCGCGTAGGCGCCCGCCCGGTCGCGCCACTCGCCGGAGGCGAGGTAGCGCGAGATCGTCTCGTCGTCGAGGCGTCTAAACGTCACGTAGGAGGTAGCGACGCCGAGGCGTTCGCCGGTCTCGGCGGGAGTTGGCGCCTTCTTGCCGCTATCCGGCAGCAAGGCGCCAGGACCGAGGATTACGACGCCGCTCAGCACCTCGTGGGTCCTACCTGACAACGCCTCTAGTCGGTCCCAGGCCTCGCTCTCGCTACCCGCCTTCCCCAGCAACCTCCCGTCCAGGGCGACGTCGGTATCGACCCCGAGGACCACGGCCCCCTCCCCCACCTGTTCCAGCACGGCCTGCGCCTTCCGCCGCGCGTTGGAGAGCACCACCTCCTCCGGGACCCCGTCGGGCTCCTCCTCGACCTCGGGAACGACGACCTCGAACGGGACGCGAAGGGCGGTCAGCAGCTCACGCCGCCGCGGCGACGCCGAGGCGAGGATCAGTCGAGGTCCGGGAACCAGATCTCGATCTCGCGCTCGGCGGACTCCGGGGAGTCGGCGCCGTGGACCAGGTTGTAAGTCACCTCGAGCGCGAACTCACCACGAAGAGAGCCGGCGTCCGCCTCGATCGGGTTCGTGGCGCCGATCACCTGGCGAGCCGCGGCCACCGCCTCGTGGCCCTCGAGTACCGCGGCGACGAGCGGCCCGCGGGTGATGAACTCGACCAGCTCGCCGAAGAACGGCTTCTCGGTGTGCTCAGCGTAGTGGACGTTGGCGATCTCCTCATCGGCCTGGAGCAGGCGGAGGGCGGTGATCCGAAGGCCCTTCCGCTCAAAGCGGGCGAGCACCTCACCGGTCAGCCCGCGCTCGAAGGCGTCGGGCTTGATCAGGATCAGGGTGCGGCCGGTCTCAGCCACCGGCGGGGGCGGGGCGCGGCTCGTCCTCGCCCCCGGCCGACGCCGGAGGCCCCTCGCTCGTGGCCCGACTCTGCTGGCGCTGGTTCGTGGCCCGTTGCGTGGCCGGTCGCGGCGAGCGTGTCTGGCGGGTTGCGGCCGGCGTGCGGGCGCGCTTTCGCGGAGCGCCGCTCGACGACGCCGCGGGAGCGGGAGCGGCCTCGCGCGTCTCGCGCGGCTTTCGAGCACGCGCCGGCTC
>JBKPFS010000133.1:0-12778 GCA_046728935.1 Actinomycetota bacterium | reverse complement strand
CCGCTACTTCAGGAAGCCCTCGTAGTTGCGCATCATCAGCTGGGCTTCCAGCTGCTTCACGGTGTCCAGGGCGACGCCGACGACGATCAGGATCGAGGTGCCGCCGAAGAAGAAGTTGGCGGAGGTCTGGTTGATCAGGATCGTCGGCAAGGCGGCGACCGCGCCCAGATAGAGGGCGCCGGGGAAGGTGAGCCTGGACAGGATCCGGTCCAGGTATTCGGCGGTAGGTCGTCCGGGCCTCACCCCCGGAATGAAGCCCCCGTACTTCTTCAGGTTGTCCGCCTGGTCGACGGGATTGAAGGTGACCGCGGTGTAGAAGTAGGTGAAGATGATGATGAAGAAGACCTCGCCGGCCACGTAGGCCCAGCTGGAGGGGCTGAAGAAGGCGGCGAAGTCCAGCGCGGCCGGCGTGTTGAGCAGCTGCCCGATCGTCGGCGGGAAGGCCATGATCGAGGCGGCGAAGATGACCGGGATCACCCCGGCCATGTTCACCCGCAGGGGCAGGTAGGTGGAGCCGCCCGTGGTCATCCGCCGGCCGACGACGCGTTTCGCGTACTGCACCGGGATTCGGCGCTGGCCCTCCTGGACGAAGACGATCCCGACGATCACCGCCAGGGCGATGAACGGCATCATCACCACGAACACCTGATCCGGGTTCGACCACCACTTCGAGAGCCCGGGACCGATCCCCGAGGCGATCGAGGCGAAGATCATCAAGCTGATCCCGTTCCCGACCCCTCGCTGGGTGATCAGCTCGCCGAGCCACATCAGGAGCGTCGTCCCCGCGGTGAGCGAGATCACGATCACGAACACCTTGGAGAAGGTGAGCGTCCCAACCACGCTCGAGCCGGCGCTGTCCTGGAAGGACTGGAAGAGGAAGACGTAGCCCAGCGACTGGCCGAAGGCGAGCGCCACCGTCAGGTAGCGCGTGTACTGGGTGATCTTCTGCTGACCGACCTCGCCCTCCTTCTGCAGCCGCTCGAGCGAGGGCACCACCACCGTCAGCAGCTGGAGGATGATCGAGGCGGTGATGTAGGGCATGATCCCCAGCGCGAACAGCGACAGGCGCTGGAGGCTGCCGCCCGAGAACAGGTTGAGGAAGCCGAGGACGTTGTTGCCGGTGAAGTTGGACTCGATCGACTCCACGGCGTCGACGTCGACTCCAGGCGACGGGATGTAGGCGCCCAACCGGTAGAGCGCCAGCATCGCCAGGGTGAAGAAGATCTTCCGCCGGATCTCCGGGACGGCGAACGCGTTGGCGATCGTCTGAAGCACCGTGCCTAGCCCTCGATGACCTCTGCGGTTCCGCCCGCCTTCTCGATCTTCTCGCGCGCCGACGCGCTGAAGGCATGGGCGCGGACGGTCAGCTTCTTCGAGATCTCACCGCGGCCAAGGACCTTCACGGGATGGCGGCGCTTGGCGAGGCCGGCCTGGCGAAGCCTCTCCGGATCCACGTCGGCGCCCGAGTCGAAGCGCGCATCGAGGTCGGCGACGTTGACCGGCTGCGTGTGGGTGCGGAAGGGCTCGAAGACCATGGACATCTTCTTGTGCGGGCCGCGCAGCTTGCGCATGCGCATGTGGACCGGGTTCTGTCCGCCCTCGTAGCCAGGCTTGCGCTTGTTGCCGGAGCGGGCCCCGGCGCCCTTGTGACCCCGGCCTGAGGTCTTGCCCAAGCCGGAGCCACCCCCGCGGCCGACGCGCTTTCGCGCCGCCCGCGAGCCAGGCTTGGCCCGGATCGTGTGCAGCCCGATCTCCTCCGGTGAAAGCCGCGCCATCAGGACCCGCCTCCGGCGTCGACCTCGACCAGGTGGCCCACCACTCGCAGCATCCCGTGAAGCTGCGGCGTGTCGTTGAACGTCGCCTCTCGGCCGATGCGACCGAGCCTGAGCGACCGCAACGTATCGCGCTGCCTCGGGCTGGCGCCGTTGGCAGAGCGAACCTGCCTCACCTTGAGGTCAGCCACCCGAAACACCTCCGCCGGCTGCGCCGCTCTCGCGCGCTTCGCTCGCTTCCGCGTCTGCGCCGGCGGGTTCGGGCGCCGACGTGGCGGCAGGCTCAGCCGCTGCTTCGCCGCTAGTCCCGGCCGATTCACCTTCGGGCGCACCGTTCGTCTCCTTCGCCGCGGCCTCCTGGAGGTCGAGGCCCAGCACCTGCTTGACGCTGAGGCCACGGAGCTTCGCGACCTCCTGGGGCCGGCGCAGGTTGATCAGGCCGTCCATCGTCGCCTTGACGAGGTTGATCGGGTTCTGGGTGCCGATGCTCTTCGAGAGCACGTCGCGGATTCCCGCGAGCTCGAGCACCGCGCGGACCCCGCCCCCGGCGATCACACCGGTTCCGGGGCTGGCCGGTCGCAGGACGACGTGGCCCGACCCGTAGCGGCCGATGATCCGGTGCGGGATCGTCTGTCCGTACTTCGGCACCCTGATCAGGCTCTTGCGGGCGTTTTCGACGCCCTTCTGGATCGCCAGCGGAACCTCGCGGGCCTTGCCGTAGCCGATCCCGACGACGGAGTCCTCGTCGCCGACGGCGACCAGGGCCGTGAACGAGAACCGCCGGCCGCCCTTGACCACCTTGGCGACCCGGTTGATCTCGATCACCCGCTCCTGCAGGTCGAGCCCTTGCGGGCTCACGCTCTCGATGTCCGGCTTTCTCATCGGCATGTCACCGTAGCGATCAGAACTCGAGACCACCCTCGCGCGCGCCCTCGGCGACCGCCTGGACGCGCCCGTGGTAGCGGTAGCCGCCGCGGTCGAACACGCAGCTCTCAATCCCGGCTTCGTTCGCCCGCGAGGCGAGCAGCTCACCCGCCCGCTTCGCCTGCTCCATCGGACCGAGGTCACGCAGCTCCTTCTCGGTCCAGGCCACGGAGGCGACCGTGTGCCCGCGGTCGTCGTCGATCAGCTGTACGAACACGCCGCGATTCGAGCGGAAGACCGCGAGGCGGGGCCGCTCGGCGGTCCCGCGCACTCGCGCCCGCACGCGACGGCGGCGGCGCAGGCGGCGCTGCGGCTTGGTGAGGACAGCCACTGTTTACGCCCGCTTCCCGACCTTGCGACGCACGTGCTCGCCCTCGTAGCGGATGCCCTTGCCCTTGTAGGGCTCGGGCGGCCGCACGCGGCGGATGCGAGCCGCGATCTCGCCCACCTGCTGCTTGTCGATCCCGCGCACGATCACCTGGGTCGGCTGGGGAACCTCGAACTCGATCCCCTCCGGGGACTGGACGGTCACCGCGTGCGAGAACCCGACGGTGAGCTCGAGGGCCTTGCCCTGAAGCCGCGCGCGGTAGCCGACGCCCTGGATCTCGAGGCGCTTCTCGTAGCCCTCGGTTACGCCCTGGACCATGTTCGCGATCAGGCTGCGCGTCAACCCGTGGAGGGCTCGGTGCTCGCCACGGTCGGTGGGCCTCGAGACGGTCAGTGCCCCCTCCCCCTGCTCCACCTTCATCTCGGCGCTCAACGCCTGGTCGAGCTCGCCCTTCGGCCCCTTGACCATCACGGAACCTGGCTTGAGGTCCACCGTGACGCCCTCCGGGATCTGGATCGGCCTGTTTCCGATTCGGCTCATCGGCTCACCACACGTAGGCGACGACCTCGCCGCCTACGCCTTTCGCCTTCGCCTCGTGGCCGGTCATCACCCCGGTCGAGGTGGAGACGATCGCCGTCCCCATCCCGCCCAGCACACGCGGCACCTCGGAGTGGTTGACGTACCGGCGGCGGCCGGGCCGGGAGACGCGGCGCATGCCGCTGATCACCGGCTGGCGATCGTCCGTGTACCGCAGCTGGATCCGGATCACCTCGCCGACCGGGGTCGGCTCGACGCTGAAGCCCGAGATGTAGCCCTGCTCCTGGAGGATGCGGGACATCTCCTTCTTCAGTCGCGACGCGGGCACCTCCACCTCCTCGTGGGCGGCGGTGAGGGCGTTGCGGATCCGCGTCAGGTAGTCGGAGATCGGGTCGGTCAGCATCGTTGGTCGTCTACCAGCTCGCCTTGCTCATCCCGGGGACGTAGCCCTTGTGCGCGGCCTCGCGCAGGCACAGCCGGCAGAGGCCGAACTTGCGGTAGTAGGCGCGCGGCCGCCCGCAGCGGCGGCAGCGGTTGTAGCCGCGGGTCTTGTACTTCGGCTTGCGCCGTTGCTTGACGATGTTCGAAGTCTTCGCCATCTGTCCCTATTCCTCGGAACTGGATTCCTCGGAGGCCTCGGCTGCGCCTTCGGCTTCCTCGGAGGGCTCGCCCTCGGCGCCTTCCTCGCCCTCCTCCAGCTCTTCTTCTCGCACCCTCTTCTTGTAGGCCTCGGGGTTCTCGGCCTTGAGCTGCTGCAGGGCGGCCTGCTCGGCCTCGGCGCGCTGGCGGGCCTCCTCGCGCCGGCGCTCCTCCTCTTCCTCGGCCTCGGTGTCGGCCATCCCCGGGCGTCCCTCCTGGGAGAAGGGCATCCCGAGCCCCAGCAGCAGCTCGAACGCCTCCTCGTCGGTCCTGGCGCTCGTCGTGATCGAGACGTCGAGCCCGCGCACCTCGTCGATCGAGTCGTAGTCGATCTCGGGGAAGATCAGCTGCTCGCGGATGCCCAGCGTGTAGTTGCCGCGCCCGTCGAAGGCGCGCGCGCTGAGCCCGCGGAAGTCGCGGATCCGCGGCACGGCGATTGTGATCAGGCGGTCGAGGAACTCCCACATGCGTGCGCCCCGGAGGGTCACCGCGACGCCCACGGGCATTCCCTCGCGAACCTTGAACGAGGCGATCGACTTGCGCGCCCGCCGCACGCTTGGCTGCTGGCCCGCGATGGTGCGCAGCTGCTCGGTGGCGGCCTCGAGCGTCGGCGTCGACTGCTTCGCGTCGCCGACGCCCATGTTGAGCGTGATCTTCTCCAGGCCCGGCACCTCCATCCGGCTCGAGTAGCCGAACCTCGAGGTCAGGTTGGGGACGAGCTCGTTCTCGTAGATCTCGCGCAGGCGCGGCGGGGGCGCCGCCTGCTGCGCCTCGGTGGTCTCGGTGGTCTCGGTTGCGGCTTCCATTAGCGGCTCTCTAGTCGATCGCGTTTCCGGTTCGCTTCGCGTAGCGCTGGCGCTCTCCGTCGTCGCCGACGCGCACGCCCACGCGCGTGGCCTTGTTGTCCTGCGGGTCGAGCAACATCACGTTAGAGATGTCGATTGGGCCCTCCTTCTCGATGATGCCGCCGACCTCGCCCTTCTGGGCGTCCTTGATGGAGCGCGGGCGCTGATGGCGCTTGACCATGTTGAGGTTCTCGACGTAGACGCGGCGCTTGGTCGGCTCGGTGCGGATCACGCGGCCCGTCTTGCCCTTGTCCTTGCCCGCGATCACGATCACGTTGTCGTCGCGGCGGATTCGCATGCTCTTACTCATCGCTAGAGGACCTCCGGGGCCAGGGAGACGATCTTCATGAAGTTGCGCTCGCGCAGCTCGCGCGCGACGGGTCCGAAGATCCGCGTCCCGCGCGGGTTGTTCTGCGGGTCGATCAGCACCGCGGCGTTCTCGTCGAAGGCGATGTAGGTCCCGTCCGCGCGCCCGAGCTGCTTGCGCGTCCGCACGACGACCGCCTGCACCACCTCGCCCTTGCGGACCGCCGCCCGCGGGGTCGCCTGCTTCACGGTCGCCGTGATCACGTCGCCGACCCCGGCGTACCGTCGATGCGAGCCCCCCTTGACGCGAATGCAGAGGATCTCGCGCGCGCCGGAGTTGTCCGCCACCTTGAGCTTGGTCTCCTGCTGGATCATCGATGGCCTCTATCTCGCTCGCTCCAGGATCTCGTCCAGGCGCCAGCGCTTGGTCCGCGACAGGGGCCGCGACTCGACCACCCGCACGATGTCTCCCTCGTTCGCCTCGTTGGCCTCGTCGTGGGCGTGCAGCGTCGCCGTGCGGCGGACGACCTTCTCGTAAGTTGGATGCCGCCTGGCGACCTCGATTCGGACGGTGATCGTCTTGTCGGCCTTGTTCGAGACCACGGTGCCCTGGCGGGCCTTCCGCGCCCCCGGGCGTCGCTCGCGGGGCGGGGTGCCCTGTCGAGGCTCTCCTGACTTGGCGCGCTGCGTTCGGCGGTAGCGCCGCCGCGCCGGGGCGCGCGCGCTGCGGCGCTCCCGGCGCCGCGCAGCGCGCTCCTCGGGGGACAGCTGCGGACCCGGTGGGCCGGACGCGCGGGCACGCGCGGCCTTTCGGAGCTGCTTCGGAGTCGGCGCCTCGGCCGGCTCGCCCTCGGCGGCGGGCTCCGGCGCAGGGGCCTCGGGCTCTTCGGGCGCCTCGGGCTCTTCGGGAGCCTCGGGCTCGGCGGGCGCCTCGGGCTCTTCGGGAGCCTCGGGCTCTTCAGTCGTCTCTTCGTTTCGCTCTTCGTCGTTCATCCGAGTTCCTTGCTCAGATCGATGCCGCGCTCGCGGGCGATCGTCATCAGGCGAGCCAGGTCACGTCGAGAGGCGCCGAGCCCGGCGGTGTTCTCGAGCTCGCCGGTGGCGTGGCGAAAGCGGAGGTTGAAGACCTCCTCGCGGGCGTCGCGGAGCGCCTGCACGAGGTCCTGATCGCCAAGCGCGTGCACGTCGGAGGCCTTCACTGGCTCGCCCCCTCGCGGTACACGAACTTGGTCTTGATCGGCAGCTTGTGGCCGGCCAGGCGCATCGCCTCCTTGGCGAGCTCCTCCGAGACCCCGGCGAGCTCGAACATCACTCGCCCGGGCTTGATGACCGCGACCCAGCCCTCGGGGTTGCCCTTGCCCGACCCCATCCGCGTCTCCGCGGGCTTCTTGGTGTACGGCTTGTCGGGGAAGATGTTGATCCAGACCTTGCCGCCGCGCTTGATCTTGCGGGTCATCGCCACCCGCGCGGCCTCGATCTGGCGGTTGGTGACCCAGCCGCGCTCGACGGCCTTCAGGCCGTACTCGCCGAAGGCAACGCCGCTGCCGCCCTTCGCGTAGCCGCGCATCCGGCCTCGCATCTGCTTCCGGTGCTTGACGCGCTTGGGCATTAACAATTCCTCGCCACCTCCCTACGCCTGCTGGGCACCCTCGTCGTCAGCGGGCTCGTCGGGAGCTGGCTCGGGGACCTCGCCCCCTGCCTCCTCGGTTTCTGCGGGTGCGCTCCCTTGTCCGGCGGGCGCCTCGGGGGCGGGCTCCGGAGCCGGCGGGGCGGCCTCGGCCTCGACCGCGGGCGCCTCGGGCTCGGCGGCGGCCGGCTGCGCAGGCGTGGGCGCCGCCTCTTGAGGCGCCGGCGCCGCCGGCGCCGTGGGGCGCCTCTGCTCGCCGTCGCCGCGACGGCGGAACGAGCGCGGTGCGAGCTCGTCCTCGTCCTGCGCGCCGGAGCGGTAGCCCTCGGGCATCACCTCGCCCTTGTTGATCCAGCACTTGACGCCGATCCGGCCGGTCGTGGTCCGCGCCTCGACGAAGCCGTAGTCGATGTCGGCGCGCAGGGTGTGCAGCGGCACCCGGCCGTCGGAGTAGCCCTCGGTGCGCGCCATCTCGGCGCCGCCAAGGCGTCCGGAGACCTGGACCTTCACTCCCTTGGCGCCGGAGCGCATCGCGGAGGTGAGCGCGCGCTTCATCGCGCGGCGGAAGGCGACCCGGTTCTGGAGCTGCTCGGCGATCGACTGGGCGACCAGCTGGGCGTCCAGCTCGGGCCGCTTGATCTCGCGGATGTTGACCTTGACCGGCTTGCGGGTCAGCCTGTGGAGGTCGCGGCGCAGGGCGTCGACCTCGGCCCCGGACTTGCCGATTACGATCCCCGGCCGGGCGGTGTGGATGTCGACCGTGATCTCCCCGCGCTGCTTGACGATGTTGATGTCGGAGAGCCCCGCGTGCGAGAGCTTGGTCTCGATGTGGTCGCGGATCGCCATGTCCTCGAGCAGGTAGTCGGCGAACTCGCGTTGGTTGAACCAGTTCGACTTCCAGTCGTGGATGTAGCCGACGCGGAAGCCCTCGGGGTGGATCTTCTGGCCCATGCTGCGGCTACTCCTCGCTCGGCGTCAGCGCGACGCTCATGTGGCAGGTCTTCTTCTCGATCCGGGTAGCCCGGCCCCGCGCACGGGCCCGCCAGCGCTTCAGCGTCGGACCCTCGTCGACGTTGATCTCGGCGATGCGCAGGTCGTCCGCGATCAGGTCGTGGTTGTTCTCGGCATTCGCGGTCGCCGAGTCGATGAGCCTCGCGATGTCGCGCGCGGCACCGCGGGAGGAGAACTCGAGCAGCGTGCGCGCCTCGGGCACGGGCATGCCGCGCACCTGATCGGCGACCAGGCGCGCCTTGCGGGGTGCGGTCCGCACGAAGCGGGCCTTCGCACGCACCATCGGCGCCTGGGGCTCCTTGTCGGCGGCCTTCGCCACTACTTGCGCTCCTCGACCTTGCTGCCGCTGCCGGAGTGGGCGCGGAAGGTGCGCGTGGGCGCGAACTCGCCGAGCTTGTGGCCGACCATCGACTCCGAGACGAACACGGGGACGTGCTTGCGGCCGTCGTGGACGGCGATCGTGTGGCCGACCATCTCGGGGAAGATCGTCGACTGGCGCGACCACGTCTTGATCATCTGCTTCTGGTTCTGCTCGTTCATCTGCGTGATCCGCTTCATCAGGCGCTCCTCCGCCCACGGACCCTTCTTCGTCGATCTACCCATCGCTCACTCCTAACGCTTCTTCTTGCCCCGACGGCGGCCCCGGACGATCAGCGCATCGGACTGCTTGCCCTTCTTGCGCGTCCGGTAGCCAAGCGTCGGCTTGCCCCACGGGGTCACGGGGTGGCCACCGGGGGTGTGGTGCGCCTCCCCGCCGCCGTGCGGGTGGTCGACCGGATTCATCGCGACGCCGCGCGTCTTCGGCCGCGAGCCCATATGGCGCTTGCGGCCGGCCTTGCCGATCTTCACGTTCTGGTGCTCGGTGTTGGAGAGCGCCCCGACCGTCGCCCGGCAGTCCGCCCTCACCATCCTCATCTCCGACGACGGCAGGCGCAGGGTGACCATCGGGCCCTCCTTGGCCGCCACCTGGATCGCCGCGCCCGCCGCGCGCCCGAGGCGCCCCCCCTGGCCCGCCACGAGCTCGACGTTGTGGACCACGGTCCCGGTCGGGATCGCCCGGAGCGGCAGGGCGTTGCCGGGGCGGATGTCCGCCCGCTCGCCGGACTCGACCACCGCGCCGGGGCGCAGTCCCTGCGGGGCGAGGATGTAGCTCTTGTGCCCGTCCGCGTAGTGGAGCAGGGCGATGTAGCAGGTGCGGTTGGGGTCGTACTCGACCGTCGCCACCTTCGCCGGGACGCCGTCCTTGCGGCGCTTGAAGTCGATCTCGCGGTAGCGGCGCTTGGCTCCGCCCCCGCGGTGACGCGAGGTGATGCGGCCGTGCGAGTTGCGTCCGCCGCTCTTGCCGATGCCCTTGGTGAGGGCCTTGTGCGGCTTGGCGGCGGTCAGCTCCTCGCGCTGCTGGAAGGTCGCGAAGCGCCTGCCCGGGCTGGTCGGTCTGGACTTTCTCATCGCCATCGTCGTCTCGCTCCTACTCGGCGACCGCCGCGCCCTCGAACAGCTCGATCCGATCGCCGGGGGCGAGCTGGACGACCGCCTTCTTCCACGACCGGGTGCGCCCGCCGTGGAGCCCGCGCCGCTTCGGCTTCGAGCGGACCTGCATCGTGCGCACCTCGGTGACGCCGACCCCGAAGATCTCCTCGACCGCGCGCTTGATCTGAAGCTTGTGGGCGCGGTCGTCGACACGGAAGGTGTACTTGCCGTCCGCCATCAGCGCGTAGCTCTTCTCGGAGACGACCGGCTCGATGATCACGTCGCGGGCGTTCATGGCTACTCCTCCGAATCCTCGCCTTCGGGTTCGGACTCGTCGGGCTTCCGGGACACCTCGCCGGCCCGGGAGGCGAGCACGTCGAGCGCCGCCTGGGAGATCACCAGCGAGCGGTGGCCGATCACGTCGGCGACCCCGGCCGTGACGACCGGGACCACGCTCACCCGGGGGAGGTTGCGGAAGCTCTTCAGTGCGGCCACCTCCTCGGTGTCGAGCAGTACCAGCACGGAGCCCTCGGGGCCCCACTTGCGAAGCGCTTCGGCGGCCTGCTTCGTCGCCGGCTCGGAGAACGCCGAGCCGTCGAGCACCGCGACGCTCCCGCGCTCGGCGTGCACCGAGAGCGCTGCGCGCAGGGCGCGGCGGCGAGCCTTGCGGTTCACCTTGCGCGTGTAGCGGCGGGGCTTGGGGCCGAAGGCGGCGCCGCCCCCGCGCCGATGCGGGACGCTGAGGGCGCCGGCGCGTGCCCGGCCCGTTCCCTTCTGGCGCCACGCCTTGGCGGTCGTCATCGCCACCTCGCCGCGACCGAGCGTGGACGCCGTGCCGTGACGACGCGCCGCGAGGTCGGCCTGTGCCGCCTCGTGGACGAGGCTCTCGTGGAACTCCTCGCCGAAGACCGCGGCGGGGAGGTCCGCCTTCGCCTGCTTGCCGAGGATGGGCGCCTTCACGGCGCTCGCGCTAGCCATCGGAGCGCACCTCCACGGTGCCGCCCTTCGGGCCGGGGACGGCGCCCTTCAGCAGCAGGAGGTTGTTCTCGGGGTCGACCTCGACCACCTCGAGCCGGCGCTGGGTGATCCGCTTGCCGCCCATCCGGCCCGGCATGCGCGTGCCGGGAAAGACGCGCGCTGGGTCCGCGCTGGCGCCGATCGAGCCGGGGGCGCGGACGTTGTGCGAGCCGTGCGTCTCGGGCCCACGGGAGAAGCCGTGGCGCCGGATCGTGCCCTGAAAGCCCTTGCCGACCGCCTTTCCGGAGACCTTGACCAGCTGACCGGGCTCGAACTGCTCGACCGTCAGCTCGGCGCCGACCTCGTGCTCCCCGGGCTCGTCGCGAAACTCGACCACGGTCGACATCGCGGGGGCGCCGGCCTTCTTCAGGTGGCCAAGCTCGCCCTTGGTCAGCTTTCGCTCCTCGACCTCGTTGCCCGCGAGCTGGACGGCGGCGTAGCCGTCGCGCTCGGGATCGCGAAGCGCGGTCACGCGGTTGGGCCGGGCCTCGATCACGGTCACCGGCACGCGGGTGCCGTCCTCCGTGAACACCTGTGTCATCCCGATCTTCTTTCCGATGATCGCCGCCATCAGAAAAACTCCCTTGCCAGGGGGGCAAACATGCTTTCGCGCCTTACGTCGCTCACCAGAACCACCTACTCAGATCTTGATCTCGATGTCGACGCCCGCCGGGAGCGCGTCGAGGCGCTGGAGCGAGTCGATGGTCTTCGGGGTCGGCTGGTGGATGTCGATCAGGCGCTTGTGGGTGCGGATCTCGAAGTGCTCGCGCGAGTCCTTGTCCTTGAAGGGCGAGCGGATCACGCAGTAGATGTTGCGCTCCGTGGGCAGGGGCACGGGCCCGGACACCGTCGCGCCGGTGCGCTCCGCCGTCTCGACG
Source organism: Actinomycetota bacterium (assembly GCA_046728935.1). Classification (GTDB taxonomy): domain Bacteria; phylum Actinomycetota; class Thermoleophilia; order Solirubrobacterales; family 70-9; genus DATAFO01. The sequence continues at coordinate 1,424 of JBKPFS010000133.1, read as the reverse complement.
ATGTCGCGCGCAGCGCGGTCGATGGCGTCGTGGTCGTACGCCTTGAGGCGGATGCGGATCTTGCCTGCGGTTATCGAAGCCAACTTGTTCTTTTCCTGTCTTTCTCGGCGCGAAAGGGGCGCCGCCCCGTTCGGTGGGGCGCCGCCCCGGTCGTATGTCCTTTCAATTACTGCGGCCGCGCCAGGCCGCGAAAAGGGCCGGTCCGAGGACCGGCCCCTGGGTCGCTATCCGAGAATGTCGGTGACGACCCCCGAGCCAACGGTGCGACCGCCCTCGCGGATCGCGAACCGAAGGCCCTTGTCCATGGCGATCGGCGCAATCAGCTCGATCGACATCTCGACGTTGTCTCCCGGCATCACCATCTCCGTCCCCTCGGGGAGGTTCGCCACGCCGGTGACGTCGGTGGTGCGGAAGTAGAACTGCGGGCGGTAGCCCGAGAAGAACGGCGTGTGGCGGCCGCCCTCCTCCTTCCTGAGGCAGTAGACCTCGGCCTTGAACTTGGTGTGAGGGGTGATCGACCCGGGCTTCGCCAGCACCTGGCCGCGCTCGATCTCCTCGCGCTTGGTGCCGCGAAGCAGGCAGCCCACGTTGTCGCCGGCCTGGCCCTGGTCGAGGATCTTGCGGAACATCTCGACCCCGGTGACCACCGTCTTCGTGGTCGGCCTGATCCCGACGATCTCGACATCGTCGCCGGTGTTCACGATCCCCTGCTCGATACGGCCGGTGGCGACGGTGCCGCGGCCCGTGATCGAGAAGATGTCCTCGATCGGCATCAGGAAGGGCTTGTCGAGGTCGCGCTCCGGCTCCGGGATGTAGGTGTCCAGCGTCTCGGCGAGCTCGAGGATCGCCTTTTGGGCCTCCTCGTCGCCCTCGAGCGCCTTCAGCGCGGAGCCCTTGATGATCGGCGTCTCATCCCCCGGGAACTCGTACTCCTTGAGCAGGTCCTTGACCTCCTCCTCGACCAGCTCGATGATCTCCGGGTCGTCGACCATGTCGACCTTGTTGAGGAACACGACGACGTAGGGGACGTTCACCTGGCGGGCGAGCAGGATGTGCTCGCGCGTCTGCGGCATCGGCCCATCGGCCGCCGAGACGACCAGGATCGCGCCGTCCATCTGCGCGGCGCCGGTGATCATGTTCTTGACGTAGTCGGCGTGGCCCGGGCAGTCGACGTGGGCGTAGTGGCGGTTCTCGGTCTCGTACTCGACGTGCGAGGTCGCGATCGTGATCCCGCGCTCCTTCTCCTCGGGCGCGTTGTCGATCGACTCGAACGAGCGCTCCTCGGCGCCGCCCTGCTCGGCGAGCACCTTGGTGATCGCCGCTGTCAGCGTCGTCTTGCCGTGGTCGATATGACCGATCGTGCCGACGTTGACGTGCGGCTTATCGCGCTCGAACTTCTCCTTGGCCATCTCGCTCCTTTGCTC
>JBKPFS010000132.1:0-15767 GCA_046728935.1 Actinomycetota bacterium | reverse complement strand
CCGCTCGGCGCGGACGTCCCCGAGCTCTGATCGCCCCCGGCTTTCAGCGTCGTTTCATCCCGCGGCGGGTGGGGATGCGGTTCCGGCAGCAGCACTACGCGGGCAGGGCCGCGGACCGCTCCGCGATCATGAGCCTGCGCGAGCGCGTCGAGGTGCCACGGGGGCGCTTTACGGACGCGCTCATGACCAGGGAGACGCCGCTCGAGCCGAGGGCGCTCGAGTACAAGCTCTATGCGCCGCGTGTCGGCCTCGTCTCGACCGTCGAGATGTCGGGCGGGAGCAACCGGATGGACCTCGTGCCCTGCACACACGCCCACGGCCGCTAGGCGTCGGTGTATGGTCGTTTTTGGACGCTGCGTCTGATCCCTCCGCTCACTTCCGGTTCGTGCGAGCGGTCGCGTTTGAGGTCAAGTCTCGGTCCACGGAGAGGAAGGCAAACATGAAGGGTTCCGGACCCGCTCGGGGAGGGGATGGGGTCACGGTCTCCGCACCGAAGCCTCCGGTGCTGTGGGCGATCGCCATCGCGGGTGCCGCGGCCGTCGCGTGCTCGGTCGTGCTCGCGTTTACCAGCGATCACGTCTCCGAGCCCGGGCTACACGCCGCGCTCTACAACTGGATGACCCTTCCCTTTGTCCTGGGCGGGGTCATCGCCTGGTCGCGTCGCCCAGACAGTCGTTTCGGCCCGCTGATGATCGCCACGGGCTTCGCCCTGTTCATCTCGAACCTCCAGTGGGCGAGCGCATCGTCGCTGTTCACGCTCGGATTGGCGTTCGACCTCCTCCCGGTCGCCCTGTTCCTGCACGTGTTCCTCGCCTACCCGAGTGGCCGGCTGGATGGCGTGGTCTCCAGGCTCATTGTCGGCGCCGCCTACGCGGCCGCGATCGGTCTCCAGCTCGCGAAGATGACGCTCGGGGTGGGTGGGCCCGACAACGCGTTCGCGTTCGCGAACGAGCCAAGCCTTGCGAACACGATCCAGGACATTCAGCTTGCGGCGCTGAGTGCTCTCTCGCTCGCCGCCGTCGGGCTCCTCGCCGTGCGCCGCCGTCGCCCCGGTCGACGCCCGCGCCGTTCCGTCGCGCTGCTGGTCGACTGCTTCGGACTCGCGCTGGTGATGATCGCGACGCTGCTCCTGGCGGGGCTTCTCGAGTGGCCCTCGTTCGAGACCGTCCGCCGTGTCACCTTCGTGTTCATCGGCCTGGCTCCGGTGGCGTTCCTCTTCGGCCTTCTCGATGCCCGGCTTGCCCGCTCGGACGTCGGCGAGCTGTTCGTGGAGCTCCGTGCCGAGCCGGCACCTGGCGACGTCGAGGCGGCGCTGCGGCGGGCCCTTAGAGACCCCTCCCTGACGCTGGCCTATTGGCTGCCCGAGTTCGGCAGCTGGGCGGACCTCGATGGGCAACCGGTCGAGCTCCCCACGGAGGACGGCGATCGGTCGATGACGGTGATCGACCGGAACGGGTCCGAGATGGCGGCGCTGGTACACGATCCTGCGCTGGACGATGAACGGGAGCTGCTGGAGGCGGTGACCGCTGCTGCGGGGATCGCGCTTGAAAACGGTCGGTTGCAAGCCGAGCTCAAGGCCCGGCTCGACGAACTGAACGGGTCGCGGAGCCGAGTGCTCGAAGCCGGGCGCAGAGAGCGCCAGCGACTGGAGCGCGATCTCCACGATGGCGCGCAGCAACGTTTGATCGCGCTATCGCTCGACTTGGGACTGCTCCAGCAACGTCTGGACGCGGACCCCGAGGCGGCGGCGCGCCTAGATCAGGCCAGGCGTGAGATCACTCGCTCGCTCGACGAGCTGCGCGACGTCGCCCGAGGCCTGCACCCAGCGGTGCTCAGCGGACACGGCCTGGACGTTGCCCTCGAGTCGCTCGCTGCCAGGGCCGCGGTCCCGGCTCGCCTGACGGTCGCGGTGGATCGCCGTTGCCCCGAGCCGGTCGAGGTGGCCGCCTATTACGTGGTATCCGAGAGCCTGGCCAACATCGGTAAGCACGCCCAGGCCAGCTCGGCCATCGTGGATGTGGCGCGCGCGGACGGAACGTTGGTGGTCGAGATCCTCGATGACGGCGTCGGCGGCGCCGACACGGAGCGGGGGTCCGGGCTCCGCGGTCTGGCCGACCGGGTCGAGGCGTTGGGTGGACGGCTTCGGATCTGGACTCCGCGCGGTCAGGGCACTCGGGTCAGGGCGGAGATTCCGTGCGAGTAGCGATCGCGGAGGACAGCGTCCTGCTGCGAGAGGGGATCGCGCGGTTGCTCGAAGATGCCGGCTTCGACGTCGTTGCTGAGTGTGAGGACGCCGACCATCTTCTGCGCACGGTTGCGAGCGACTCGGTCGACGTCGCCATCGTCGACATCCGCCTGCCGCCGACCCACACTGACGAGGGCCTGCGAGCGGCGCTCGAGATCCGCGACCGTCATCCGGACGTCGGCGTGCTCGTGCTCTCGCAGTACGTCGAGCTGGGGTTGGCGATGAGGCTCGTGGCGGACTCCGCGGAGGGAGTGGGGTATCTGGTCAAGGACCGGATCGGGGAGGTGCGGGAGTTCGTCGCCGCCGTCGAGCGGGTGGCCAACGGGGGCTCGGCGGTCGACCCGATCATCGTCTCGACCCTGCTCTCGAAGCGGCGGGATGACGATCCGCTTGGCGAGCTCACCCCCCGCGAGCGAGAAGTCCTCGAGCTGATGGCGACCGGGCGCTCCAACCAGGGCATCGCCGACGAGCTCACGATCACCCTCCGCGCGGTCGAGAAATACGTCTCGAACATCTTCGGCAAGCTCGACCTGCCGTCGACCGGGAGCGAGTCGAGACGGGTGCTCGCGGTGCTGCTGTTCCTCCGCTCCTGAGCCGACCCAGGCACGAGGACACCAGAAACCCGCCCCCGAAACCACCTGTTTCCCGGCTTGCCCGATCGCCCGTGAGGTGAGATGGTTGGCATGCCCACCACTCCGGGGGTCCAGATGAAGACCCGTGTGATCCAGGACGATCCGAACCCGGCCGGGGGAGACCGGCCATCGACCGCCGCGCCCTCAGAGCCCGTGAAGCCCGAGGGCCTCGCGGCCCGGGCGGCGCACTGGAGCGCCCAGCATCGCAAATCCGCGATCTGGGGTTGGCTCGCCTTCGTCGCCATCGCGGTGGTGATCGGCAACGCCATCGGCAAGGAGGAGATCCACGGTGCCGACCGCTTTACGGGCGAGGCCGGCGACGCGGAGAAGGTGCTCTACGACGAGGGCATGAGGCCGAACGAGGAACTGGTGATCATCCAGAGCGACTCGTTGACGATCGACGATCCCGAGTTCCAAGCCGCGATCGAGCAGACGAGCCGGGAACTCACGGGGACGAAGTACGTCGAGAACGTCGAGTCCCCCCTCGAGGGAGAGGGCTCGGGGTCCGTGTCCGAGGATGGGCACACCGTCTTGGTCGACTTCGACATCACGGGAGACGACCTCGAGGCGCGAGACCGGCTCGAGCCGGCGAAGGAGGCGGTCACCGCCGTTGCTGCCGACCATCCCGACCTGCTCGTCGAGCAGTTCGGCAACGTCAGCTCCAATAAGGAGCTCAACGACACTTTCACCAGCGATCTCGCGAAGGCCGAGCTGATCTCGCTACCGCTGACGCTGCTGATCCTGGTCATCGCCTTCGGATCGCTCGTGGCGGCCGGCGTGCCGCTCTTGCTGGCGATCTCGTGCGTGATGGCGGCGCTGGCGCTCGTCGCGATCCCGAGTCAGCTGATCTCGCCGATCGACAGCAACGTCCAATCGGTGATCCTGCTGATCGGTCTGGCAGTCGGGGTCGACTACGCGCTGTTCTACATCCGCCGCGAGCGCGAGGAGCGAGCCGCCGGTCGCGGCGAGCGGGATGCTCTCGAGGTCGCGGCCGGGACCTCCGGACGCGCCGTGCTGATCTCGGGGCTGACCGTGATAGTCGCCATGGCGGGAATGTTCTTCAGCGGTGACAAGACGTTCTTCTCCTTCGCCGAGGGCACGATCTTGGTGGTCGCGCTGGCCATGTTCGCGTCGCTGACGGTGCTGCCGGCGCTGCTCGCCTGGCTCGGAGATCGAATCGACAAGGGTCGGATTCCGTTCCTCGGCCGACGGCGGGCGGCCGGTGAGTCGCGGTTTTGGGCGCCGATCGTCGCGCGCGTGATGCGCCGGCCGTGGCTGTCGCTGGCGATTGCGGGCGGCGCCTTGATCGCGCTGGCGATCCCGGCGCTGAGCCTGAAGATGGTCGTCTCCAGCACCGACGACCTGCCGCAGGACCTGGGCGTGATCAAGACGTACAACCTGATCCGGGAATCGTTCCCGGAGGAGGGCGTGGTCGCCGATGTCGTCGTCCAAGCCGACGACGTTCGCAGCGGTCAGGCGGCGACCGGAATCGACCTCCTGGTGCGACGAGCGGAATCCTCCGACAAGGTACTTCCCGGGACGGAGATCACCTATAACGACGCGGGCACGGTCGCGCTGGTGACGATTCCGACCGTCGGCTCGGGAAGCGATGAGGAGTCCCAGGACGCGTTGACCGAGGTCCGCAACGAGATCATTCCCGCTTCGATTGGGAGGATCGACGGCGTCACCGTCAACGTCAGCGGTCCGGCGGCGCAGTCGGAGGACTTCCGCGACCAGCTGGTCGATCGCCTGCCGCTGATCTTCGGGTTCGTGTTCGCGCTCGCCTTCCTGCTGATGCTGGTCACCTTCCGCTCGATCGTGATCCCGATCAAGGCGATCATCCTCAACCTGCTCTCGATCGGAGCCGCGTACGGCGTGCTGGTGCTGATCTTCCAGGACGGTCGCGGAGAGGGCGTGCTCGACTTCACGTCCAACGGCGGGGTGACCTCGTGGTTGCCGCTCTTCCTATTCGTGATCCTCTTCGGCCTCTCGATGGACTACCACGTGTTCATCCTCTCCAGGGTGCGCGAGCTGTGGCGGCACGGGATGAGCACGGACGAGGCCGTCCGCCACGGAATCTCCACGACCGCCGGCACCGTGACCAGCGCAGCGGCGGTGATGGTGTTCGTGTTCGCGGTGTTCATCACGCTGACGTTCCTCGACTTCAAGGAGATGGGCGTCGGGTTGGCTGTCGCCGTCTTGATCGACGCCACAATCGTTCGGGGCGTGCTGCTGCCCGCATCGATGAAGGTGCTCGGCGATTGGAACTGGTACCTGCCGAAGTGGCTCGAGTGGATGCCCCACGTCCACGAGCCGGAGTTCGCGCCGCCCGCGAAGTCGGCTCCGGAGCCGCCCGCAGACGAAGGGCCCGATCGCGCCGAGCCGGAGCCCGAGCCTGCCGGCGCCTGAGCGCGGACGCGCGCGATGCACGCCCCGGAGCTCTGAGGTTCGGCGGGAGGCCGCGGCGTCGCAGCGTCCGACGCGTCCACGGATACTGTCGGGCAGCTGGTTGAGCGGAACCAAAGGAGCGTGATGGCGACCGAGACCGCGACCGAGTGGCAGATGAGCGGCACCGTGGGCGTCGCCTGCAACTGCGACTACGGCTGTCCGTGCAACTTCAACGCCCGTCCCTCGAAGGGCAAGTGCGAAGGAGGGTGGACGTGGCACGTCGAGACGGGCTCGTTCGGCGGGGTGTCGCTCGACGACCTCAACTTCAGCGTCCTCGTCAATTGGCCGGGCGCCATCCACGAGGGCGGTGGCGAGGCGTTGATCCTGGTGGACGAGCGCGCCGATGAGCAGCAGCGAGAGGCGATCTCGACCCTCGCCACGGGGGACGTCGGCGGACCGTGGGGGATCCTGGCCTGGACATGGCCCACCGTCCACGGCCCGAAGCCCGTGCCCTACGACGTCGAGTTCGATGGGGTCAACTGGCGCGTGAAGGCCGGGGACTCCCTCGAGGTGGAGTCGACCACCATCAAGAATCCGGTCACGGGCGCGGAGGTGCATCCCGGGGCGGTCCTCCCCGAGGGGATCATCTTCAAGCGGGGTGATTTCGGAGCCTCGACCGTGTACCGCGTGAGCGACGGCATCAGCTTCGAGCACCCCGGCCAGTACACAGCGATCGGCCGGTTCGACTACTCCGGTCCGTGACCGCGCGCGGTCGGGTCAGAGCAGCCCGAGCTGGTTCAGGATCGAGACCGAGTCCGAATAGACGTCCTTGCGCCTCACGAGCCCGTTCTCAGACGGGATCACGTCGACGCCGTCCCAGGTGATCGTCTTGCCGGTTGCCTCGGCGACGAGATCGCCGCGCCGCATCTCGTTGGCGTGGGTCGCGGTGGCGGTCCACTCCTGGACGACGAGACCGTCGCGCACGTAGGTCCGCCGCCCCTCGAAGCGGATGTCGGGCCAGGTCTTGAAGATCGACCCGATGTGGTCGCGCACGGCCTCGCCCTCTGCTCGCTCGCCGGCGGTGTGGTTGCAGAACACCATGTCCGGCGCGTGCATGGCCATGATCGCGTCGAGGTCGTGGGCGTTCCAGGCCTCGTTGTAACGCTCGATCATCTCCCCCAGGGAGGCTGGGGAGTCGGCCTCGCTCATGGCGTCGGTACCTGCTGGATCGGGATCGCGCGTGGCTCCTCCGCCACCCGCTCCGGCCGGTCCGCGGGCTCCGGCTTCGGCTCGGGCGTGGCTTGTGGTGCCGGCGGCCTCTCAGCCTTCGCGGGGCGCTTACCGGCGGGCACCAGCTCCGCGCTCACCTCGTCGAGGCGCGCGAGGAGCTCGTGCAGCGAGAGCCTGCGCAGGAGCTCGCTCGCGAGCGAGAGGTAGTCGGCGCCGCGGTCGGGGCGGTAGTCGAGGATCGGGATCGCGCGCTCGGCCGACTCGGCGTAGGCGATCGACTGGCGGATCACCGAGCGGAAGAGCTTTTCGCCGAAGCGCTCGGCGAGCATCTCGCGCGTCTGGCGCGCGTGATTGGTGCGCATGTTGGCGATGTTCAGCACCACGCCGAGCAGCTCGAGCTGCGGGTTGAGCGAGTCGCGCGCCAGCGCCACGACCTCCATCGCCTGCTCCATCCCCTGGAGCGAGAAGTACTGGGCCTCCGTGGAGAGGATCGCGTGATCGGCCGCGACGAGCGCGTTAACGGTCAGCAGGCCGAGGGTTGGCGGGCAGTCGATCAGGATCACGTCCTTCTGCCGCTTCAGGTCCATCAGCGCGCTTCGTAGCGTCACCTCGCGGCCGATCTTTCCCGCCAGCGCCAGCTCCGCCTCTGCGAGGCTCAGGTTCGCCGGGATCACCGGCCCGTGAACGGCCTCGGCGGCCCGGGCCTGTCCCTGGAGCACCTCCGCCAGGGTGGGCTGAGCGTCGTGGTCGGTGTCGAAATAGTCCGAGAGGTTCCCCTGCGGGTCGGCGTCGACCGCGAGCACGTCGACGCCGAGGCGCTCGAACACATCGGCGAGCGTGCGCACCAGGGTGGTCTTGCCCGTGCCCCCCTTCTGGGAGAGGACCGCGATCGTTTCCGCCATCGCGGGGCGATCCTACTCAGAGACGCCCTACCTGGCGCATGTCTTCGGCAGATCCGAAGAAACGCGCCACAACTCAGACCGGCGCCGGGCGCCTCTTTATAATCCGCCGTCCCGTCGGTTCTGTCCCAGTCGCGCGCCCGCTCGAAGAAGGCGCGGAAACCGGGAGGTCCAGTTGCATAGCTCTTCCGCCAACCGCCGCGAGCGGCCCGTGCCCGGCGACGCACGCCGCTACTCGCCCCATCTCGCCTGGCGGCCGAAGGTGTCCCCACCGTCGGTCGAGGACAAGGATGCCTGCGCGATCTATGCGTCGGTCCGCAAGGACGCAACGCCCACGCGCGAGCCGGTCACCCACGCGCTGGCCAACCTTCAGAAGATGCTCCACCGGGCGGGGAACGTCGACGGCGAGGGCGACGGGTGCGGGCTCATGGTCGACATCCCGCGGCGGATCTGGGCGGAGGAGGTCCGGGCGGGCGGTCACAACCCGGCCCTGGTCCTCGATGATGCCTTCGCCGTCGCCCACGTGTTCATCGAGCGCTCGGCGGATCTCGAGCGGACGAAGCACGACGCGCGCGAGATCCTCGGTGGCGGGGGCTTCCGCATCCTCGCCGAGCGGGAGGGCGTGGTCGATTCGCAGGCGCTCGGGGCGACGGCCCGCGAGGAGGAGCCGCATTTCTGGCAGCTGGGCGGGCTGGTAGCCGACGCGGCCAAGCGCGACCGGGTGCTGTTCCAGCTGCTGACCGAGCTCCAGGAGCGGCTCGACGTCCACCTGACCTCCTTCTCGGCCTCGACCGCGGTCTACAAGGTGATGGGCGCCCCCCGGGTTCTCGGCGATTACTACCTGGACCTCGCCGACGAGCGCTTCGAGACCGTCGCCGCGTTCGGCCACAACCGCTACTCGACAAACACCTGGCCGTCGTTCAAGCGCGTGCAGCCGTTCCCGATCCTGGGTCACAACGGAGAGATCAACACCATCGCCCAGCTCCGCCAGGAGGCGAAGATGCTCGGCGCCCCGATCCGCCCGGGCGCCTCGGACTCCCAGGACCTCGACCGCACGATCGACACCCTGATCCGGGTCGAGGGGCTGTCGCTCCCCGAGGCGATGGAGGCGGTCGTGCCGCCGATCGTGAACGAGATCCGTTCCCTGCCGGAGGACCTCCACGACTTCTACATGTACCTGCGCCAGACGATCGGCCCCGTCGCGCAGGGGCCGGTGGCGCTGATCTCGCGGCACGACGACGAATGCGTGTTCTCGGCCGACGCCCTCGGATTGCGGCCGCTGTGGAAGCTCGAGACGCGCGACGACTTCACCTTCAGCTCCGAGCCCGGCGTGGTCAGCGTCCACGACATGGTCTCCGAGCCGACGCCGCTCGGCCCAGGCGAGAAGTTCATGGTCACGATCGACCGCGAGGGGCGCAGCTCGCGCCTCTGGGAGCACGCCGAGATGCAGCGCGAGGTCGCGCGCCGCTGGCTCGAGCGCACCGGCGCCGAGGCCGCGGGCCCGTACCGCAGGGCGCTGGTCACCGGCGGTCCGCTCGAGGGCGCCGAGATCCCCGGCTACACGGCGGCCGGTCCCTCCGAGCCAGTCAAGGTCGACGACCGGATCCTCGCCGGGTTCGGCTGGCAGCGCGACGACGTCAAGCTCTGCCAGCAGATGGCGTCGAACGGCGCCGAGCCCATCGGCTCGCTCGGCTACGACGGTCCGCTTGCGGCGCTCTCGCCCGAGCGCCAGAACCTGGCCGACTACTTCAAGGAGACGGTAGCCGTGGTCACCAACCCGGCGATCGACCGCGAGCGGGAGATGGAGCACTTCTCCACCCGTGCGGTGTTCGGCCGCCGGCCGTCGATTCACGACCCGGCGACCGACACGCGGACGGTCGAGACGTCCTTCCCCGTGATCCTCGGCGGCCACCACGACCTGGCGCCGCTCTCGGACGAGACCTACCGCAGGATCGCCCGTGAGAATCACACCTACGTGCTCGAGGACCTCTGGGAGGAGTTCCGCGATCGCGCCGCGGCCCTCGACGTCGCCCTGCTCGAGTCGGAGACGAGCAAGGGGGCGATCGAGCGCCTCAAGCAGGAGGCCGTGAAGGCGGTGCGCAGCGGGGCCGAGCTCGTGGTGCTCACCGACCGCACGGTGTGCGACGGGGAGCGCCGCTACCTCGATCCCCACCTCGCGGTCTCCGCGGTCGATCAGGCGCTGAAGCAGTTCCGGGTCGACCGCGGCGAGGAGAACCTCCGCCGGCGCTGCTCGATCGTTCTGCGCTCGGCGGCGATCCGCAACGTCCACGACGTGGTGCTCGCGCTCGGGCTCGGCGCGAACGGCGTCTGTCCCTACGTGCTGCTCGAGGTGATCTGCGTCGACGACTACGCCGAGGACGTCAACAACATCTGCTCCGCCCTGGGCAAGGGCATCGAGAAGGTGATCTCGACCATCGGGATCCACGAGGTCCGCGGCTACGCGCGCCAGTTCTCCTCCATCGGGGTGAAGCCGGAGCTCGCCGAGATCTTCCAGACCGAGGCCTTCGCCGCCTCCGAGCGTCGTGGCGTGGGATTCGCCGACCTCGACGCCGACGCCGACGCCCGCCTGGTCGCGATCCGCGACACCGAGCAGGGGGCGAAGCCGGCGAAGACGTTCCGCTTCTACCCGAAGGTCTACAAGGCCGCCGTCGCTGCGGCCAACGGCGCCGGCTCGTACGAGGAGTACTCGGAGAAGGTGCGCGAGCTCGAGGCCTCAAGCCCGATCTCGATGCGCCACATCATGAGCCTGCGCTCCGATCGCGAGCCGGTCTCCGCGGACGAGGTCGACGCCAGCATCGGCCACCACGACTATCCGCTGGTGATCTCCTCGATGAGCTTCGGCTCGCAGTCCGAGCCGGCGTTCCGCGCCTACGCCGCGGCGGCCAAGGCCTCGAACATCCTCTGCATCAACGGCGAGGGCGGGGAGATCCAGGACATGTACGGGCTCTACCGGAAGTGGCGCGGCCAGCAGGTCGCGTCGGGCCGCTTCGGCGTCTCGGCGGAGATGCTGAACTCCTCCTACGTCGCCGAGATCAAGATCGGCCAGGGGGCGAAGCCGGGCGAGGGCGGGCACCTGCCCGGCAAGAAGGTCTCCGAGAAGGTCGCCGCGGCCCGAAACGCATCCCCGGGCACCGACCTGATCTCGCCGTCCAACAACCACGACCTCTACTCGATCGAGGACCTCGCGGAGCTGATCGACGAGCTGAAGACCGTCAACCCCGACGTCCGCGTCTCGGTCAAGGTGCCGGTGGTGCCGAACATCGGCACGATCGGGCTCGGGATCGCGAAGGCGGGCGCGGACATCATCACCCTCTCGGGCTTCGAGGGCGGCACCGGCGCGGCGCGCCAGCACGCGCTGCGACACGTCGGGCTCCCCTCGGACATCGGCACGCGCCTGGTTCACCGGGCGCTGATGGAGGCGGGGCTTCGCAACCGGGTCGAGATCTGGGCGGACGGCGGCTATCGCCACGCGTACGACGTCGTGAAGCTCCACTGCATGGGGGCCAACCGGGTCGCCTTCGGGACCCTGGCGATGGTCTCGCTCGGCTGCACGATCTGCCGCGGCTGCCAGCTCGACACCTGCCACGTCGGCATCGCCACCCAGATCGAGACCACGGAGCAGGCCCAGGAGCACGGGCTGAAGAAGTTCACGCCCCAGGTCGTCGACACGGCCGCGGAGAACTGTGCGCGCTTCTTCACCTCGATGGGCGAGGAGGTGAAGCAGGTCGTGGCCGAGCTCGGCTACGAGCGCGCCCAGGACCTGGTCGGACGCTATGACCTGCTCGAGCAGAGCGGGTATGAGGAGCGCATCGACCTCGCCGAGCTGATCACGCCGCTGGAGGAGTTCCTGGACCTCGAGCCGGTCGACCTCCCAGTGGCGGAGGAGGTGATGGCCGAGGCGCGAGCGGAGGCGGGCCTGGTGCAGGCGCGTCCGATCCGCATGGAGCCCAAGCAGGCGTCGGCGCAGATCGCGGCCTTCGCCGAAGAGGTCTGCGGCGGCGCTACCGTGCGACAGGAGTTCCCGCGGTCCACCGACGCCCACGACCGAGTGCTCGGCACGGAGCTGGCGGGAGCGATCTCGCGCGCTCGCCTCTACGGCGCCGCCGCCGAGGGCAACGACGACACTCTCGCCGAGCTCTCGTTCAACGGGGGCTCCGTGGCCGGGCAGGGCTTCGGCGCCTTCAACGCCTGGGGGGTCGTCCTCCGCGTCGAGGGCGGTGCTCAGGACGGCGTGGGCAAGACGATGCTGGGCGGCACCGTCTCGATCATGAAGGGGAAGAACCTGAACGGCGAGCGGGTGAACGGGTCGGTCGGCAAGTCGTTCGCCTACGGCGCCCAGCGGGGCCGGCTGTTCGTGCAGGGCTCGGCCGATTCGCGCTTCTGCATCCGGCTCTCGGGGGCCGACGTGGTCCTGGGCGGCGAGCCCGCCGAGCCACTCGACGACTCACGTGGATGCGTAGTCGACCGTGCCAACGCCAAGGGCTTCGCCTTCGAGTACATGACCTCGGGGCGCGCGGTGGTCCTCGGCGACATTGGCCCCTGGGCGTGCGCCGGAATGACCGGCGGTCGGGTCTACGTCCGGATCGCGCCGGAGCTGAACCTCGACCAGGCGGCGATCGAGCGGCGCCTGGGCGAGGCCGCGAAGGTCGAGCTCGAGGAGCTCGACGACGAGGGCATGCTGGACATCGAGGATCTGCTCGGCCACTACGCGCACGAGCTGCGGGCCACCGACCAGGCCGAGGAGGCCGAGCGCGTCCTCGCGCTCGCCGCGGGCGCGCGGGACAACTTCCTCATGGTCGTGCCGCACCGCGTCCAGGCGGACCCGAACATCTCGACGGAGTAACGGCAGTCCCAGCCGCGTAGGGCTGGGGTAGGGGAGCAGACTGGCCGAGATCGGCACGCCTGGCGCCTTTTGCAGCCCCGTCGGTGCATAAAGCGCCACAGGCGCAGATTTACCTGCCTACCCAGCCTCAGCTCCCGCTCGCGGCACGCCCGCGCGCCGAGCTGGGCGCCGGGCGGCGTGCGCTACCGCTAGGCCTCGATGACGTAGAGGCGGTAGCGGCCGATCTCAAGCTCGTCGCCGTCGCCGAGCGGCGCCCACTCGACGCGCTCGCCGTTGACGAAGAGCCCGTTGAGGCTGCGGTCGTCGAGCGCGCGCAGCTCGCCCTCGTCGGTCAGCACCACGAGCGCGTGCCGGCGCGAGACCGTCGGATCGTCCAGGCGGACGTCCGCAGCCCCGCTGCGTCCGATCCGGGTCCAGCCCTCCTCGAGCGCAACGACCCTCGCCTCGCCGGCCTCCTCGAAGGCGAGGTGCGGCCCGGGCCGCTCGGCCTCGGCGCGGGCGTCGGCGAGCCACTCCGGCTCGGCCTCGGCGACCTCGACCGCGGCCACGTCGACCGTCGGCTGATCGAAGATCGACGCCCGGCGAAAGCGCGAGCCACCGCACGTCGGACAGGTGGGCAGCGATTCGAGGCCAGCGATCGAGATCCCGAATCCGCATTCGACGCAGACCAGGGATCCGGCGGTCATCTCCGTCACCCGCTCTCCCGACTCGTGGAGCTCGGGAGGTTTCGGCGAACCTTCGGTCAGCACTGACATGCCTGTACCCCCGCTTGTGCCGATCTTAACGATCGCCAGGCGGCCTGCCGATCGAAGGTGTGTCCAGCGTTCGCAAATTGCGGCAACCTCGGCGGCGACGGCGAATAGAATCGCCGCGCGGATGGACCCGGTTTCGGCGACGACGACGATCGACGCGCCCCGCGAGCGGGTCTGGGACCTGATCTGCGACCTAGGGGTCCGGCCGGCCTTCACGGATCACTTCATCGACGAGTACCGGCTCGAGCGGCTGGATCCGGTGGGCGTCGGTGCCGCGGCCCGCTTCCGCCTGCGTGATTCGGGCGAGTGGATGGACACCGTGATCGAGGAGGCCTCGCGCCCCCATCTGGTGCGCGAGAGCGGTCGCGGCGGTCGCTTCAACAGGATCCCGGTGCACACGGTCTGGGAGCTGGTCGAGGGACCCACGAACACGAGCTGCGAGCTGACCGTGACCTTCTGGACGGAGCCCAGCGTGGCCGTGGATCGGCTCAAGGAGGCGCTCGGGGCGTCGCGCTGGTTCCAGCGCAACTGGCGTCGCGCCCTGGCGCGACTGCGCGAGCTGGCCGAATCGCAGCGGCCGGTCGAGCGCGTCGTGGTCGCGGGGGCAGACCGATAAATATGCTTGCGGCCGCCATGCGCCGCCGCCTTGCGATCGCCGTTCTCGTTGCGGCCCTCGCTGCCGGCATTCTCGGCGCGTGCGGCGAGGACGAGACGCTCTCGGTCAAGGAGGGCGAACCCGTCGAGCTAGGAGAGCTCTCCTACAACATCCAGATCACCCGCTTCCTCAACCCCGACGACACCGAGGACGGCGAGTATCTCGTCGACCAGCCGCCACCGGACCCGGGAACCAGCTACCTGGGGGTCTTCCTCACGATCGAGAACGACAACGACGATCAGGCGCTCCCCTCCGCCGACGAGTACACGATCGTCGACACGCTCAAGAACGAGTACACCCCGATCCCGTCGGACAGTCCCTACGCACTCGACCTCGGCGCGACGGTCCCGGCCGACGGCGATCTGCCAGTGCCCGATTCGACCGCGGCCTCCGGCCCGATCGAGGGCGCGCTCCTGATCTTCAAGGTCGACGACGCGGTGGCGGAGAACCGTCCGCTCGAGCTCGAGATCCCGACCGACTCGGGGACCGGGCGCGTCGAGCTCGACATCTGAGCCGTCCATGCCGGTCCTGACGCCCGCCTGGCTTCGGGCCGGGCTGGGCGCCGCAGCCCTCGCCGCGATCCTCGTGCTGGTCGGGGCCTTCTCCGACGCATTCCGCGTCGGCTGCCTGGTGGCGATCGCCGCCGTGGCGGCACTCAGCTACGCCGAGCTGCGCCGTCCCGGGGGCGGCTGGTGGACGCTGTTGGCGGCGGGTGCGGCGCTGTCCGTGGCCGGGGCGGCGAACGCCCAGGCGGCCGACACCGCCGGCGGGATCGTCGCCGTGATCGGCGCGACCCTGGTGATCATCGGCGCCGCCATCGGGTTCCCGACGGACTAACCGAGGCCCGCTTCGAGCACCTGCCGGGCGATTGGGGCTGCCACCGTGCCCCCGTCGCCGTCGGCGTTGACGACCATCACCCCGACGGCCAGCTTCGGGTCGCTGGCCGGCGCGAACCCCGCGAACCACGCGTCGAGCTCCTGCTCCGGCTCCTCGCCGGGCCGGAGCTTTTGGCCCGGCTCGAGCGCCTTCGGGCCGAGCTCCGCGGTGCCGGTCTTGCCGGCCACCTGCACGCCCGGCAGCGCCGCGGCGGTGCCGGTCCCCGACTGCACCACCGCGATCATCAGGCTCCGCAGGGTGTTCGCGGTCTCCTTCGAGGTCACCCGCACCGGCTCGGCGTCGGGGCGAAGCTCCGGACCCTTCACCAACGCCGTCGGCATCCGCGTGCCGCCGTTGGCGATGGTCTGCGCAACCGATGCCATCTCGAGGGGGGTCGCGAGGACGTCACCCTGGCCGATCGCGCTGACGCCGGCCTCGAGGTCGGTGGGGAGCGAGGTCGGCAGGGTGCTCATCGGGGCGTCGACGGCGTCGAGCGCGCTCTGCTCGTAGAGCGGGGGCGGCGAGTTGAACCCGTATCGCTCGGCCGTCTGGACCAGCCGCTCGCCGCCGACCTCCGCGCCGAGCGGAGCGAAGACCGTGTTGCAGGAGTTCGCGAACGCCTCCACGAACGTGCCCCCGCACGGCTCGTCATGGGCGTTCGCGATCTCCCGGCCGATGTCGCTGTTGGACGTCTCGACCGGAAAGGTGTCCGACAGCTTCACCAGCCCGGCGCCCAGTGCGGCCGTCGTCGTGATCATCTTGAACGTCGATCCGGGCGGCTGCGGCGCCGAGAAGGCGATTCCCCCCAGCGCCAGGATCTCGCCGGTCCGGGCGTCGAGCACGGCGACCCCGCCGTAGAGACTCCCGAGCGAGGCCACGGCGACCTGCTGGAGCTCGGGATCGATGGTGGTGCGTACACGCTTCCCCGGCTGCGGCTCGCTCGACGCCAGCACCCGGCCCCCCAGGAGCGACGTCTGCTGCTCTGCCTTCACCGCGACGAGCTGGCCGCCGGGGACGCCGGAGAGCCGCTCGTCGAACGCCAGCTCGAGCCCGGACGTTCCGGTAAGCGAGCCCGGCGGGAAGCCGCGAGCGGCGAGCTCGTGCTCCGCGGCGCGCTCCGGAGCGGCGACCTCTCCCACAACCGCCGCCGCGGCGTCGCCGAGCGGCAGGAGCCGCGCCGCCGCGGGCCTCTTGGCGAGCGCCCGGCCGTCGGCCGCCAGGATCGG
>JBKPFS010000131.1:0-8127 GCA_046728935.1 Actinomycetota bacterium | reverse complement strand
TGTAGAGCCTGTCGCGCGCGGCGTCCTCGCCGCTGACATCGTCCTCGGCGCCGCCCACCACGCCGCACTCGACCTCCAGCACCACGCCCACCTTCGCACGCTCCTCCTCCCGTTCGCGCGCGAGTCGTTCGGATCGATCGCCCTGCTCTACTTGCTCTACCACCTCGCCGAGCCCACCGACGCGCTCGCCGAGGCGCGCCGCGTGCTCCGACCGGGAGGGCTGGTCGCCGTTGCGGCACCGAGCCGCGACGACTCCCCGAACTCGCCTACGCGCTTCCGCGCAGGCGGCTCACATTCGATGCTGAGCTCGCGCCGGAGCTCCTTGGCGACCTGTTCGCCGAGGTCGAGGTCGAGTGGTGGGACGCTCCGCTGCTCGAGCTGCCGACCCGGGCCGCGGTGCGCGACTACCTGATCGGCAAGGGGGTCCAACCGCGGGTGGCGGAGACAAAGGCGAAGGCGGCGATCGTCCCGCTTTCGGTTACCAAGCGGGGGGCGCTCGCGTTCGGGCGGAAAACCTGATTGCTCGCTACGGCAACCGCACAGAGTCCGGCGCACGCACCTGGCAAACCAGCGTCTTCTTGGGAGCTGATGCGCGGATGCTGTGAGGCTGTCTTAGTGGTCCAACCCCTTCGCGCGTGCTCTAGACGTCCAAGACCCCGTCGACGGCGAGGATGACCCCACAGGCGACGAGCCCGGCGGCGAGCACGCCCCCCGCCCACCGGAGGACCCGGCCCACTGTCCCCTCGGCGGGCGGCCCGCCGGCCAGCCCCGTCAACAGCGCGATCCCCATCGCCATCGAGCCGGCGCTCACGGGGACGCCCCGGTCGGCGCCCGCGCCCAGCGCGAGCACCACCAGGGCCGGGCGGGCGACTATGGGGATCGCGACCGGGATCAGCGCGGCGCGCCAGCCGGCGAGCGCGGGTTCGGGCCGGGGTGGTCGTCGGAACAGGTCGCCTGCGCCGGCTATCCCAGCCACGATCCCGGCGGCGATGCGGAACGAGGGCTCGCTGACATCGAGCGCCTCGAGCAACGGGTCCGCTGCAGCCGCGGCGGCACACACGGCGAGCCCGCCGATCGCGCCGCCGACGGCGGCCACCCCGACGACGGTCCGCCGCGATCGCCCAGCGCGAGGGACGCCGAACGCGGCCCGGGCCGGGTTGAGTGCCAGCACCAGCGCGGCACCCCACAACCAGCCCGATGGCGCGTCATCGCTGGGGTTTGACGAGCTTGGAGAGTTCGGCGCTGCGCGCGCCTCGACGATCGGGATGGTTCGCAACAGCCCGGCCAAGGCATGCTGCTGGTCGTCCATGCGGGTCTCACCATCCAGGAACCATGCGCCCTCCACCCGCTTTGGCCGGGCGGCGTTCGCGGCATCCTCGCGATCGGATTGCGCGCTCACCGCCAGTCCGGCGATGCAGGCGGCACGTTCGGCGACCGGGTCCTGGAGGTCGGCCAGCCGGGGCTCCTCCTGCGCGGTCAGCCACCACCCCGTGAGGGCCTCGCTGATCACGCCGTACCCGCCACCGCGGGGCGTGTCGCTGCCCCGGACCAACTCGCCCCACGGCCCGAAGCGCTGGCTGACCCACCGGACCGCGCTACCGAACAGCTCCGCCTGCCGGCGCGCGTAGCTCACCTCGTGCTCGGTGAGCGGCGGGAGGCCGCGCTCGGGGAACTCCGCGGTCTCGGCCAGGCCGTAGGCAGCCCAATGATCGGGGATCGGCGGCCAGTGATCCTCGACCTCGTCGCGCGACGTCGCCAGGTAGTTACCGATGCGGTCCGCGGCCTCGCCCCAACCCTGCTCGCCCGGGAAGGCGCGGTGCAACCGCGCCAGGGCCCAGTAGGCCTCCCCGGTGAAGTACTTCGAGTACTCGCCGGCCACCGGCGCCCCGCGCACAGAGTCATATTCCGCAAGCACCGCGCCCGACGGCTCGATCTGAGCCAGCAAGAAACGCCCGAGTCGGCCCAGCACGTCGTCGTAGCGCGTGTCGCCAGTGGCCTCCCGGCGAATGGTCAGCCCAGCCACCAAGAGCGCGCTAGCGCCCGTGGCGACCCGCCCCTGATAAGCGAGGGCGGCCCAGCCATCGCGCTCGAGGAGCATGTCGAGCGCCCACTCGGTACCCCGGTCGGCAGAGCGCAACGCTCCCGGCAGTCCTGACGCGGCGGCCTGGTAGAGGCCCATCGTCACCCCGGCGTGGCGAACCTCGTCGTACTCCGGCGGAGCCGAGTCGTCGTCGGCGTCGTAGAGGTACAGCCACCTGCCATCCGTCTCCTGGTTGCGGACGAACCAATCGACACTGGCCTGGGCGGAGTGCCGGAGCTCTGCGGCCGTAACCGACGGGCAGCGCTCCGGCGGCGCCACCACTGCGAACGCGATCGCTGTGACTACCGCCAGGCTTAGGCCAGCCCTCCAGACGCGCCCCGCCGGCCGCGGCCCGGAGGCGTCGGGTCTTGAGTCCTCCGTCATCTCGGCCCGACCGCGATCATGGGTCGTTGATGTGGCTGATCCGATTCGAGCGCGCCGCGAGCTTCGGGGCGCCGGCCGTCGCGTTGACGCTGAGCCGCCTACGCCCGACGACCCTGATCCTCGGCCTCACGCGGTCACGATGACACTGCCCGACGACCGCCGCTATCGACTCGGCGGCCAGCCTGCTGCGCTCCAATGCAGAGCCGGCCTTACGGCAACCCGGTTGTTTGTCCCGAACTCCCCCGAGCTCAGCTGATCCCCGCCCATCTCACGGCATCTGAGCACGCGCGAGACGAGCCGAGCGACATCGGCGTTCTCGGCGGTCGCCTACAAGACGTTCCGCGAGGCGGCTAGCTTCAGCAGCCGCGAACGCGGCACCGTGGACGGGGCGACGATCACGCAGGTGTGGCCCTGCTGGGTCCACGTGACTGTGGTGCGCGCGCCGCCGCCGCCGGTGTGGTAGGTCTTGCCGTCGCGCGTGACCGTGCGCCCGGCCGGTTGGCCGCTTAGGGGGTTGCCGGCGACGACGGCGTAGCCGAGCCGGGCGCCGTCGACGTTGCGATAGAAGACCGTCGTCACTCGGCGGCCGGAAAGGTTGTCCTCGCGCCGCCCGACGGCCGTCCAGCCGAACTTCCGCTCCCAGTCGGGGAACTCGAGCGCGCCGACCTTGGCATCGAGCACGGGCGGATCGCCGCCGAGCGGGCGCGGGCCGGGTGTGGTCGGGTCGAGCCTTGCGGTCGCATACACGTCCTTGAGGGACGGGTCGGTGTTCCCGCCCCCGATCGCGATCGCGATTGCGATCGCCGCCAGGGCCGCCCCCGCGACCCCAGCCGCGGCCAGAGCCCATCGGCGGCCGCGCCGGGACGGCTCCCTGGCCCCGGTCGCGGCGCGCTCGCGCTCGATCGCCTCGCGCAGGGACTGCGGGGCGCGGACACCCGCCACCGCCATGGCGATCAGCTCCTCGCCTTCGCGGGCCAGCGCCAGATCCTGCTCGGTCAGCGGGGTGTCGTCTTCGTCATGCATCGGATCGAGCTCTACCTGAATTGACGCCCGCGAGCGGCGATTCCATCCTCCGTGCAACCCGTGCTCGCGCGCGAAACAGCCTCGAGGTGATCGCCGCCTCATTGGTGCCGAAGAGCTCCGCGGCCTCCGCGTAGCTGAGCCCAGCGACATCGACCGCAACCAGCGCATCCCGCGACCGCTCGGGAAGGCTGGCGATCACCGTGAATACCTCGCGCGCCTCGGCGGCTAGCTCTGGCCGGCTGGACGGCCTGGGATCGGCCGGTTCGAAATCCTCGGCCAGCGTCTCCGGTGCGAGCAGCCGCGCCGCCGCCCTCCGCGAGCTGATGAAGGTGTTGCGCAGCACCTGGAGCAGGTAGCCGAGGTCGTCCTCGTTGCGGATCCGGCGCGGCTTCGCAAGCACGCGGGCAAAGGTCTCCTGCACGAGATCTTCGGCGTCGGCGCGCGAGCCCGAGAGCGCCCACGCGGCCCGATACAGGCGATCGATGTGATCGCCCAGAGTGCTGGGGTCGAGGATTCGCTCGACGCCGGTCAGCGGAGAGCCTCGCCCGCCTTCGTATGAGATCTACCCCCGGGCAACGTCCCGGGGTATTACGGGGCCCGGGCCCTCGAGGTTCATCCGCGAATCCGATCCCTCAGGCCCACGACCTCAGCCCCGGTTGCGACGTTGCCCGCTGCGTCCCGGCTCTCGATCCGCACCCGCACCCGGAGCTTGTGGTGCTTCTCCTTGCCGAAGGCACCGGCGAGGTGGATCCTCACGACCGAGCGCTGCCCCGGGTCGAGCTCGACCCGCTTTGAGCCGAGCACCAGCACCGCGGGCACGGTGCTCAGACGGACGGCCTTGGGCGTCAGCAGGGTGAGCGTCGTCCTGCAACCGCCGGCCTCCGCCATCGGACAGGAGACGGGGATGCGGGCGACCAGGCTGCCGTGGTTGCGCGTGAGCTTGCCCTTGCCCAGCTTGGGCAGCCGCGCGGACGTATCGGGGGCCGGGGCGGCGTCGAGCATCTCGACACCGTCGATTGCATCGACCGCGACCGAGTCTGTCTCGGCGCGGTCCGTGCCTGCACCGCCGTGCACCAGATCGGGCACGCGGTCCCGGGTGAACAGCTGATCCTCGCCGGCGCCGCCGTCGGCCACATCGGGGGAGCCGCCGGGGGCGAGTGTGTCATTACCCGTACCGCCAGCGAGGCTGTCGTTCTCCTCGCTTCCGGTCAGCAGGTCGTTGCCGGAGCCGCCGTCGGCTGCGACGAGCAGTTCGGGCAGGCCGGGCGCCACCGTGAGCTGATCGGCGCCGGCGCCGCCGTTCACCACGAGGGCCTCGATGCCGTCGTCGCCCGGCTGCGGCTCGAGGAGGGTGAGGGTGAAAGGCGACGAGGTTCGTGCGCTGAAGCAACACGCGACCCTGATGAGTCGCGTCGGGGTTGACGGTGAACGTATCGCCCGCGGTCGGCGAGCCGTTGACCTCGACGCGGTCGAACCCGTTGCCGCCGTCCTCCTCGTCGCTGCCGTCGCCGTTGTTCCACACCAGCAGGTCGTCGCCGTCGTCGCCGGAGAAGGAATCCGCGCCGCGATCGCCGACCAGGCGGTCGTCACCCGCGCCCCCGAAGAGGGCGTCGGCGCCATCGCCGCCGTTGATGACGTCGGCGCCATCACCACCGAAGAGGTTGTCGTTCGCGGCGCCGCCGTTCAGCGTGACGCTCGTGAGTCCGGCAAGGCCCGGAGGGTCTTGGGTGGTGAAGACGTCGTCGCCGCCGAGGCCGTTGACCGTCAGCCGCTCGGCGGTGAAGTCGATCCCGAACAGGCCCAGATTCGTGCGATTGAACTGGACCCGACCGGCTTGGGTGCCTGGCTTGGCGGTGAACGCATCGCCGGCCGTCGGGGCCCCGTTGACCTCGACCTCGTCGTTCCCGGCGTCACCGTCGTTGACGTCGGTGCCGTCTCCGTTGTTCCAGGCCATCACGTCGTTGCCGTCGCCGCCCGAGGCGGTGTCGGTGCCCTGAAACCCGACGAGGCGGTCGTCGCCCGCGTCGCCATGCAAGGTGTCGTTGTCGGCCCCGCCCGTGATGAGATCGTCGCCCTCGCCGCCGCTGACCGCCAGCGAGCCGTACGCGTTGGCTGCCAGGGCGCTTGCGTTGACGATGTCGGCGCCGCCGCCACCGTTGACGACGATCTGAGCGTTGTCATTCGCCGCAAGAGTCGTGGGGGCCCCGTTAACGGAGAGGACTCCACCCGTAGCGGCGAGCGTGATCGTGTCGGCGGCGCCGTCGCCGGTCACGGTCAACGTGTTGCCGGCGACGTCTGATGTCACAGCCGCGCCTGCCGCGGCGGGGAGCGCGAGCGCCGCGATTGCCGCCAGCGCGGCAGTGAGGGCGAGCCTGCTCGGGAACGGGGCCATCTGGATTGCACCTCCGGATCGGGATTGGCGACCGCCGGCATGGCGATCGTGTGCGTCTACAGGGCCAAGACGCACACAACCCGCCCGTCCTTTCGCCCGGTTCGATCGGATTGGCGGTGTCTAGCCTCGCGTACTCGGCGAAGCGACCGGCCTCACTCCCGGTGCATCCGCCAGTACTCCACTGCGTCCTCCCCCGGTAGCCAGCCCGGGAGCGCCAGGGCGAGGCGGTCGGCGATGGCTACGGCGTATTTCTCGTAGCTCGCCCGCAGCTTGGTCAGCTTCGCGCGGGCCCGCTCGCCCTCCTCGAGGTCGAGGCCGCTGGCGCGAAGCCGGGACAGCAGGTCGTCGAGATCGCGATCCGGGAGGCGGTCGATTGCGCCCTCAGGGATCGTCGTCCGGTAAGTGAACGCGAGGTCGGACAGCGCGTGCCGGCCGATCGCGAACGTCATCTCCGCTCCCACCGATCGGCCGGGTGCATACGCGATCGCGAACGCCGAGGCGTCGACCACCGTGGTCAGCGCCGCGAGCCAGTTCTGGTTCACGTGCTGGGACCGGAACCAGCCCACGATCGGATAGGAGAGCTGGGTCTCCATCACCTCGGCGGCCCATACCTCCCATTCGCGCAGATAGCCGTCGATGTCTCCCCAGCCGCGCTCTCCCGAGCGCTCGAGCAGGGCGCCAGCCGTGGGGGGTGAGCCCGCGCGGGGATCAAGCTGCGAGATCGCTGCCTCCCGACGCGAGAAGGACTGGAACAGCGCGGGCAGGTAACCGATGGAGATGAACAGGACCGCGAACCCAGACGCCGCCTCACCGATCTGCAGCACCTTCGCTAAGCCGCCGGCTGGTTGCGCCACCGTGGACACGGTGAAGAACGAGCCCGCACTGAAGTAGAGGTCATTCGCGAAGTTCGCTGAATCGGCCGCGCCGAGATCCGAGCGCTCCGCCCAGTGCAGGCCGGCGAAGCCCACGATCACGCCCGTAGCCAGGAAGCCGAGGACGAAGAGGAGTCCGAGCGGGCCGAAGATCCCGAGCATCGTGTCCGCCTGTGTCCTCGACATCCGCCCTGCGACGGCGCGCCAGGGCCACCAGACGACGGTGAAGAACTGCCTCGCGATCCGTGGGTCCCGCCTCACGCGCCGCGGGAGCAGGAAGGTGACGAAGAACTCGGCCAGCATCAGACCGATCAGCGCGACGCTGAGGATGCCGACGACGACTCGCACGATTCGAGGGAGCCTCGCAGATGAATGGGCCCGATCTCAGGTCGGGCCCCTGCGTGCGAGAGTGTCATCGACTCCGGTCGGGTATTTGAGCCGCCAACCGGGAAGCACCAGCCTGGCGGAGAATGTGCGTGTGCAGCTGACGCTTCATGTTCCGATTCGGCGAGGGTTTGGTCCGGCCGCGCTGATCGCGATCTGCGCGGTCGCGATGGGGGCCGGGGGCGCGACGGAGCCCGGGGCTGCAAGCGCGTCGAGCGTCGGCGTCGAGGGAGCCGGCGCCCCGATCGAGCCCAGTGATGTCTCGCTGCAGCTGTCCGTGCATCCAATCCCCGAGGTTCGTAAGCCCGCCGATATCCGGGCCCAAGGCTTTACCGACGTGGCGGTGACTCTGTGGGTGTACGAGGACCCCCGCGGCGGCGGTTGTGCCGCCACCCCGGCCGCGCGAAGGTCCCGAACGCGCACGGTGATCGAGGGCCTGCAGGTAGAGGGGGCGTTCGACGAGACCCGACGGTTGAAGATGAGGAATCCCGGGCTGCACACCTTCTGTGCGTACCTCTCGCCAGATCCGAACAGCGCCTGGACCATCACGGCCATCGAGAGCCGTGTCCGGAGCCCGCTCCTGCGGGCTCGCCGCGCGCGCGCGACCGTACCGGCGTCGCTCAAGCGCCACGGCTTCGCCGACCGGGTCCTGGGGAACCTCGAAAATCGCTGTCGGCGGCGAACCCGATCGAAGTTCTCGTGCCGGTTCTCCTCGGCGTTCCCCGGCTACAGCTTGACCGGTAGCGGGTCCGTCGAGCTCAGGAAGCGTCTCAACTACCGCTTCACGGTGTTCGCGCAAGGTCGGGCGCTAATCCTCACCGACGAGAACGAAGGGCACTTTCCAGGCTAGCTGTAATCCCTGAGCCCGTTGTTTCATCCGGGCCCCCTTGAAGGCTGGGGGTGTCTACCCCACCCAGCCTCAAGGAGGTCACCGGATGAAGCTCCACGCTAACGCCGCGCTCAGCCTGAACAAGCGCCGGCGCCTGGTTCAA
>JBKPFS010000130.1:0-10620 GCA_046728935.1 Actinomycetota bacterium | reverse complement strand
CTCGTACGGGTTGTAGGTCTCAGACGGCGCCGAAGGGCGCTTCCAAATGCCGGGCTCGTGGCCATCTTGGCCAGATTGTGACAGGAGCCTGTCAATATGGTAGGCTCTTGCCAATGGCTCGGCGCACCGCTCGAACACCCGAAGGCGAAGCGGCGACGGACGTCGTCCTTGGGACCTTCCGTGCAAACGGTCTGCTCCTCGCCGCCGGCGATCTCCTGGCGGCGGAGGAGGGACTCACCTCGGCGCGGTGGCAGGTGCTGGGGGCCGTGGTGCTGGCCGGGCGGCCGGTGACAGTTCCGCAGATCGCCCGGCGGATGGGCCTAACCAGGCAGAGCGTGCAGGCGTCGGTCAACCGACTGCTAAGCGACGGCCTCGTCGAGGCAGACGAGAACCCCGATCACCAACGCTCGCGCCTGATTCGGCTGACCGGGCTCGGTAGGGCCAAGTACGCGGGACTCGACCGGCGGCAGGTCAGGTGGATCAACGAGCTCGCCGTCGGGCTGAAGGTCTCAGAGCTCTCGACTGCTGCCCGGATCCTGCAAGAGCTGGGCAACCGACTGAACGCAACCGCCCGCAACGGCGGAGAGGAGTAGTGACATCGTGGAACTTCGTGAGATTGACGAGCACACCACCTACGTGCAGCAACTGCAACAGGACAGTGGGCCGGTTGTACTCATCAACCAGTTCAACGTCGCGCCCGAAGACGTGGAGCGGCTATTGGAAGTCTGGGCCGAGGACGCCGCCTACATGAAACAGCAGCCTGGCTTCATCTCGACCCAGCTACATCGCGGCATCGCTGGAAGCGCCACGTTCATGAACGTGGCCGTGTGGGAGTCTGCACGAGCGCTGGGCAAGGCCTTCAGCTCGCCAGAGTTCCAGGCACACGTCGGGCGCTATCCCGATAGCGCGGTCGCGGCCCCGCACGTCTTTGAGAGGGTCGCGGTTCCGGGGATCTGCGTGGCCTGAAGGGAGCGGCACCTGATCCGGATCGAAGAGTCAATCGAGATCGCACGCTCACCCGGGACCGTGTGGGCCTTGGTCGCCGATCCGCTCAATGACCCGCGCTGGTGCGGCAAGGTCGAGTCGGTGGAGGTAGCCGGGGACAATCGCTGGATGGTCACCCACAAGCCCGTTCCGCTGCGACCCGCAATGGACATGGTGCTCGAACAGCTGGAGGTCGAAGCGCCGCACCGAATGAAGCTTCGTGAGGAGGACGAGGCCTCGACCTTCAGTGTCGAGTATCGGCTCGAGCCCGCCGAGGCGGGCACCCGCCTCACGCAGGTCAGCGAGGTTGAGTGGAAGCGCCTTCCGCGGGTTCTCCGCGGGACGTTTGCGCGCGGCGTCCGCCGCGACGTGCGGAATCAGCTGCGGGCGCTGAAGCGCCTGCTCGAGAGCTGAGCGGCCCCGACCACCGGGAACGAGACGTCCCGGGTCCGATAGGTTCGCGGCCCGCCGCGACGCGAGGAGGCCTACGTGACCGCATCGCTCGAGTTCGACACGCGGATCCAATAACGACCCTTCGGCCGGCCGAATCCGTGATTCAGGCCGAGGGCTCGTAGGCCTCGACCGAGATGGGCTGCCATTCGTTCCAGGTCGCCAGGCGTGACTCGTAGTCCCTGGTGGCGATCTCGATCGGCGCCTTGCCGAAGAAGATGCGCAGCGGCGGCTGATCGGCGTCGACAACCTTGAGGATGGCGGTACGGGTGGCCGTCGGGTCACCGGGGCTCTCAGCCCAGGAGCGGCTTTGCGCGTCGCGGACTCCGGCGTAGGCCGGATTCTCCTCACTGCGCGTCGCCGATGCGCCAACCCAATCGGTCGTGTATCCGCCGGGCTCGATCAGCGTTACGTCGATGCCGAAGCCCGCGACTTCCTGCGCCAGCGACTGCGAGAGACCCTCAAGGGCCCACTTCGAGGCGTGGTAGCCGCCGATCGCCGGGAACGCGGTGATGCCGCCCAGGCTAGACACCTGAATGATGTGGCCGGAGCCCTGCTCGCGCATGATCGGCAGTGCCGCCTGCGTGACCCACAAGGCGCCGAAGAAGTTCGTCTCGAGCTGCGATCGTACGGCGTCCTCCGTCAATTCCTCGACCATGCCGAAGTGGCCGTAGCCGGCATTGTTGATGACAACGTCGAGCCTGCCGAAGTGCTCCGCGGCTCTCCTCACAGCGTCGAAGTCGGCGCCGCGTTCGGTGACGTCGAGCCGGATCGGCAGGACGGTGTCGCCGTAGGTGCCGACCACCGGCTCCAGGGTCTCGAGCCTTCGTGCCGTCGCAGCGACGTTGTCTCCTCGTTCGAGGGCGGCTTCCGTCCACTCGCGTCCAAAGCCCCTCGATGCGCCGGTGATAAACCAAGTCTTGGTCACGATGGTCCGTCCTGTGACCTCAAGTCTCCTGGGGCATGTCGGTGTCCTTCGACCCGATGAGGATTGCGAGCAGGTCGCCGATCTCGCGCTCCTGGACGAGCGGGTGGCGCAGGGGGCTGTCCGTCACCACCTGGTAGTGATTGCGCCGGCCCTGTTTCTCCCGCAGCACGTATCCCTCCTCGACCAGCTCCGAGACGATCCGGTGGGCGGCGCGCTCCGTGATCCCCACGGTCGCGGCGATGTCGCGCAGCCGGATGCCCGGGTCGTGGGCGACGCAGACGAGGACATGTGCGTGGTTTGTCAGAAAGTCCCAGCCAACCGTCCTCGGCTGTTCATTTCTGGAAACTGAATTCATGAATTCATGATAGGTTCTGGGCCTACGCAGCGATCCCCCGAATCATTGCTGCAGACGGGATTGCTGCAACCTGTCGCATCGAGACGTGTCGACGCGATCGCGGCACCACCCACCACCAACCTAGGAGGCCGAGATGAGCAGCGTCCGGGCGAGCGATGACCCCGGTGAAGATCGGGGAGATGAAGCTCGAGGTCGTGGTGGTACGGCTCGTTCGCCTCGTTCAGCGATCGGGACGGCAACGGCTGGCTGCTCCAAGAGGTGAGACAGCGGGTGCCCGGACGGTGACCGAAACGATTGACGAGAAGGGCTGAGCTATGGACATTGCGAACTTGAAAGAGCTTCTCCGAGAGGCGGAGGAGCATCACGGCCCCTATGAAGCGACCGCTCCGAAGCACCACTGGTCGGGGTGGTACGCCGCCTACATCATCGCGCGAGAGCAGGGAAGGGATCCGGAGCAGGCATCCAAGGATGCCGCGCTCTACATGGAGCGAGAGCAGGCAGGCCAGGCAGCGAGCGCGTGAGCAGCGACTACGACGTCATCGTCCTCGGCGGCGGCTCGCCGGGCGAGCACTGCGCCGGCGCGCTCGCCGAGGGCGGCCTGCGCGTCGCCTTGGTCGAGCCCGAGCTGGTCGGGGGCGAGTGCTCCTACTGGGCGTGCATCCCCTCGAAGACGCTGCTGCGTCCGGGCGAGGCGGTGCATGCCGCCCGCGAGGCGGCCGCGACCGCGGAAGTCGACGTGAGCGAGGCGCTCGCTTGGCGCGACTTCATGGTCTCCGACTACTCCGACGCCGGCCAGGAGCGCTGGCTCGCGGACCAGGGCATCGAGCTGCTGCGCGGCAGCGGCCGGCTCGCCGGCACGGGCGCGGTCGAGGTCGACGGCGTGCGCCACACCGCCGAACACGTCGTCGTCGCCGCCGGCGCCGACCCGATCGTGCCGCCGGTCCCCGGCCTGCGCGAGCTCGAGGGCCTCTGGACCAACCGCGAGGCGACCGGGATGAAGGCGATCCCGCGCCGCCTCCTCGTCCTCGGCGGTGGCCCGGTCGGCGTCGAGATGGCGCAGGCCGTGCGTCGCTTCGGCGGCGAGGTGGCGCTGGTCGAGGGCGCCGAGCACGCGCTGCCGCGCGAGCCGGCGCCGCTGGGCGAGGCGCTCGGCGAGGTCCTCCGCCGCGACGGCATCGAGCTCGCCCTCGGCGTGCACGCGACCGCGGCGCGGCGCGAGGGCGAGGACTACCTGCTGGAGTTCGAGGGCGGCAGCGAGCTCCGCGGCGACCGCCTGCTGGTCGCCACCGGCCGGCGCCCGCGCGTCGACGGGCTCGGCCTCGAGACGGTCGGCGTCGAGGCCGACCAGCGCGGGATCCCGGTCGACTCCCACCTGCGCGCGGGCGAGCGCCTGTGGGCGATCGGCGACATCACCGGGATCTGGCCGCTGACCCACGTCGGCAAGTACCAGGGCGAGGTCGTCGCCGCGAACATCCTCGGCCAGCCGCGGGAGGCCAACTACGAGGCCGTCCCGCGGGTCGTCTACACCGACCCTCAGGCCGCCGCGGTCGGCGCGACCGAGGCTCCGTTCGCCGCCACCGTCCCCGTGTCGGAGGTGCCAAAGACGGCCACCTACACGCGCGCCTACGCCGAGTCCAACGGCTTCCTGACCCTGCTCGGCGACGGCGAGCGGCTGACGGGCGCCTACGCGCTGGGGCCGGAGGCCGGCGAGTGGCTGCAACAGGCGACGCTGGCGATCCGCGCCCGCGTGCCGCTCGAGGTCCTGAGCGACACGATCCAGCCCTTCCCCACCTTCTCGGAGATCTACGTCGCCGGGTTGAAGGCGCTCCGCGGCGAGATCGCGGACGCTCGGGAGCCGGGAGCGCTGGTCGATGCGAGTTCAGCATGAAAACGAGGCCGGGGGTCCGCGATGACCACATACCTGATCAACCACTTGCGCATACCAACGGGGTTCCCAAGCGACTACCTCGAGCAGGTCGAGGCCACGTTCAAGCCCTATGGCGGCAAGTGGCTCGTGCTCGACGCTGACGTGGAGGCGCTCGAGGGCGCCTGGCCGGGCTCGGCGGTGCTGATGGAGTTCCCCAACATGGACACGGCGAAGGAGTGGTACCGCTCGCCGGAGTACCAGGAGATCCTCCACCTCAGAACCGACAACGTCATCAGCGACCTGATCTTGGTCGACGCGGTCGCTCCTGGCTTCACATCCGCCGAGTGGGCGCAGCAGCTCCGCGGCCTGGTCGCGGCAGGCTCGGCGACGGACTGAGGGACCGTCGCGTCGAACTCGGCAAACCCACAACGGAGGAAGCATGGCTGGTAGCTGGAATGGAACCGCGCACATCGATCGTCCCATCGAGGAGGTCTTCGCCTTTCTCGCCGATGGCGAGAATGACCCGAAGTTCAGCCCAAGGGTGATCGAGATCGCGAAGACAAGCGACGGACCTCCGGGCGTCGGGACGACCTACGCGAGCGCGGTCAAGGATGCGGGCATAAAGAGCAAGCGCGAGTTCAGGCTGACGCAGTTCGACCCGCCAACCCAGATCCGCTGGACCGAGCTCTCCAAGAACTCGGTGACCGTCCCGGAGGGCGGCTATGACCTGGCCCCCGATGACGGAGGTACGCGGCTGACCGTGCACAACGAATTGGAAGGGCACGGTCTCGGCAAGCTCCTCGCCCCACTGGCGTTGCGCGGGGCACGCAAGGACGCCGACGCCTTCGCGCAGCGGATCAAACGAGCCATCGAAGCGTCCTGAGGGAGAACTCCCCACCGGGGCGTCAGCCACTCCTGACCGCGATCCTGACGATCGTCGTCATGGTCGCCCGGCCAGTCCCAGCGCGGCACCTCTCGCAGGGGATGTAGCTCGCGGTCTTCGCGTGCGAGTTCTGCTGGGCCACCTTCGCGTAGAAGGCGTCCTCGAGCCGGTGCAGTCCCTCCTCGCCCCCGGCGTGCTCGTAGAGCGTCGTCATCAGTCCTAGGCGGGACGCTTGGACCAGTGAGCCTTGCCGTGCCGGAACTCCGGCCGGGGTCGGTTGAGGTCGATCGCGATCGCGAGAATGAGGGCACCCGCCCAGAAGTTGACCGGGTCGAACTGCAGCGGCTCGCTGCCGCCGATGTTGTTCGCGATCAGCCAGACGACGAACCAGGCGAATGTCATGGATCCTCCTCCTGCGTCGGTGTTGAATCGTGAGGGCTCAGGGGGTTAGGGTCTCACCGAGGCTGGTCGGCCTCTCCGAGGGAGATCCGGTGCAGCTCGATGGGCCGATCGCCGTGGCGCCGTACAGGCGCACCCCGTCGCCGAGAACGCAGCGCCCCACTGTCCTTGGGGGCGAGACGCTCTCGCGCCTACTCGGCCGGAGCGGACGGGTCGTTCTGCCAGAGGCCGAAGTCGTTCCCCTCGGTGTCCTTGCAGACCGCGAACCACCCCATGCCTGGCACCGGGCGCGGATCGCCCGCCTCGCCGCCGAGCTCCTTCACCCGCGCTGCGCCCGCGTTGATCTCGTCCACGTCGAAGTAGACGCGCGGCCCGCGCTTGCCGGGCTCCATGTCGGTGACCGCCACGCCAGTCTGCTCGCCGATGCGGGTCATGTGGTACTCGAAGGGGCCAGGGGCGGCCTCGAACTCCCATCCAAACAGCCCGCCCCAGAACTCGCGTCCCTTCGCGGTGTCATCGGACGGGATCTCAACGTGTACTACCTGTCCGGGCATGGCCTCTCCTCTCGGTCGTCGCTAGGCCAACATGGGAGCGTACGCCGCTGTAACCCGGTAGACCGCCCGGTATCGAATAGTCATCGGGGCCCCGCCCCATTAGGAGTCCGCAAGCTCGGCCAGCCGCCGGTCTAGGAAGGACCGCTCGACGGGGTTGGTCGCCAGCTCCAGGGCGCGCCCGTACGCGGCGCTCGCCTCGGCATCGCGGCCCAGCCGGGCGAGGAGGTCGGCGCGCGCCGAATGCAGGTGCTGGTAGGCATCGAGGCCCTCGATGCGGTCGATCGCCTCGAGGCCGCGCTCCGGCCCCTCCGCAATCGCCAGCGCGACCGCCCGGTTGAGCTCGACCACCGGCGAGGGCTGGACCAGCGCCAGCCAGTCGTAGAGGCGCAGGATGGCTGCCCAGTCGGTGTCCTCAGCGCGGGCTGCAATGGCATGTCGCGCGGCGATCGCGGCCTGGAGGGCGTAGGGGCCGGGTGGCATCGGCACCCCGCGCGCATTGCGCCGGCCGAGCGCCCGGCTGGCGAGCTCGACCCCTTCGGCGATCTGGTCACGGTCCCAGAGCGAGCGGTCCTGGTCCGCCAGCAGGACGAGCTCACCGTCCGCGTCCACGCGGGCCGCCCGACGCGAGTCCTGGAGCAGCATCAGCGCCGCCAGCCCCAGGACCTCGCGCTCGCGGGGCATCATCGCGGCGAGGATCCGCGCCAGCCTGATCGCCTCCGCGCACAGCTCGCGACGGATCAGCGCGTCCGACTCCGCGGCCAGGTAGCCCTCGTTGAAGATCAGGTAGAGCGTCGCCAGAACCGACGGCAGTCGCTCCCTGAGCCGCTCGCCCGACGGAACTTCGTACGGGATGCGGGCGTCGCGGATCTTTCGCTTGGCGCGGACGAGCCGCTGCGCCATGGCCCCCTCCGCGACAAGGAACGCGCGGGCGATCTCGGCAGTGGTGAGGGCGCCGAGCGTGCGCAGGGTCAGCGCCACCCTCGCCTCCGGCGCGAGCGCCGGGTGACAGCAGGTGAAGATCAGCCGCAGACGGTCGTCGGGGAGCTCCGGGGCACCACCATCCGGCGGCGGCTCATCCTGGGACTCGAGCCGGGCGAGCCCTTCGAGCAGCGCCTGCTTCTCGACCAGAGTCCGCTCGCGGCGAAGGCGGTCGATCGCCTTGTTGCGGGCGACCCGGGTGATCCAGGCGCCCGGGCTGTCTGGCATCCCCTCCCGCGGCCAGCGCTCCAGTGCGACCACGAACGCCTCCTGCACTGCCTCCTCCGCGAGGTCGAAGTCGCCGAGGACCCGGATCAACGTCGCGACCGCCCGCCCCGACTCGCGCCGGAACAGGCGGTCGACGACCGCTGCTTGATCGGTTGCGAGCTCGGACGTCCCTACGAGGTCGCCTCCGCCTTGGCTTCGGCGGACTCGAAGCCGAACTGCTCGTAGTCCATCACCGGCCGGACCTCGATCGATCCGCCCGCCTGGAGCGGCACCTTCTTCGCCCACTCGAGCGCCTCGTCGAGGTCCTTGCACTCGAGCAGGTAGAACCCGCCGAGCTGCTCCTTGGTCTCCGCGAAGGGGCCGTCCGTGACAACCGGCTCACCCTCGGCGAGCTTCACCGTCGTTGCGGTGGCGCTCGGCTGTAGGCCCTCTCCCGCGATCTTGGCGCCGGCGTCCGCGAGCTCCTGCTCGAAGCGGTTCCACGGCTCCATCGCCGCCCGCATGTCCTCCGGGCTCACGTCTTCCCAGGCGCTCTCGTCGCCGAAGAGGGCGAGCATGTACTTCATTCGGACCTCCTTGTGATTCCCGCGACGCCCACCGCCGCGTTCACCTTAGCGACGAACAAGTAGCGCTCAAATCGACACGCCGCGTGAAAATCCTTGGTGAAACCCGGCCGGCGCTGGCCCGGACGGAGGTGGAGCATGAGCAGCGGGCCGACACTGCCCACGGAGGAGGAGATCGAAGAGATCATCCTCGGCCCGGATTCGCTGGTCAGGCAGCGCTTCGACGACATCCGCATGTACTTCGGGGCCGGATATGCGCTCCTGCTCCAGGTGGCGCACCCGACGGTCGGGGCCGGGGTCCGCGACCACTCCACCTTCGAGCAGGACCCATGGGGGCGGCTGCTTCGCACCGTCGACTACGGGATGCTGATCACCTACGGCGGGCGCGAGGCGGCGGCGGTGGGGCGAAGGCTGCGCGAGCTCCACAAGTCGATCAGGGGCACCAACCCCGACGGGTCCACCTACACCGCGCTCGAGCCCGAGGCCTACGCCTGGGTCCACGCCACGCTCCTCGAGGCCGGGATCGCCGCCCACCTGCGCTTCGTCGGTCCGTTGAGCGCCGCGGAGATCGAGCGTCTCTATGCCGAGTACGCGCCCCTGGGTCGGCTGGTGGGTGTGCGCCGCGGCGACCTGCCCGAGGATTGGGCCGGCTTCCGTGACTACTTCGAGACCATGGTCAACGACCGCCTCGAGCGCCACATGACCGTCGACCGTGTGCTGCACGCGCTGACCAACCCGGGACCCCCACCGCAACTTCCGCCCGTGGTCCAGCGCCTCTGGCGCCTGTTGCGCATCCCGCCGGCCGAGGCCCTTCGGATCTCGTCGATCGGGATGCTTCCCCCGGTCCTTCGCGAGCGCTTCGGGGTCGAATGGGGGTTGGTCAGCCAGGCGGAGCTGCGCGCGATGGGCGCCGCCTCACGCGCGCTCGGCCCGATCCTCCCGCGCCAGCTCCGCAACAGGGGCCCCTCCTACCTCGAGTGGCGAGCCGAGGAGATTCGTCGCGGCCCATTGGGCCCAGGCGGTGACGGCCAGCTCGCGGCCGAGACCCCCCGCCCAGGCCCAGGCGGCGTGATCGCCGACCGTCGACTTGCTAGCGGATCGCGCTAGTCAGTCGACGCTCGACCGTCGCTGTCAGGATGGTCGTCGTGGCCTCGCAACCGACCCAGCGCGAGAAGGGCGAGCGCTTCCGCGAGCTCCACGAGGGCGAGCCGTTCGTCATGCCGAATCCCTGGGACGCCGGGTCGGCCAGGGTCCTCGAGGCCCTGGGGTTCGAGGCGCTCGCGAGCACCAGCTCGGGGTTCGCGTTCACGCTCGGTCGCCTCGATGGAAACGCGACCCTGGACGAGGTGGTGGAGCACGCCGGGGTACTCGACCGCGCGACGAGCCTGCCGGTCTCGATGGATCTCGAGAACGGTTACGCGCCCGAGCCCGAGGAGGCGGCTCTCGCGATCACGCGGGCCGCCGGGGCCGGCGCCGTCGGAGGCTCGATCGAGGACTACGACCCGGACGCCGGGATCTACGCGCTCGAGCCCGCGACCGAGCGGGTCGCCGCGGCGGCGCAGGCGGCCGCGGCCGTGGGATTTCCGTTCATGCTCACCGCGCGGGCCGAGAACCAGATCCGCGGCAACCCCGACCTGGACGACACCATCGCCCGGCTCGTCGCCTACGAGGGCGCGGGCGCGGACGTGCTCTATGCGCCCGGGCTTCGCAGCGCGGACGAGATTCGAGCCGTCGCCGAAGCGGTCTCGAAGCCCCTCAACGTCCTCGCCCGTCCCAACCTCTCGATGGGCGAGATCGTCGGTGCCGGGGCCCAGCGCGTCAGCGTCGGCGGCGCCCTGACCTGGGTGGCCGTGGACGCGATGGCGAGCGCCGCCCAGCGGATCCGCGGGAGCGGGGATCTCTCCGTGCTCGGCGCGAGGCCGCCGCTGGACGATTGGGTCGGTGGCTGAGCCGCCCCGGTCGTGTAGGGTCGAACGGCGGCTGAACAGCCGTCCCTACGACGCCGAAGGAATGGAGGAGCGATGTACGCAAGCGTCCGCAAGTACAGCTTCGAGGCCGAGCGCGTCGACGAGCTCATGCACCGGGTGGACGAGAAGTTCGCGCCCCGGCTTGAGGAGATGCCCGGCTTCGTCGCCTACCAGGCGATCGACGCGGGCGTGGACAGGGCCGGCGAAGGCAGGCTGTTCACGGTCACGATCTGCGCCAATCGCGACGCGGCCGCGCGCTCGGCCGACCTCGCCGCCGAGTTCGTCCGCGACGAGCTCGCGGACATGAAGATCGAGCGCGTCGAGGCCGCGACCGGGCCGGTGAGCGTGAGCCGCGCCTCCTCAGAGGTGCTCGACGCGGCTCACGCCTAGCGCAGCTCGTCCTCGGCGGCCGGCTCAAGCTCCGGGGAGATCTGATCCCCGCCGCGCGGCTCTCGTGCCTGGTC
>JBKPFS010000129.1:0-21671 GCA_046728935.1 Actinomycetota bacterium | reverse complement strand
GGCCGCAAGTACGGGGTCTCCGACAACGCGATCCGCAAGTGGATTCGCTTCTACGAGAACGGGCGCGCGCGGGTCGACGCCGAGTCGGAACGACTCGAGGAGGTCGCCTAGGCCGCCGAGGCATCTGGGGCGGGTGGTCCGCCCGGGGGCTCGGCCTTCGGGCCAGGCTCGTCGCTGCTCTCGGCCTCGGCGCGGGCGGCGGCGAGATCGGTGGAGATCCGGACAGCCGCGGAGGTGAGCGGGGCCGCGAGGATCAACCCGATCGTGCCGAACATGCTTCCGCCGGCGATGGTCACAATCAGCACCGCAAGGGGGTGGATGCCAAGCGCGGCCCCGTAGGCGACCGGCTGGACGACCTGCTGCAAGGCGCCGTTGGCGAGGAGCACGATCACCGCGAGGGCGGCTGCGGTGTCGGAACCCGAGCTGCCGAGCGCGATCAGAACCGCGAACGCGCCCGCTGCCCAGGCGCCCAGGTACGGGACGTAGCCGCCAACGAATGTCACCGTAAAGATCGTCCCTGGGAGCGCCACACCGAGCGCCAGCGCCCCGAGGCCGACGATGGTGGCGCTGAATAGCGACACGATCGTCATCCCCACGAAGTACCCCTGAAGCGACCGCGTGGTGCGTCCGGTGATCGTGCGGGCGACGGGTTCGGGAACGCCCATGTGCCGTCGCACGAAGCCGACGATCGTCGGCGCGTCCTTGAGCATGAAGAAGAGGCTGAGCACCGCGAAGGAGAGGAAGACGGCCAGCCCGGCGAGCTTGTCGATCCCGGCGGCCAGTCCTTCGAGCAACGCATGGAAGCCGGAGCTGACCGAATTGCTGACGTCCTTCTTGGCGCTATCAGCGTGCGACGGGTCGACGCCGATGTCCTTGAGCCAACCGGAGACCTTGTCCGCGGCGTCCTGCAGCTGGTCGGAGATCGTGCCGCTCTCGTTCGCGACCCCGGTGACGGTGAGCACAGCGATACCGACCCCCAACCCGATGATCGCCAGGAACACGATCCCGACTCCGAGTGCCCGCGGGATCCTGCGCCGTTCCAGCCAGTCGACCGCCGGCAACACCACCGAGGCGATGATCGCCGCCACGATCACGGGGATCACGATCGTCTGCGTCAGTGCCAGGAGCCATACCGCTCCCGCGAGCGCCGCGGCAACCCCGACCAGCAGCCACGACGCGACGCCGAGGTCACGGAGCCACGAGGGTGCCGCGAAGATTCCGGCAAGCTCGCCCGGCTCGATCTCGATGTACTGGTCGTCCTCGGGACCGCCGCCCTCGCGCCGCCACGGGCGGTGCAGCCGGGCGCGGATGCGCCGTCTCATGCCGAAGACTGCGTTCGGCCCGGGGCCCGGCTTTCCTGCCCCGCGGAAGTAGGGTCGGGGCGTGACCGGCCCGGTCGCCCCGGCCGATTCGCCGCTCGTTTCCGAGACGATCCACAGGGCGTGGGTCGATCTGCGGCACGGCTGGCGCCCGATCGGCGTCGCATCGCTGATCGCCCTCCTGCCCGCGGCCGTGGCGCAGGGTGCGCTCGAGAGCCTCGCCGCCGAGCTCGACGACCAGACCCTAGTGCTGCTCGTCCTCTCCGCGGCTGCCGCCGGCGCCGGCCTGCTGGGCTACTACTTCCTCAGCGGCGTGGTTGCCCAGATCGTCCTCGCCCGCCGAGCTGGGGACGCCTACCCCGGGCTCGCGGAGATCGCCCGCTCGCTCCCCTGGGCGAGCTTGCTCGCGGTCGACCTGATCGTCACCGCCGGCACGATGATCGGCCTCGAGCTGTTGGTCGTGCCGGGGGTCGTCCTCGCCACCTGGTTCGCGCTCGCCCCGGCTCTCGTCGAGACGCGCCATGCCGAGCCCCTGGCGGCGCTCCGCCGCAGCAGGGAGCTCGTTCGCGGCCGGTTCTGGCGGGTCCTCGCGCTCGTGGTCTGGCCGATCGCCGTCGTGTACGCGGGCTCGGCAATCATCGGCGCTCTAATCGACCCCTCGGTGGCGCCGGGCACGCTCGCCTATGGCGTCGTCTCGCTCCTGTTCGGCATGGCGGTGAAACCGTTCACCGCGGTCGTCACGGTCGAGCTCGCGCTCGAGCTCGACCGCGCGAGTCCGTGACGGCCGAGTGACAGGTCTGCGTCGGTTCCCTCGCCCGTCGCGCCCCGGCCGATTCTTCGCTCTACGATCTTGGCGTGCAGGCACCCACCGTCCTGATCATGGCCGCGGGCGAGGGCACGCGGATGCGGTCGTCCCTGCCGAAGGCCCTGCACCCAGTGTGTGGGCGGCCGCTGGTCGCCTGGCCGGTCATGGCCGCGAAGGAGGCTGGGGCCGGGCGCGTCGCCGTCATCGTCTCGCCGGACCGCGACCTTTCCCCGGGCATACCCCACGGCACCGAAACCGTCGTCCAGCCCGAGGCGGATGGCACGGGCGGCGCCATCCGCGCTGCGCTCGACCTCGTGCGCGAGGCGGGAACCGTCATCGTCGTCCCCGGCGACCACCCGCTCGTCTCCGGAGAGATGCTCGTCGAGCTGATCGCCGCGCACCACGAGGCGGGCGCCGACGCCACGGTGCTGACGACCGAGATCGATGACCCGGGCAGCTATGGCCGCATCGTCCGCGACGAGTCCGGCGACGTGGAGCGGATCGTCGAGACCAAACACCCGGAGAACGTGCCCGGCGAGGTGCTCGCCATCCACGAGATCTCAACCAGCACCTTCGCCTTCGCGGGCGGCGCGCTCGCCGACGCCCTGGAGCGGATCACGAAGGACAACGAGGCGGGCGAGTACTACCTTGGCGACGTGCTCCCCGTACTGCGCGACCGCGGCGGCCGCGTCGCCGCCCACCGCGCCTCGGATCCGAACGTGAACCTCGGGGTCAACACCCGCGCCGACCTCGCGCTCGCCGCCGATCAGGCGCGACGCGCGATCCTGACGCGCCACATGCTCGCGGGCGTGACCGTGGTCGATCCCGACGCGACGTGGATCGACGCCGACGTGGAGCTCGCCGCCGACGTCACCCTCGAGCCGGCGACGACCGTTCGCGGCGCCACCTCGATCGGCACCGGCTCGGTGATCGGCCCGTACTCGACCCTGATCAACGCGCGCATCGGCGCCAACGCCACGGTGCCGCACTCCTATCTCACGGACTGCGAGGTGGGCGACGACTGCATGATCGGCCCGTTCGCCTACCTGCGCCCCGGGACCCGGCTTGAGCCGGGCGCCAAGGCCGGCACCTTCGTGGAGATCAAGAACTCGCGGATCGGCCCCGGCGCGAAGGTCCCCCACCTGTCCTACGTCGGCGACGCCGAGGTCGGTGCCGGCGCCAACCTGGGCGCCGGGTCCATCACGGCCAACTACGACGGGTTCCGAAAGAACCGCACGAAGATCGGGGAACGTGCGCGGATTGGCGTCAACACCTCGTTCGTCGCCCCGGTCGGCGTCGGCGATGACGCTTACACTGGCGCCGGCGCCGTGATCCGGGACGACGTGCCCCCCGGGGCGCTTGGAGTGACCAGGGCCGAGCAGCGAAACATCGACGGCTACGCGGAGCGAAAGGCCCGCGAGGCGACAGAGGAAGCCGAGGTGGACGACTGATGGCAACCGTGGAGGAACGCCCCCAGGTGGTCAGCTCGATCCCCCAGGACTACACCAAGCGGCTGATGGTCTTCGGCGGCCGCTGCTCGATGGAGCTCGCCGCCCGCATCGCCGGCAAGCTCGACGTCGACCTCGGAAACGTCGACCTACGCACCTTCGCCGACGGCGAGGTCTACTGCCGCTACGAGGAGTCGATCCGCGGCGCCGACGTCTTCCTCGTCCAGTCGACGGCCGCCAACGCGGCGCACGGGATGACCCCGAACGACGCCCTGATGGAGCTCCTGGTGATGATCGACGCCGCCAAGGGCGCCTCGGCGCACCGGATCATCGCCGTGATGCCCTGGTACGGCTACTCGCGCCAGGACAAGAAGTCGTCGCCGCGTGAGCCGATCTCCGCCCGCGTCGTCGCCCAGTGCCTCGAGGCGGTGGGCGTCGACCGCGTGCTCACGATGGATCTCCACTCCGGCCAGGTGCAGGGCTTCTTCTCCAAGCCCGTCGACCACATGACCGCGATGCCGATGCTCACCCAGTACTTCATGGATCAGGCATTCCCCGAGGACCTGGTGATCGTCTCGCCCGACGCCGGCCGCGTGAAGGTGGCGCGCAACTTCGCCCGCAAGATCGGCGTCCACTGGGCGGTGATGGAGAAGGAGCGTCCCGCCCAGCAGGTCGCCGAGATCGGCTACGTGGTCGGCGACGTGGAGGGCAAGACCGCGGTGCTGGTCGACGACATGATCGACACGGCAGGCACCCTCTGCGCCGCCGCGGCGACCGTGCTCGGGGAGGGCGCCGCCAGGGTCATCGCCTGCGCGACCCACGGCGTCTTCTCGGGCCCCGCATTCGAGCGACTTCAGTTCGACAACTCGGGAATCGAGCGCATCGTGGTCACCGACACGATCCCGCTTCGCCCCGGCGCGCCCGAAAACATCACGGTCCTCTCCACGGCCCAGACGCTCGCCGACTCGATCCGCCGCATCTTCGCCGACGACTCCGTCTCGGAGATCTTCGCCGGCGAGAACCAGCTCTTCTAGCTTCCCACGCATTCCAGAGCGGTTTGCAGCCGATTTGGCACGAAACAGTCACGAGCGAGCTGAGAGCACCGCCGCCACGGGCTCGGCCGCGATCTCGTCGGACTGTGGCAGCAAGTGAGCGTAGGTCGAGAGCACGGTCTTGGGGTCGTCACCGAGCCGGGCAGCGACGATGTGGACCGGCACACCCGACTAGGTCGGCGTGAGGGAAACCCGAAATTCTCGGCTCGACCCGGTGACGGCCGTCCAAAAACTCCCGGCGAAAATCGCGGCCTGACCTAGAGGCGCGTGGGGCAGCTTTGATGCCGGAAATGGCAAAGGCGCTTTGCCTTTTGCGGACGCCCTGGACCCCGAGATCAATCCGCCGCATCGACCTAAAAAGGGTTCCTTGACCGCGTGGGCCTGGCGCGGTTAGGCTCGCCTTGGGGTACCGCGCTGATGGAACAGCCGCCGGACCAAGTCGATCGCTATGAAGCCGTAAGGCAATACTCGCTTGCCGAGATCCTTGCGGTGTGGGCGGCCGCAGCCATCCCGATGGGCGTTCTCGCCTGGATCGTCGCTCCGTGGCTCAGGGATCAAGTCGGCGGCGATGACCCGTTCGCTGAGGCGCTGTTGATTTGCCTCACCGCTGGGCTGATCTGGCAGTTCGTCTTGGTCCTGATCCTGGTCAGGCGAGAGCTTGGAACGCTTGAATGGCCGCGCGTGCGTGACGCCCTGTGGCTGCGGGCACCCCGCGATCCAAACACCGGGCACGTCGGTGGAAGGGTCTGGTGGTGGGCGCTCCTCTTCGTCGTCCTCCTCGCCATCTGGAGCCTCGTGCCGACGATCCCGGGACCCGAGCCGCGGGACTTCGCCGATTACTTGGACTCGGACCGCGGCGAGGATTTCTTTTCCGGCGCGTGGGGCTGGTTCGCGGTCGTCGTCGTGCTCGCCGTCTTCAACACAGCCCTCGGCGAGGAACTGCTCTTTCGGGGGCTGCTATTGCCCCGGATGCGGGAGGTGTTTGGAAGGGGCGACTGGGTCGCCAACGGAGCGCTGTTCACGCTCTACCACCTGCACGTGCCGTGGGTGATTCTCAACACCTTCGTCGAGGGCATCTTTCTCGAGGCCTATCCCTCGCGGCGGTTCCAGAGTGCCTGGACGGGGATCATCGTGCACTCGATTCAGAGCGTCTTCGTCATTCTCATCGTGCTCGGGCTCGTGCTCGACTAGAGGGCACGGCTGCTTCGCGGGACGAGGAGCAGCGCCTTACTGCTGCTCCTGTTCCGGCGGTTGGGCGAGCTAGCGCCAACCCCGGTTGCAGCGGGCGCACGAGGGCCGCAGGTTGGCAAGGGAATCGTCGCCACCGACGTTGATCGGGATCAAGTGGTCGTACAGCTTTTCCAGGATCAACACGGACTCGCGCGTCGCAAGCTCGACAAGATCGCTCCGCCGCATCGGCCTAAAAAGGGTCTAGTTACAAGACCCTTTCCCGGGGGAAACGGCCTGACCGCCCGCACTTTGGCCGAGAAGCCGGGTAGTGCCTGCCGACACGGGGCGTAGCCTCCTCGGCGATGGCCGACCGCCACTGTCGCCGCTGCGGAGCTCCCCTTCCGGCTCGAAACGGGCGAGGCGGCCCGCCCGCCCTCTACTGCTCGCGGAACTGCCGACGGCAGGCCGGCAAGGAGCGCGATCCGGACGATGGGACCGATGACGCCTCGATCCTCGCCACCCGGCGGAGGTTGGCCGAGGCGACCTGGGCGACCCGCACCTGCCGCTGCGAGCACCCGCTCGGCGTGGTCGACGAGGACGGCGACGTTCGTTGCGTGCGGTGCGCCTACCCGCTCCAGCGCCCGAGCCCGGTGAACCTGCCGCTCGACGTGCAGCCGCCGGCGGCGTGAGTGGGCACGGAATGGTCACGAAAGCCCGATAAAGCGGCGCTACAGGACGTCACGAAGCCTCGCGCCGGCCCGAGGTTTCCCCTGCTCTCATGGACAAAGACGTCACGCGGCGATACGGGCCGTCACGGCCCTCAAAGAACCAGCTCTTTTAGCGCCCGCCCCTATCGAAGGAGCCTCACTCTTCGGTGGGGCTGAACACTGTCATCGGCACGGCGAATCGCTCGAAGAGCTGATCCAACAGTCCGCGCTCCTGCCAATCGGCGCGATCCT
Source organism: Actinomycetota bacterium (assembly GCA_046728935.1). Lineage (GTDB taxonomy): Bacteria > Actinomycetota > Thermoleophilia > Solirubrobacterales > 70-9 > DATAFO01. The sequence goes on along the minus strand of JBKPFS010000129.1, from coordinate 14,918 downwards.
GACCGCGGAGGGCGATCAAGAGGTGATCGGGAGAGAACTCCCGGATCGCATCCTCGAACGCGACCAGTGGGTCGTCGCCGCCGACAACGCCAGCGGCCTCGCTGCCGAGGTCGTCTAGCTGGCCGAGCACGGTGCGAAGCCGCTCATCCGCCTGCCCGCGCGCCTTGTCCGTGGCCGAGACGAGCCACTCAAAGCGTTTCGGCAATGTGGGGGCGATGACCAGGATTTCCTCGGCCGCGTCAAGGAGATTCCGGACTCCGAACGGCAGATGCTCGACGCTTGAGGCCGGCTCACCCACCGCGATCAACAGGCGCGATGCCATCGGGTCCTCAGCGTATCGGCCATCCAAAGATGTCCCTCGACCGCGGGTGGCTACAGGCGTCAGAGCCGCCGCTTACTGGAAGTCGGAGACCAGCCACTGGCCATCGACCTCCTCGAGGGCGATCGTCTTCGGCTGGTTGCCCGCCTTGCCCTCGAACTTGAGGTGGGCCTCGATCCGCGCGCGAGGGCCGCTGACGCTCACGTCCTTGAACACCACGCTCACCCCGTCGAACTGGTCGCCGACGATCGCCTCGACGATCTCCCTGCAGCCCGTAAGGTCCCGAGCGGCGGCCAGCGCCGCGGCGCGCTGCTCGATCAGGGCGCGCGCCTGCTCGGTGAGCAGGGCGCAGAACCGCTTGAAGTCGCCGTCGTCGGCGGCGGCGAAGAAGCTCTCGACAGCGTCCTGGGCCCGTTCCTCCTCGGTGGGGGGATCCGAGGACGGCCCGACGTCCGCGATCGCCAGCCCGAGCACCACCGCTCCCACGATCAACAGCACGGCCGCAATCCGCCGCCGCGTGTGCGGGTCGAGCAGCATCCGCCCTCAACCTATCGGGAGCCGACCACGCGGCAATACAGTTCGCCGCGTGGACGTGGCCCAGCGCCGGGATCAGCGTGGGTGAGCGGGAGGCTCAGGTCCTCAGCCTGAGCGCCGCCCGCGGCCACGCCGCCCCCCTGATCCGCATCGGCCACAAGGGGGCGGATGCGATCCGTCCGGGCAACACGCTTCCCAGCTTCGCCGCCGCGGCGATGGCGGGCGCCGAGGTGATCGAGCTCGACGTGTGCCGGCCGGAGTCCGACTTCGCCGACGGCAGCGACTGGCGTCGCGCCTCGGCTGGCCCCGCGACCGCTTCGGGACCGCTGCTCGTAGCCCACGACTGGGGCGACGCAAGGCGCCGTGAGCCCCTGACCCTCGGCGAGGCGCTGGAGGCGTTCGGCCGTCCACCGCTGACGGGCGTCACCGTCGATCTCGACCTCAAGCTGGCCGGCCGCGAGGACGAGGTGGTCGCCGCCATTCGCCGGCACGACCTGCTCGGCCGGGCGATGGTGTCGACGATGGAGGTCTCCAGCCTTGCCTACTTGCGCGAGCACGAGCCGAGCCTCCGGCGGGGCTGGACCGTGCCGAAGGTGCGCCGCGACTGGACCCGGTCGCGCTGGGGACGCCCGGTGGTGCTCGCGGGCAGCGCCACGATGCGCGCCCGCCTGCCCGGAATCGTGCGCCGCCGCGCTCCGAGGCTGGGAGTGTGGGCGGTGTGGGCGTACCACCCGCTGATCACGCGCCGCCTGGTGGAGTCCGCCCACGCCGCGGGCGTTCGACTGATCGCCTGGACCGTGGACGACCTCGAGCGCATGCGCCAACTCGCCGCCCTCGGCGTCGACGGCATCTGCACCAACGACCCGCGGCTGCTCGACCAGCTCTAGCCCGTCGGTGGGGGCGCCGAGGGCGAGACTGGGGATTCGTCATGCCATAGATGGCGAATCGCAGCCTCGACCGGGCAATCGCGCAGCTGGCCGCGCGCCAGCACGGGGTCGTCACGCGGCAGCAGTTGCTTGCGCTGGGGCTGGGTAGGGGAGCGATCGAGGCGCGGCTGAAAGGCGGGCGCCTGCACGTCGTCCATTCGGGCGTCTACCTCGTGGGCCATACCGCGAGCGCCTGCCCGGACGGGAGATGGCAGCGGTGCTTGCATGTGGGCGCGGCTCCGCCATAAGCCACCGCAGCGCCGCGCCGCGTTGGTCCATGCCGATCCCGGCGCGAAGGAGATCGAGGTGACGGTTCCGGCGTGTCGCTGGCCGCGGCGGCCTGGCATCCGCGTCTATTGCACGCGCGTGTTAGGACCGGAGGATGTCCGTCTGGTCGACCGAATCCCAGTCACCAGCCCGGCCAGAACGCTCGTCGATATCGGGCGATTCCTCACCCTTGAGGAGTACGAGCACGTCGTTGCGGACGCGATACGGCGGGGAGTCGTGCGCCGCACCCAGCTGATCCGGGAACTGATGCGCCACCGGGGGCGACGAGGCGTTGCCACGCTGCGTGCGGCTCTCGGAGACTCGGAACCAGCCATGACCCGCTCGGCGGCCGAGCGAAGGTTGCTGCGGGTGATCCGCAACTCCTCCCTAGCCAGCCCGTTGGTAAACGCTCGGGTGGGCCGCTACGAGGTGGACTTTCTCTGGCCACGCGAGCAGGTGATCGTGGAAATGGACGGATTTCAATGGCACTCGGACAAGACCGCGTTCGAGCGTGATCGCGAGCGCGACGCGGAGCTGCAGGCGGCTGGATACCGGGTGATTCGCGTCACCTGGAGGCAACTGAGCCGCGACCCGGATGCGGTCATCCATCGCATCGCCCGCGTCCTCCGTGGAGCCGTCGATTCGACAGCGCATGGATGACAAATCGACGGCTCGACGTGGGCGCCAGGTTAGACCCGCCGCCCGGCGTAGCCGGGGACCCGGCGCTGGCCGCGGGACTCGAAGTACTCCCACTCGGCCTCGCCGAGCTCGGTCTCCGGGGGATCGCCGTAGACCCACTCGCGCATGATCCGGTGCCAGTTCCGCCTCGCCCCGAGCTGGGCCAGCACCGCGACGAGCCCGGTCTCCATGCGCCTGCCCATGAGCTCCTCGGCGGGGACGTTCTCGCGCCGCATCAGGTCGAAGTACTCCGAGCGCGGGTCGGAGGTGGACTCGATGATCTTCATCACCCGCCTGGCCGAGACCTCGTACTCGCCGTCCTCCAGGTACCAGCCGCCGACCACCATCACGTGCTCCATCAGCCGCTCGGCGTCGAGCTTCGACGGGTTCTTGATGAAGCCGAGGTCGTGCAGGGCCTGGCGGAGCAGCTCCGGGTCCTTGCGCGTCGCCGCGTCCACCGCCCGCTGCTCGAGCTCGATCTGCTCGACGTCGAGCTTCTTGGTCATCCCGAAGTCGAGGAAGGCGACCCGGCCGTCGGGCATGAGGATGAAGTTGCCCGGATGGGAGTCGGCGTTGAAGGTCTGCAGGTGGTAGATCGAGCCGAAGCAGAAGCGGAACACGATCTCGCCGAACCGGCTGCGTTCCTCGGCCGGCAGCCGCTTGACCTCCTCGAACCCCTTCCCCTCCACGTACTCGCTGACCAGCACGCGACGGCGCGAGAGCCGCGTCACCACCTCGGGGACGTAGATGAACGGATGCCCCCGGTATCCGCGCGCGAACGTGCGCTGGTTCTGGGCCTCGTACTCGTAGTCGAGCTCCTCCATCACCCGCTCGCGGAGCTCCTGCGCCACCGCCTTGGCGTCCAGACCCGGCGCCAGAGCGCGCGCCAAGCGGACGATCATCCCCGCGTTGGCGAGATCGGCCTCGAGCGCCTCGGCCACGCCGGGGTACTGGATCTTCACCGCCACCTTGCGGCCGTCGATCAGCGTCGCCCGGTGCACCTGCCCGATCGAGGCGGCGGCGAACGCCTCCTCCTCGAAGGAGCTGAAGTTCTCGTCGATCGTCTCATCCCGGTACTCGTCCTCGAGCACCTTGCGCACCTTGTCCCACGGCATCGCCGGCGCCGAGGTGCGCAACGTGGACAGCCGCTCCTGGTAGATCTCGGCGTACTCGGGCGGCAGGAACTCGGTGTCGATGAAGGAGGCCAGCTGCCCGAGCTTCATCGCCGCCCCCTTCATCTCGCCGAGGATCGAGACCATCTTCAGGGCCGTCTCGATGTGGCGCGCCTCGAGCTTCTCCCTCGCCCCTTCGTCCGAGCGCGCCAGGCCGGCCGCCCTGGTGCCCGCGTACCGGGTCGCCTGGAGGCCCATCGCCGACCCCAGCTTGGCCGAGCGCCGCACCCTGCCCTTCGGGATCTTCCTGTCGTCGGTCACGGCGGCAGGGTAGCCGCCGACCACCCGCCCGGGCGGGCGTTCTCTATCCTCATCGGTCGCCATGGCCTCCGACCGAGAGACGCTCAAGGTCGCCCCGCGCGACGCCTTCGGCTCGCGCACGAGCCGTCGCCTGCGCCGCTCCGGGTTCGTCCCCGGCGTCGTCTACGGCGGCGGCAAGGAGGCGCGGCCATTCCAGGTCCTCGAGCGCGAGGCGCGGGCGGTGCTCGCCCACGCCGGCGCCGTGCTCGATCTGGAGTTCGACGGCTCCCGGCCCCAGCCGGTGGTCGTGAAGGAGGAGCAGCGCCACCCCGTGCGCGATCAGCTCCTTCACCTCGACCTTCAGGAGGTGCGCCTCGACGTCGCGATCCAGACGGAGGTGCCGATCGAGCTGCTGGGGGCGGAGGACGCGCCCGGCGTCAAGGAGGGCGGCGTGCTCGAGCACGTCACCCGCGAGGTCACGGTCGAGGCGCTGCCCACCGCGATCCCCGAGAGCATCCCCGCCGACGTCTCCGGGATGGACATCGGGGACACGCTCCAGCTGAGCGCCCTGTTCGCGCCCGAGGGCGTCGAGTTCGTGCTCGGCGAGGGCGTCGACCCGGACGAGGTGACGATCGCCACGCTCTCGCCCCCGCGGGTCGAGGAGGAGCCCGAGCCGGAGCTCGAGGAGGAGGCCGTGCTGGTCGGCGAGGAGGGCGAGGAGGTGCCCGAGGGCGAGGAGGCCCCGGAGGGCGAGGCGCCGGCCGAGGGCGAGGGCGAGGCCCCGACCCGGGGCGGCGACTCGGGCGAGGGGGAGTAGCCCCTGCGGCTCTTCCGCCGCCGTGGCGAGCGCGGGGCCGTGGACTCAGCCCCCGGAGCCGCAGGCGACGAAGCGGGCACCCGTTCCGGCGGCAGGATTCTCGTCGTCGGGCTCGGCAATCCCGGCGCGCGCTACGCGCGGACACGCCACAACGTCGGCTTCGAGGTCGCAGAGGAGCTCACGCGCCGCTGGCGGCTGCCGCGGGCGAACCAGCGCTTTCGCGGGCTGATCGCCGAGGGCCGTGCGGGAGAGGGAGGCCCGCCGGTCGCGGTGCTGATCCCGCAGACCTACATGAACGAGTCCGGGGCCTCCGTGGGGCCGGCGCGCGGCCAGCTTCGGGTGCCGCTCGAGGAGGTCGTCGTCGTGCACGACGAGATCGACCTGCCGTTCGGCGAGGTGCGGTCCAAGCTCGGCGGGGGCGTCGCCGGCCACAATGGCCTGCGGAGCCTCCGCGAGGGGCTCGGCGGCGCGGACTTCTGGCGCGTGCGAGTCGGCGTCGGGCGCCCGGACTCCACCGATCCGGAGGTCGTCGCGGCCTACGTGCTCTCCCGCTTTCGCGAGCCCGACGAGGACGTCCGCGAGCTGATCGAGCGCGCCGCCGACGAAGCCGAGCGCCTGGTGCGACAGATCGCCGAGGAGGAGGCCGACCCGATCGGCGAGGTGATCGATTGAGCGCCGCGCTGACCACCTATGAGGTCGCCGACGACGGCGTCGGGCTGCTGCGGCTCGACCGCCCCGAGGCCCGCAACGCGATCAACACGGCGATGCTCGAGGAGCTCCTCGAGCATCTGGCCACTGCGCGCGACGACGAGTCCGTTCGCGCCCTCGTCGTCTCCTCCTCCGACCACTTGGGCCTCTCGGCCGGAGCGGACGTCCGCGAGGAGCTCGACGAGGCCGCCGGCGTTCGCCGCATGGAGCTCTTCGCCCGCCTCTACGACGAGCTCACGAGCTTCGCCAAGCCGACCGTCGCCGCCTGCCACGGGGCCTGCGTCGGCGCCGGCGCCGAGATCGCCGCCGCCTGCGACCTTCGGGTCGGCGGCTCGAACGTGCGGCTTCGCTTTCCGGGCGCCGCCCTCGGCGTTCCCGTCGGGCCCGCTCGGCTCGTCACCCTGGTCGGCCTCTCGATCGCTAAGTACTTGCTCCTGACCGCCAAGGAGGTCGACGCCGACATGGCCTACCGCTGGGGCCTCATCCACGTCGTGGTCCCGGCGCCGCGCACCGAGGACGCCGCGCTCCAGCTCGCCGCGCAGGTCGCCCAGCATCCCCCGGAGGCCGTCGCCCGCCTGAAACGCATGCTCCATGACTGGGACGGGATCGAGGAGCGCTCGCGCGTGGAGGGGCAGGGCCAGGTCGAATGGCAGCGCTCGGGGCCTGGCCTGCCCTACGGCTCCCCGGGCTGATCGGCGTCGAGCGTGTCGACGGCGTCGAACAGGTCGCTCGAGGCGTAGCCGACGATCAGCGCACCGACCAGCGCTATCGCCGCGAGCACCGAGAGGCGAGCGAGATCCGGTCGCGACCCGCTTCGCGTTCGGCCATCGCCCGGTCCAGGCTAGTCGTCTCGGGGTGCGGCTACCTGGCCTGGCTCGTAGAGGACCTCGGTACCCGCAATCTCGTCGCTGAGCGCGCGACGGCGATCGTTGACGAGCACCGGGAGGAATCCCGCCCCCAACGGCAGTAGCGCAAGCGCCGTGCCCGCAAGTCGCCGTAGCGCCCTGCGTGCGCCGAGGCGGCGTGTCCCGTCGACGTCGAGGCGCAGGCCGAGAAGGCGCATGCCCGGGGTCTGGCCGGACACACTCCAGAAGAAGGTGAGATAGGCGGAGATGGTCACCAGCCAGGCGGCGGTGCCGAGGACGATCGCCGTCGCGCTCAGCTCCTCGTCTCCGGGCGAGATCACTGAGACGAGGTAGCCCACGATCGCCGTGACCAGGAAGAACGCCAGGTTGAGGGTCCCGAAGTCGATCGCGAGCGCCGCCGCCCTGCTCACGAGGCCCGCGTTCTCGCTGGGTCTAGTCCGCTGCGGGCGCCGGATGATGGCCCTGGCGACCCGTTCGAGGCTGGCGTCGATCGCCTCGGTCGCGCGACCGACCTGAGCGCCGACGTCGTCGATCATGCCCACGCCTTGAGCGGCGATCGCCCTCCGCACCTCTGGTGCCTCGGCGACCCGTTCGATCAGCTTCTGCGTCTCGTCGCTGCGCAGCAGCCGCTCCCACAGGCGGTCGGTGAGGTCGCTCTCCAGCACGTTGACAAGCGCCCGCTCGATCGCGTCCTCGAGCTCTTGGTCGAGGCCGGTGGTCTCGGCGACCCGCCGGGCGCCGCGGAAGCTCGTCCGGGCACCGGCGCTGACGATCCGGCCCGCCAGCGACGGCCGTACGCGCCGGGGGGGCGGAGGACCACCGCTCTCCATCGACGTGGACGATAGGCCGGCCCGTGGACGTTTCGCGGCCTAGCACCCGGTCGCGAACCTCAGCGCCTCGCAGACCTCGTGCATCCGCGCAGGGGAGAGGGTGGTGATGCGACGGCTCAGTCGCGCCTTGGAGGTCGTCAGCACGTTGTCAAGCGCAAGCACACAGCCTCGCGGCATCCCGTCGCTTTCGTCGAGCTGCACTTCGCTCTTGATCCGTCGCCGGGTCGTGGTCGCTTCGGCGACGATCACGCGCTTGAGCACTCGGATGGCCTCGTTGCGCGTGAGGATGCACACCGGACGAGGTTTGGCGCCTTCTTGGTGCATCCACCAGACCTCACCACGATTCACCCGCCGCCTCCTCTTCCTCGTCGAGCGCGCGAGCCGCCTCTGCGGCAGCGATGTCCGCCCACTCGAGCCCCTCTTCGGTCTGCGGCAAGCGCGTGTATGCCTCCCGGTACTGGCGCGCGATCTCTTCGTCGAAGTCGTCGCCGAGGTGCACCTCGATCGCCTCCCGGATCACGGCCGAGCGGGACTTGCCTTCACTCGCGGCACGCGCGTCGGGGCGTCGGACGAGGTCGTCGCTGAGCTGAACCAGCGTCTGCTTGCGGGCGATAACCAAATGGTAGTCAAATGGTCGGGCGTGGCTGAGTAGGATTCATCGCACGCCCGCGAGATACGGGCGTGATCGGGCCGGACGCCAAATCCGGTCAACACGCATGCCAGTTTCGGGGCATGAATGCCCCTCACCAATTCACCCGTCGTTCGTCGCGCCCACATCGATGCCAAGCTCCGAAGCCACCTCCACGCCCCCCGCCAGCCTGCGGCCGCTGCTCGAGCTTGTCCGGGACGACGAGCGCTTCGCGGCCCTCGCCGCGGTGCTTCGCGACGGGGGCCGAGCCGAGGCGTACTCGTCCGCCTCGATCCGGCCGTATCTGCTCGCCGCCCTGCTCGACGCCGGGGAGGGGCTCGGCGGCCGCCGCGCGCTGGTGGTCGCGGCGGACGACATCGCCGCCCGGGACCTGACGCGGGCGCTCGGCGCGTATCTCGCCCCTCGCCGCGTGCGGCTCTACCCCTCCCGAGGCACCGGGTACGAGTCGCACCTGGCGCCCCCGCCGCACCTGGTCGGCCTGCGTATCGGGGCGCTCGATGCGCTCACCAAGAGCGCTTCACCCGTAAGCGGCGACGCCGCTTACGAGCGAGGTGCTCCGCAGGCGCCCGTGGTCGTCGCCAGCGCAATCGCCCTCGCCGAGGCCGTCCCCGATGCCTCGCTGCGCCCGGCGGGGTTCGCGCTCAGCCGCGGGGAGGAGGTCGACCTCGGCGACGTCTCCGAGCTCCTGGTCGAGGCCGGATACGAGCGCGTCGACCAGGTCTCCGAGCGCGGCCAGTTCGCCGTTCGCGGCGGGATCCTCGACGTCTTTCCGTCCACCGAGGAGCGCGCCGCGCGCTTGGAGCTGTTCGGCGACGAGATCGAGACCATCCGCTGGTTCTCGACCTTCACCCAGCGCTCGCTGGGCGAGGCAGATCAGGTCGAGCTCGACCCCGCGGCGGAGCTGGCGCTCGAGCACCGGGGCCTCGCCGAGGCCGCGGCCGGGGACGGCGAGCGCCCGGACATCACGGCGCTCCTGCCGATCGAGAGCTTCCGGCCAGTCCTGGAGTTGATCGGAGACGAGACGGCGATCGTCGTCGCGGAGGACTTCTCCGCCGCGCTCCGGGAGCACTGGGAGGACGTCACCACCGCGATGCACGACGCGGACGCCCGTCATCTCTACACCGAGGTCTCCACCCCGCTCACCGAGCGCGCGGTCCTCTCGCTCTCCGGGGCCGACGCGGGGCAGGATCACGTCTTCCGGGCGCAGGCGCCGAGCTCGGCCGCGCGCACGATCGGGGAGGCCGAGTCGCAGCTCGAGCGCGAGCTGCGGTCCGGGTACCGCGTCGTCGTCGTCTTCGAGCACCGGGGTGAGGCCGAGCGGGCTCGGTACGGGCTCAACCGCCTGGAGGCGGGCTTCCTCGACGATCCCGCCGCGGCGGACGCCGCGTTGTGGCGCGAGAAGTCCACCTCGCGCCTCCTCTTCGCCGAGGCGCCGCTCAGCGAGGGCTTCGTCTCGCCGGAGCAGAAGCTGGCGGTGATCCCCTTCCGCCGGCTGGTCCACCGCCGCCGCGCGGCGGCGCCCGCGGTCCGCGGGCGGCTCGCGAGCTTCGCCGATCTGCGGGTGGGCGACTACGTCGTCCACGAGGACCACGGGATCGCGCGCTTCGCCGGCTTCGAGACCAAGGAGGTCGCCGGCGTCACCCGCGACTACCTGGAGCTCTCCTACCGCGGTGACGACCGCGTCTTCGCCCCGACCGAGCAACTCAACAAGATCACCCGCTACGTCGGCGCCGGGGGCGAGGCGCCGCAGCTCTCGGCGCTGGGCTCAAAGCGCTGGGAGGGGGTCAAGGCCCGGGCGAGGCGCGCGGCTCAGGCCCTCGCCGGCGACCTGCTCAACCTCTACGCGGAGCGCCAGACCCGCACCGGCCACGCCTTCGACCCCGACGGGGAGTGGCAGCTCGCGCTCGAGCGCGCGTTCCCCTATCGCGAGACCGCCGACCAGGTCGATGCGATCGAGGCGGTCAAGGGCGACATGGAGGCGGCGCGCCCGATGGACCGCTTGATCTGCGGCGACGTCGGCTACGGCAAGACCGAGGTCGCGCTGCGCGCCGCCCACAAGGCCGCGTCGGAGGGCAAGCAGGTGATGATGCTGGTGCCGACGACGATCCTTGCCCAGCAGCACCTCGGCACCTTCCGCGAACGCCTGGCGGAGTTCCCGCTCGAGGTCGAGGTGGCCTCCCGCCTGCGCCGCCCGGCCGAGGTCCGCGACGTGCTCGCCCGGTTCGCGGACGGCAAGGTCGACATCCTCATCGGCACGCACCGTCTGCTCTCGCGCGACGTCCGGGCGGCGGACCTCGGCCTCCTGATCGTCGACGAGGAGCAGCGCTTCGGGGTCCGGCAGAAGGAGCTCCTGCGCCAGCTGAAGCTGAAGGTCGACGTGCTCTCGCTCTCGGCGACGCCGATCCCGCGCACCCTCCAGATGAGCCTCGCCGGCCTGCGAGACATCTCGGTGAGCGAGACGCCGCCCGCGGGCCGCCGCCCCGTCCGCACCTACGTCGGCCCCTACGACGAGGAGCTGGTGAGGCGAGCGATCGAGCGCGAGGCGGGGCGCGGCGGGCAGGCCTTCTTTCTCCACAACCGGGTGGAGACGATCGACGAGATCGCCGAGCGCCTGCGGGCGCTGTGTCCGGGCGTGCGCTTCGCGGTCGCCCACGGGCAGCTGGAGGAGCGCGAGCTCGAGGCGACCATGCTCGCCTTCCTGCGCGGCGAGTCCGATTGCCTGGTGGCGACCACGATCATCGAGTCGGGCCTCGACATCCCGCAGGCGAACACGCTGATGGTCGAGCGCGCCGACCAGCTCGGCCTCGCCCAGGCCTACCAGATTCGCGGCCGGGTGGGGCGCTCGCCGGAGCGCGCCTTCGCCTACATGCTCTACCCCTCCGCCGAGGCGCTGAGCCCGGAGGCGGCGGCGCGCCTGGCGACGCTCTCGGACCACACCGAGCTCGGCTCCGGGTTCGCGATCGCGATGCGCGACCTGGAGCTGCGCGGCGCCGGCGACCTGCTGGGCGAGGAGCAGTCCGGCCACGTCGCGGCGGTCGGGTTCGAGCTCTACGTCTCCCTCCTCGACGAGGCGGTCGAGAGCCTCCGCTCGACCGACGGCGCCGGGCCCGAGGCCCAGGTGCGCCTCGACCTCGACGTCGACGCCTACCTTCCCACCGACTACGTCCCGTTCGAGGCGGCGAAGATCGACATCCATCGCCGGGTCGCCGCCGCCCGCGAAGCGGGCGAGCTGCGCGCGCTTCGCGATGAGCTGCGCGACCGCTTCGGGCCGGTGCCCGAGCCCGTTGCGAACCTGCTCGAGCTGCAGCGCGCCCGGGTCGAGCTCGGTCGCGCCGGCGCCCGCACGGTGGAGGTTCGGGGCGGGCGCCTGTCGATCACGCCACTCGAGCTCGAAGCGGAGACGGTCCGCCGGGTGCGCGAGCGGATCCCGGAGGCGATCTACGAATTCCGTGCCCGCACCCTCGGCCTGCGGGTGGACGGCGACCCGCCCGAGCGGCTCGCCGCCCTGCTCGAGCTCACCGAGGCCCTGGGCGCGGCCACCCGCGAGCCCGTCGCCGCGTAGTGGGGTGTCTCATAACGTTGGCCAGGAACTGACGAGGCCCAGGCGCCGACAGGCAAGGACGCAGGGAGCCCGAGTAGCAGCGCTACTCGGGCGACTGAGGACGCAGCATGGCGGCGAGCTGGGTCCGTCATTTGCGGTCAACCGTTGTGAGAGGCCCCACTAGGCGCCGCCGATTTAGGGTGGCTTGATGGCGCGCTCGTTATGCTGCGCGACTCGTGACCCCGAAGGAGCAGGGTAAGGCCGCCGCGGAGCGGCGCGCGGCGGCGACTGAGCGCCGCCACAGGTTCGCCGGCATCGCACTGGCGGTCCTGCTCGTGGCCCTGTTCGCGATCGTCGCCGCGGCCGAGGGGCTCGGCAGCCCGAGCATCCCGGACGACGCGATCGCGGTGGTCGAGGACGTCCCCGGCTGCCCCGCGGAGGAGGGGGACGACACCTGCGTGATCACCAAGGAGCAGTTCGATGGCTCGATCCAGCAGACCGCCGCCGGCCAGGGCATCAAGGAGGTCCCGGCGACGGACGACCCGCAGTACGAGGCGCTTCGCGACACGGCGGTGGGCGACCTGCTGCTGGCCGCGTGGGTCAGGGGTGAGGCAGCCGAGCGGGGGATCGAGGTCTCCGATCGCGAGATCGACGAGCAGCTCGAGCAGGTGAAGAAGCAGCAGTTCGGATCCGAGGCGGCGTTCCAGCGCTTCCTCAAGCAGTCCGGCTTCACGCTCGACGAGGCGCGCGACCGGATCGAGCTCCAGCTGATCTCGGATCGGGTGCAGAAGGAGGTGCTCCCTGAGGAGCCCGCGGTGACCGGCGACGAGATCCAGACCTACTACGACGAGAACCCCGACCAGTTCGAGCAGCCGGAGTCGCGCGACGTGCGGGTGATCCTCACCAAGGAGGAGTCCGACGCCCAGAAGGCGGCCTCGGAGCTTCAGGCCGACCCGTCGCCCGAGAACTTCAAGCAGGTCGCCGAGGAGTTCTCGATCGACGAGGCGACCAAGGACAGCGGCGGCCTGCGCGAGGGGGTCGTGCAGGGGCAGGGTGACCCGGCGCTCGACGAGCAGGTTTTCTCGGCGTCCCTGAACCAGGTCGTCGGGCCGTTCCAGACCGACGCCGGTTACTACGTGATCCGGGTGGAGAAGATCACGCCCGCCCAGACCACATCGCTCACCGACGCCTCGGATCAGATCCGCCAGACGCTCGTCTCGGCCCGCCAGCAGCAGATCGCACAGGACTTCCAGACCGACTTCCTCGCCACCTGGAGCAACCGGACCCTCTGCGCCGACGACTACCGCATCGACCGCTGCTCGAACGCCGAGGCCCCGCCCAGCTCCTGCACCAAGGACGTGGCGGAGCAGCAGGGCTGCGACGCGCCCGTGCCGTCCACGCAGCCGATTCAGCCCGGCACCGTCGGGGTGTTCGGCGCCCCCGCTCCGACCGGGCTGCCGCAGGGCCCGATCACGCCCTCCGCCCAGCAGCCGCCGGGCGGCCTGCCGCCCGGCCTGACGCCGCTTCCGGGCGGCGCCCAGCCGGGCGCCACGCCAGGCGCAACCCCCGGCGCCACTCCGGGCGGGCAGACCGCACCGCCGGGCGGCTAGCCTCGGGGTCCCGTGGCGAAAGAGGAGCGCAACGGCGAGGCGGGCGAGGGCCTCGCCGCGCTCGAGCGTCTGGACGAGATCACGCGGCGGCTTCGCCGCGAGTGCCCCTGGGACCGCGAGCAGGACGAACGCTCGATCGTCCCGCACACGGTAGAGGAGGCGTACGAGCTGGCCGACGCGGCCGCTCGGGGCGACGACGAGAAGCTTCGCGACGAGCTCGGCGACGTCCTCTTCCAGGTGCTGTTCCTCTCCCTGCTGCTCGAGGAGCGCGACGCCGGCAGCCTCGGGGAGGTCGCGGAGGGCATGAGCGCGAAGCTGATCCGCCGCCACCCGCACGTGTTCGGCGAGGCCTCCGGCAAGGAGGCGGTGAGGGCGATGGGCGGTGATCCGAAGACGGCCCGCGAGGTGCTCTCGAACTGGGATCGGATCAAGCGCGAGGTCGAGGGGAGGGGGCGGGACGAGCCCTTCGCGGACATCCCCGAGAACCTCCCCGGACTGCTCTACGCGCGCAAGGTCCTGCGCCGCGCCGACCCGCAGGCGGGTTCACCGCCGACCGACGATCCGGAGGCGCGCGACGCCGCCGAGGCGTGGATCGGCGAGCTGCTGCTCGCCATCGTCGGCGTCTCGCGCCGTCTCGGCGTCGACCCCGAGCTCGCCCTGCGCGCGGCGGCCGACCGCGTCAGGCGGGCTGAGGCCGAGCCCGAGTCGGGGTAGGCTGGAATCGACATGGGCGATGCGGATCGACTCCGGGTCCTGATCGCCGGCGGAGGGATAGCCGGACTGGAGGCTCTGCTCGCTCTCTCCGATCTGGCGGCGGACCAGGTCGAGATCACGCTCGTGTCCCCCGACCCCGAGTTCGTCTACAAGCCGCTCGCGGTCGAGGAGCCCTTCACGCCGGCGGCGACGGAGCGCCACGAGCTGGCGCCGATCGTCGAGGAGCGGGGTGCCACCCTGGTGCCGGATCGCCTTGGCGCGATCGATCCCGGCGGGCACTCGGCCGAGCTGGGCGACGGCTCGACGCTCTCCTACGACGTGGCGATGATCTGCATCGGGGCGAAGCCGAGGGTGGCGTTCAGCGGCGCCGAGACGCTGCGCACCTCGGGCGACCCGATCGACATCGATGGCCTGCTGCGCCGGGCCGCGGATCACCCCTCCAAGCGCCTGGCGTTCCTGCTGCCGCCCGAGGGGAGCTGGCCGCTTCCGGTGTACGAGCTGTCCCTGCTCTCGGCCCGTCGCGCGGCCGAGCTCGGGCTGGACGTTCGCCTCACCGTCGTCACCCCCGAGGATTCCCCGCTGCTTCTCTTCGGCACCGTCGCCAGCGACACGGTCGCCGCCCTGCTCCGCGCCCGCGGCATCGAGCTGATCGCCGGGGTCCGCGCCACGGAGCACACGCCCGGTGCGATCGTGCTCACGCCGGGGGACCAGCCGCTCGAGTCCGGTGCCGCCGTCGCCCTGCCCAGCCTGCAGGGGCCCGCGGTGCCGGGGCTGCCGGCGGACGATCGGGGATTCATCCCGATCGACGAGCACGCCCGGGTGAAGGACGCCGACGACGTCTACGCCGCCGGGGACGGCACCAACTTCCCGATCAAGCACGGTGGCCTGGGCACGGAACAGGCGGACGCCGCCGCGGAGCACATCGCCGCCCGCGCCGGCGTGGACCTCGACCCGCAGCCGTTCCGGCCGGTGATCCGGGGCAAGCTGATCGCGGGGGAGGAGTCCCTCAGCCTCGCTTCGACGCTAACCGGCGGCGCGGGGGAGGGC
>JBKPFS010000128.1:0-21838 GCA_046728935.1 Actinomycetota bacterium | reverse complement strand
GGGCCCAGCCGCTCGAGGCGCCCGCCCTCGGCCGCGGGACCCGCGTCCGCCGCGAGCGAGAGCTTGGCCACGACCGGAGGGCTCGCGCCGGCGGCGAAGGGGTGAAGCACCACGCTCGCGCCCTCGCCCCGCCAGCTCGCGCTGACCACAACGCTGCGCCGTTCGGCGTCGGGGACACCGGGGACCGGGAGCCAGCCGAACAGCGGGCGGGCGCCGGGGCGCCGCGCGACGAGCGCAACTCCCTGGCTGCTCGAGGCGATGACCCAAGCGCCGCGGAGCGCGAGCGCGACGCTCGCCACGACCCGCTTCCACGGGACTAGGGGGACGATGCGAGCGAAGGCGTGCCGGGCCGGCGCGGGCTCGAGCGGGACGAGATGGAGGCTCTCGACCGCGTTCGGAAGATGCAGGACTGCCACCTCGGCCCCGAGCCCCCGCCCGCGCAGCAATCGGCGGGCCCGCGACCGCCAGCGGCGCGGCACCAGGACATAGGCGAGTCCATCCTCCGACAGTCGACCGGCGCAGGTCGAGGCCGCATCCTCAAGCCAGCCCGGCCTTCGGCACTCCTCCTCGGACGGCGCGACGACGACGAGGTCCACGGGGTCAGCGTCGCCTCCGCGCTCGGCGGCCGGTTGAAGCCTGGGCGGGCAGGCCGAGCCGAGCACGAGCGCCGCGGTGGCGCGGCCGGCGGGGAGCAGCAGCTCGACCAGCGAGAGTCGTCGCGATGTCTCCATCCGGATTGCCAGCCTAGGCGCGATGTCAGTCGAAGGCGGCGGCTCGGCCCACGGGCGGCGCTCCGCTGACGAGCGAGTCGTAGAGCGCCTCGTAGCGCGAGATCGACGCGTCCCACCCGAGATGCTCGGTCGCCCACGCGCGGGCCCGGCCGGCGAGCTCCCGCCGGGCCTCCTCGTCGCTGAGCAGATCAGACAGGGCGCGGCGAAGCTCGTCCTCGGTCTCGGCGAGCTCGAGCTGGTCGCCCCCGGTGACCTCGAGCCCCTCGACCGCGAGCGGCGTCGCGACGACGGCCTTGCCGGCGGCGAGCGCCTCCAGCACCTTGACCCGCATCCCGCCCCCGGTGCGGATCGGCACCGCCACGACCGCCGCGTCCTCGAGGTATGGGGTCACGTCCGACACCCCGCCGGTGAGGGTGATGTCCTGCGCCGCCAGCGCCCGCAGCTCCGGGGGCGCCGACGGGCCGACGAGCGTGAGGCGCGCGCCTGGATGCTCTTCGCGCAGGGACGGGAAGATTCGGGTGGCGAGCCACAGCGCGGCGTCCACGTTGGGCGAATGCTCGAAGTTGCCCACGAACAGCACACCGGGCGCCGAGGAGCCGATCGGGTCGAGCGGCGACGCCGGAAGCGGCGTCCCGAGCGGGATCTGGACGATCGGGGTTCCGACACCCAGCCCCTCGAGCGCGCGCCGGTCGCGCTTGGTGAACACGACGGCAGCCTGGACGCGGTGGATCACCCCACGCTCGAAGCGCCTGAACGCCCGCGCGTCGAGGGCGCCGACAATGGGCCCGAACCGTCCGCGCCAGCGACGCAGGTCGCGGAGGCTTGCCTCGTGATCGACCAGCACCCGCGGCGCGGGGTATCCCTCGAGCGAGGGCAGGTACTGGCCCATCACCGGGTACTCGAGCTGCACGAGGTCCGGCCGCCACTCCTCGGCGAGCTCTTGGACGCGGGAGGCAAACCTCGGCTCGGATAGCTCGCTCACCCAGGTCGGAATGCCGCGAAGCATCGCCAGCTTCGTGGCCGCGCGAAACCTCAGGCTTCCCGCCACGTCCCTGCGCTCGACGGGCTCGAGCCGCGCGCAGACGTCCACGAGCTCTTGGTCGACCGGCGGGTCCCCCGGCTCCATGAGATAGAGCGCCGCGAGATCATGGCGCCGCGCCAGGCCCGCGATCAGCTGACCCGTGACCCTTGCGCCCCCGTGCAGCCCCCGGAGGCGCGGCGGGAAGGGCAGCAGGAAGAGCAGCCGGAATCGGGGCCGCGTCAGATCCACAGCCCCGGGAAGAGCCTCCGCGAGACGGCGCGAACGCTTGACCACAGCCGCCGCGTGGGGCGCGCGTAGTCCTCGTCGAAGCCCGAGTAGCCCTCGATCCTCGGCTCCACGCGAAGCCGCGGCACGATGCGCCAGCGCGTGCGCTCGGCCAGCAGCTCCTTGAAGAGCCGCTCCTCCGGCGCGCTGTAGCCCTGGCGGTCGAGCTCGTCCTGGCGCATCAGATCGAGCCTCGGCAGGAGGAGGCTCCGGAAGGCGTTGGGGGTGCAGGCGAACACGCGCGTGTCGATCCACGGGCGGGGATAGCGCCTGAAATCGGCATACAGCGAGCACGACCTCGGGGTGCTCGCGATCAGCCGTTCGAGGTTCGTGAAGCGCAGCCTGCCCGTGACCTTCCAGAACAGGTCCTCATCCCCCAGCTCGGCGAACAGCCGGGAGCGCTCGAGCGCCGTGCCGATCAGCTTGGTCTCTCCCACCCCGCGACCGTGCTCCACCGGGTAGTCGAGCCCGTAGAACGACAGCAGCTCGACCTCCTTGCCGTCCCCGTGACGCTCAACCAGATGCTCGAGCCGCTCCAGGTCGCTCGCGGAGTTCTCGGCGAACACGACCCGGTCCACAACGGACGCCGGGAGGCCGAGGTAGAACGCGAGGGCGCGCTCGTAATCGTCGAGCCGGTCCGCCGGCTCGCTGCGTGCGAGCGCCGGGACGCCGGCGGGCGGGGTGATGGTCGCCGTGAGCAGGACGAGTGCAGGCACACCGGGGGCCTCGGATCGGCGGTTCACTCGGGCGCCGGACACTATCGTTGACCTTGACTGGTGCGAATTGGGTACATAATCGCCGCCCATACCCTGCCCGATCATCTCGTCCGACTGGTGCGACGGCTGGAGAGCGACGGCGCTCGTTTCTTCATCCACGTCGACCAGCGGGCACCGAGCGACGTGATGCGCGTGGTCGAGCGGGAGCTTGGCGGAGCGTCAAACGTCCGACTGCTCCCGCGACGCGGCGTCCACTGGGCGGCATTCAGCCAGGTCGAGGCCACGCTGGAGGGAGTGCGGGCGCTGCTGGACTGGCCGGAGGAACTGGAGTACGGCGTCCTGCTCACCGCGCAGGACTATCCCCTGCGCCCGCCGAGCCTGATCGAGGCCAGGCTCGAGGAGGCCGACGGCCGCTCATTTCTCACCTACCGGCCCTCTGAGGGGCGCTTTCTTCGGCGCCTGACCCGCCGGCACTGGCATGGCAGCGTGCTGGGCCGCCGGGTCCGGCTCCCGAACCGCTTCATCCCGCTCACGGTCAGACGCTCGCTTCCCAAGGGCATCGAGCCCTTCCACGGCTCGGCGCACTGGTGTCTCTCGCGCGAGTGCCTCGAGTACGTCGTCTCCCGCGACCCCGAGACGATCGAGTTCTTCCGCTGGTCCTCCTCCCCCGACGAGTCGTTCTTTCAGAGCATCCTGCTCAGTTCCCCGCTCGCGGCGACGATCGTCAACGATGATCTCCGCTACGTCGACTGGTCGGAGGGCGGTTCCTCCCCGCGTGTGCTCACCTCGTATGACCTCGACCGACTGCTTGCATCGCATTGCCTGTTTGCGCGAAAGTTCGATCCGCGTGTGGATGCGGGCGTCATCGACGCGCTCGATGCCAGCATCGACGCCCAGACCCGCCTGGTCGGAAGTGACCAACTAACCGCTTGACACCGAGGGAGGCCAACGAGTCGGGGGAGGCGCGGATCGCCGTGATCATCCCCTGCTATCGCGAGGGCGATTTGGTCCTCGACGCGGTCCACTCGGTCCGCGAGCACGAGCCGATCGAGCTCGTCGTGGTGGACGACGGCTCGGACGACGAACCGACCCAGGCGTCGCTGGAGCGCCTGGAGTCCGACGGCGTGCGCGTGGTGCGGCACGATCGAAATCGCGGGCTCTCGGCCGCCCGCTCGACGGGGCTCGAGGTGACCAGGGCGCCGTACGTGTTCCCGCTCGATTCCGACGACCTGGCCGTGCCATACGTCCTCGGCCAGATGGCGAACCGGGTCGACGAGCATCCGGAGGCGGCGGTCTGCTACGGGGACTACGTCGAGTTCGGGGGCCTCGAGCGGATCCGCACCGTCCCGACGCGCATCGATCCCTTCCGGCTTGCGTACACCAACGAGTACCCGGTCTCGGCGCTCTTCCGCCGAGACATGCTCGAGGCGGTGGGAGCCTGGCACCCCATCGACGCCTACGAGGACTGGCATCTGTGGATGACCGTCGCCGAGCGGGGCATCCCCGGCATTCACTTCGGCTTCGGCCTCATCACCTACCGCCGCCGCATCCACCGCCAGCGCATGCTGGCCAGGGCGAAGGGCGAGCACCGCCGCCTCTACTCGCGACTTCGCGACGACCATTCCCGCCTCTTCGCCGAGCTGGCGAACCATCGTGCGCGGTCGCATCTCCATCCGGTGCGCAAGCTCCTCTATCCACTCATCTACGGGGCTCGCCCGCGGTTCCGCTGGGAGCACAGGGTCAAGGCGATTGGCGAGCAGCTGCGGATCTGGACGCTCGAGCGCTAGACCGGGCGAAAGCGCCTGAAAACCCGAGCCCGCAGCCGACGGGTGGGGAGCCGGGCGGCGGCGAGCCTGGCCCGGAGCTTGGGCGGGGTGTCGCTCGCGAAGACCTCGATTCGCGGCACGGCGAACCGATCAATTCGGCCTTTTGCGATCTCGGGCCGAGCCGTGAAGGCGATGCTGTAGCCGGCTCGCTGAGCCGCCGCCGCGATCTCCTGAGTCGTCTCGCCGTAGGGATATGAGAGCGCTCTGGGCCTGGGGACGCCCAGTGCCTCGAGCTGGGCCGCGGAGCCATCCAACTCGGCCTCGAGCTCGGGGGGCCCGACTCGCGTGAGGTCGGGGTGCGACGAGGTGTGGGACCCGATTTCGACGCCAGCCGAGGCGAGAGCGCGGAGTCCGTCGGCATCTAGAAGCCGGAGCTCCTGGGCGCCCTTCGCCAGATCCCACTCGTTCACGCCTCCGACGTGCTCCGCGACGGCGAAGACAACAGCCGGGATGCCCCGCTCGGCCAGCAGTGGAAGCCCGTCGGTGAGGAGGTCCGCGTAGCCGTCGTCGAAGGTGAGAAGCGCCGCGCGCGCCGGTAGCCGGGCCTGGCCGTCGAAGGCCCGAAGGGCCATGTCCAGGTCGACGAACCTCCAGCCCCACTGCAGGAGGGCGTCGAGATGCTCCGCGAAGCGCTGAGGCGGGACGCTGTACTCACGCAGGAGCGAATCATCGTGGAGGTCTGCGATCGCGTGGTAAGCGAGCACGGCCACGCGCCCGGTGGCGCGGGGCCGGAGCAGGCGGTGACGGATGAACCACTCGGCGCCTCCGAGGAGCAGGCCGGCAATCGATACGGCGTGGCGCGCCGTGTTGGTCGGCGACTTCACGAGGGACCGGATCCCGAGCGCGGCACGCGTTCGCAACTCCCGCGCTGCCAACTGGAGGGTGTAGCGATCGCGAAGGCTGGCGTGCTTCGCGTAGTAGCCGCCGACGCCGCGGGCGTAGCGCCACTGAACGCCCACGAGCTCGCGCCGGTTGCGCCACGAGCGATGCAGAGCGATCGCGTCGGGAACGTGGCGGACCTCGCAGCCGGCGTCGAGCAGACGGAGCGAGAGGTCGCGGTCCTCGCCCGCGGGAAAGCGCGTGCCGGGGCCTAGGCGCTCGTCGTAGCCGCCGATTTCGAGCATCACGCGCCGCGGCAGGGCGACATTCGGGCCGGGCACGACTTGACGCGGCTGGCGCCCGCGGAAGACCTCGGCCTCGGTGCGGGTGATGAGGACGCCGGAGGGCTGGGGTCGCCCGGGCCCATCGGGTGGTGCGGCCAGCACACGTCCCGTCGTCACCGTCCTGTCGGCCCGGCCCTCGCGGCCGTCGAGCAGGAGCTCAAGCGAGTCCTCGCCAACCAGCATGTCGTCATCGAGGATCACCACGACGTCCTCGGAGGCCTCGCGGATACCGAGATTGCGCGCGAGGCTAGTGCCCGATGTCGACGAGTGGATGTAGCGCACCTCGCACCCGCGCGCGCCGCGCGTCGCCGCGAGCTCCGCATTGGGCGCGGCGCTCTGGTCAACGACGACGATCTCGCGCGGCACGCTTCGCGCTGCCAGCACGGAGTTCACCGTGTCCAAGAGCATCTCCGGGCGCTCCTTCGACGCGATCACGACACTCGCCGCTAGAGGCGTCTCGGCACCTTCCGACGGCGAAGCGATCACGGCGACCCCGCCATGCGCCTTGGGGTCGCGGTCCGCACGACGGCCGCGGCGGCGGCACGATAGGCAGCCCGCTCGCGCGGCTCCGCCCCAAACGCCGCGTACAGAACGCCGAAGGCGAGCACCGCTACCCCAACCACGACCAGGAGTCGCGGTAGCGTCGTTACCGGTAGCAGCGCGTCCCCAGCGATGACCGCGCCAGCGAGGGCGGCCGCCGGAAGGAGGAGCGGAACGACCACGGCGGCCAGGAAGCGGCCGAGCGAGATGTCGAGGACCCGTGCTGCGTATGGGAGGACGAACACGATGATCTCGACCCCGCTCGCGATCAACGTGCCCAGGGCGACGCCCTCGAAGCCGAGGGGCCCGACGAGCGCGATCGAAAGGGCGAGGTTCGCCGCGGCGCTGGCCGTCGCCATCCACGCGATCGGACCGTGGCGCCCGAGGCTCTGAAGCACCGCCGCAGCCGCATAGGAGGGCAGATCCACGATCATCGCGGCGGTCAGGATGGCGACGACGGCGCCGTAGCCCGCGAACTCCTCGCCGACCCAGATGTCCAGGATCGGGCCGCCAAGGAGCGCGATCGGGAGGCCGATCGCCAGCGCGATTGCGATTGTGAGGCGCGTCGAGGCCAGGAACAACGCCTGCACCGCACCGCGGTCGCGCGTCGCGCTCACCTCCGACGCGAGCGGTAGGAGCACCTTGGCGAACTGGTCGGTGGCGGTGGCAACGCCGACGGCGAGCCGCTGGGCGAAGCTGTAGGGGGTCACGTTTCGAACCGGCAGCGCAGCGGCGATAACCAGGCTGTCGAGGCGGCCCTGAGCGTACACAGCAACCTGGACAGCGGCGATCGACCGGCTGTGCCGCACCAGCCGGCGGGTCCCGGGCGGATCGCGACGCACCGGCGCGCCCACGTGCGCGGGGACGATTCGACGGGCCACAACGATGTACGCGACCGTGGTGGCGATCGTCGTGGCCGCTGTCCAGGCGACGCTCACGCCGACGATCCCGGTGTCGGCCTCCACCGCCACGACGGTGAGACCGACGGCGAGCACGGCCCCGCCACCCTGGATGGCGTTGACGACCGGGAAGCGGTGGAGCCCCTTCAGGACGGAGAGTGGCGGGAGGGAGATCAACGAGATCCCGAGGTCGAGCGCCGCGATGACCCCGAGCGCGCGCACGATCTCTGCGGCGTGGCCCGTGAGACCGAGGACCGTGGGCACCGACAGCGCGACCGCGACCCCGACGAGGACGAACAACAGGGCCAGCAGTCGGTAGAGCCAGGCCGCCGCCGCCACCATCCTGGCCGCCTGGTCCACCTCCCCGCGCGCAGTGTGCTCGGCGACGAACTTCACGAGGCCTGCGGAGATGCCGAACTCGAACAGGGTTCCGATGGAGGCGATCGCCGCGATGACGATCCAGGTTCCGTAGTCGGTCGCGCCAACCGCGTGAACGATGATCGGCGTCGCGACGATCCCCGCCACCATGATGGCGAGGCGGCCGACCGCGTTGCTGGCCGTCCCCACCGCCACGCGGCGCGCGACCGCATGCTCGCCGGTCATCCGCGGAGCGAGCTCGCGGGCATCCGCGACGCCCGCACGCCGTAGGCCAGTCCGGGCACGAGGCTCGCCAGGGCCCGCCAGTGCTCAGCGGCTCGATACCGCTCCCGCCGGCGCACGGCACCGAAAAGGGGCCGGATGTGCAGACGCGAGTATGCGGCGAGCATCCGTAGGGCGTATGCGTCCCGGCGCGCGAGCCAGAGGCCGCACATGGCGCCGACACCGTAGCCGTATGACCACCGGGTCTCGAGACGTCGGGCCGGCGTCTGCCACTCGTGACGGACCACCGCGGTGGGCTCGTAGCGGATTCGAGCGCTGGCGAGCAGCAGCCTATAGATGAGTTCCGCGTCCTCCGCGGCCCGCCCCCGTGACCCGGGGCCGAGCCGCTCATCCCAACCTCCGCAATCGCGCAACAGCGAGACGCGGGCGGCGAAGTTCCCCCCGCTTCCGACGTCCCACGGGATCGTGGGAGCGGAGTGGTCGACCGAGACGTCGGCCTCACGCAGTGAGATCGCGATGGTGTTCGGCGGCGCCTCGCCGAGGGGCAAGATCGGCCCGGTCACCGCGTCGGATCTCGGCTCACGGTCGAGGGCGCGCCCGACTGCCGCGAGCCAGCCGGGGTCCGGCGCGCAGTCGTCGTCGGTGACAGCGAGCACCGACTGCGTCGCCGATGACAGCGCGAGGTTCCTGGACACGGAGACACCGAGCTTCGCCTGCTCGAGGTGAGCAGCGGGAAGCCCGCTCGCGGCGATGACGGCACGCGAGGACTCGGAGGGCGCCTGGTCGACGATGATCACCTCGGACGGCGCGGCGCTCTGCGCCGCGAGCGCACGCAGACAGCGCTCCAGAGCATCGGGCCGGCCGCACGTGGCGACGCCCACGGTGATGCCAATGTCGCTCACTTGCAAAGCGGAACCCCGGTCGCACAGTATTCCGGCCGCGGCTCAGCACCCTGGGCGCCGGCACCCAGGTTGGCTCGGGCTTATTGTCCTTCCATGCTCACCCGCGCGGTGTCGGGCCTGGAGGGCTGAGCCGGTGTCGACGAAGTCGCTCCGGCGGATCGCCCTTGCAGCCATGGGTGCAGGGCTCGCGCTCTACGTCGCGATGCACAGCCCGCTGCGTGACCCCGTGGTGGGACTTGCCGGGTTCGAACGGGAGACCTGCTTCTTCTGCGACACGTCGCTCGCCGGGTTCGACCTGCCCGGCTCGCTTCCCGGTAGCGAGCTCGGCGATGCGCTCGGGGCGGCCGTTCTGATCGCGCTTGCAACCGCCGGAGGCTGGGCCGTCGCGAGGCGTTTCGACTGGCCGCTCCACGAGAAGCTCCTCGCCTTCGGCCTGGCCGCAGTCGCATTCGTGACCGTTCCGGCCGCCGCGCTCGGCGGCCTCGCGTCGCTCGCGGGCGAGGCCTACCTGAGGCCGCCGGGCGGCCTCCTCTTGGCCGCGATTCCGTCGTTTGCAGTCGTCCTCGTCGCATCGCGGAAGGGCTGGAGGCCCGCGTTTCCACGCGGCGCGGGCATCCCACGCTCCTCCCTCGTGAGAGCGATCCTCGCGGTCGCCATCCTGCTGTTGCTCGTCGAGGTGATCGTGACCGTCATCCATCCGCCCTCCCAGGGCGATGCCCTCTCCTACCACGCACCCCTCGGGGCTCTCTTCTGGGCCGACGGTGACCTCACGTCCGCGCTGGATCGCTCCCCTGAGACCTGGGCCTTGGCCCATCCGGGCGCCGCGGAACTCTGGTACGGCGTCTTCGGTCTGCTCGGTGGAGAGCGTCTGGCCAACGTCGGGCAGCTGCCATTCGCCTTTCTGGGCGCCGGCGCCGTGTGCGCCTTCGCTCGGCGGACGGGGTTAGGTCGGAAAGGCGCAGCGCTCGCCGCTGCGGCGTTCCTGCTGGTCCCGATGGTCGTGCTACAGGTAGGCACTCAGGCGAACGACCTCGCGGGCGCCGCCCTCTTCATGGCGGGGTTCGCGCTCGCATGCGCGCCCGTCCCCGAGTGGAGGGCGGACCGAGTCGCCATGATCGGGCTGGCGCTCGGGCTCGCCAGTGCGACGAAGCTGGCACTACTTCCGAGCGTCGCCGCCGTCGGCCTCTACGTCCTTGTCGTGATCGTGAGAGCTCGCGGGGAGGGTCGGAAGCGCCTGGGCGCTCCGGCCGCAATCCTCTTCAGTCTCGCGTTCCTGGCGGTAGTGATCCCCTGGTGGGCCCGAAACGTCGCCCGGGAGGGGAACCCGATCTTCCCCCAGTCCCTGCCGTTGTACGGGCATGGCTTCGAGGTCGGCGGGGGACCCGAGGTCGACTTCGATTTCGTCGAGCGTCGACCAGCGTGGCCGCTTTATCCATTCATCGAGCCGATCGATGACCGCTCCGGGTACGGAGCTCTTCTCGCCATCGCCATCGTGCCGGGGCTATGGATGGCGTGGCGGCGGGCGCGCCGAGCGCCTCTCCTGCTGTTCGGCGCCAGCTTCGCCTTCACCCTGGTCTTCTGGTGGGGGTACAGTCTCCACGAGCCACGCTTCCTCCTTCCCTACGCAGGACTCGCACTGGCGCTCCTGCCCTGGGCGCTGCGCGCGGTGCCACACCAGCGTCGGCGCTTCGCCGCCCTGCTCGTCGCGGCCGCGGCCGCGTTCTCGATCGCCGTGACGCTGGACCAGCAGGTCCTGCCGCTCGCTCGCCAGCCCCTCGATCGAGCGGCGTTCTACGACCGCTACTACGGCGTCGATCCCGAAGCCCAGGTCCTCCCCGAGGACAACGGCGTCCTCGTTCTCACCGGATACGGCTACGGGCCGGTGGACTACACGAGCTATTACCCGATGCTCGGGGGCTCGCAGGACCGCCACGTCGTGCTCCTCGACGCGGACACGGCAGACGGTGACACAGACGTCGTGGTGGACAGGATGAAGCGGGACGGCGTCGAGTACGCCTACATCCAGGTGCTTCCGGAGTTCCGAGGAGAGGTCCGTGAGCTCTTCCCGGAAGATGAGTTCGAGCTCGTCCACGAATCGGCGTTCGTGAAAGGCGAACGGGTCGGCGTCCGCCGGACGGCCTACCGCCCCGCCACCGAGGATGAATCGCCGGAGGCGATTCGCCGCTACCTGTTCCGGCTCCGGCCGGCCGCGGCCTGACCCCGGGCCCGAAGCTCAACGTAGCGTCGCCAGATCCGCCGCTCGGCCTCCTGACGGACGGCAGCGGCGGGCGCCTCGGCGTCGATTCTCTCCAGCTGCGGGACGCTCTCCTGAAGGCGCTCGAACGCACCCCGCCACCTCTCGAGCACCTCCGGCCCGTACTCGCCGCTGCGCGCGTACAACGTCTCGCCTGAGGCGTCGAGCAGCAAGACGAGATCCGGCATCGGGCATGCGCGACGCTGTAAGCGACGGGAGAGGCGCCCAACGATGCTCAGCCGCATCCCGGAGGGGACCGCGCCGTCCAGGGTGTAGCGCTCGAAGAGCACGATCCCGCCGCCCGCGCGGTGGTAGGCGCCGCGGGCGTAGCGAGCCCAGAGGAGCAGGACGCGGGCGATGAAGACCAGACCGGGCACGCGGAGCGCGTCCGCCTGCGGCATCCGCCCGCCGGTCAACCCCATGTACTGGATGCGGACGGGCAGAGGAAGGCTTCGCGCGAGCGCCTGGACGAGTGTGCTCTTGCCGGCGCCGTCAGGTCCCAGGACGGCGACGGACAGTCCCCGTGAGCGGAACATGTGCCGCAGCCGAGCGACGGCCCCCCGGATGCGGGAACGGCAGGAGGGCCGACCTGGCGCCGCATGGGCCGAACGACGGAGGAGCCCCTGCCAGTCTCCAGCGGCAGCGATCGCCACCACCTCAGACGGCTCGAGGCCGTGCTGCTGCGCCAGCGACTCGAGCGCCGGCGGCCCCCCCGACCAGCGCTGGGCGAGCGCCTGAACATAGGGGCGATGTCGCTCGGGCAGCTCGCCCTTGTCGACGAGGGCACGCAGCAGAAGGATCCATAGGAGCCAACTGTCCGCCGGCTGTGGAAACCCGTCGACGTCTGCATCGGCCAGAACGGCCTCCGCCGGTAGCGATGCCCCGGCGATCCTCAGCTCGGCCTGGACATGGATCCAGACGAAGCGTCCTGCTTCCTCGTCGTAGGTGGCGACATGGACGTCGGGCCCCTCCACCGGCATCCGGACGTAGCCCGCAGCGGCAAGGGCATCGCTCACGCGTTCGACGTCGGCCGGCGCGACCAGCACGTCGACATCGCCCTCGGGCAGGACCACCGTGGCGCGAGGGCGAAGAAGCGACCAGCGGATGCCACCCTGGTCAAGCGCCACAAGGAAGTGGCTGAGCGCCGGTGGCGCCCCTGTTGTGTCGATTTGGGGATCTGGCAAGGCGACGAGTATCGCCCCCATGGCTCCGGCTTGTCGTGGCAGGGAGGTCCCAGATCGGCACTGAAAACGCGCGGGTTCTTGCTCGCAGGGTCCACATGGGTTAGGTTCGGAGTCGGTCGAACAGGGAGGCGAGCGTGAGCAAACGGGCTAAGTGGGCCATCGGCGCGATATTCATCGCGGTCTCGCTCGTGGCGCCGGCGGCTGCCTTGGCGGTGTTTCCGGGCGAGAACGGGAAGATCGCGTTCGTCAGCGGTCGCAATGGCGGCGACGCCCAGGCGGACGTCTACCTCCTGGAAGCCGCCGGCGATCTCACGCCGACCCCGCTCACGAGCGCGGCTGGCCAGCACCGTCATCCGGCCTGGTCTCCCGATCTATCCCAGGTCGCTTACGCGCTGTAAGACGGGGCGAACAAGGACATCTGGATCCAGGACGTGGCTGCGGACGGTGATCCGATCGGTGATCCGGTCAACCTGACCGAGAGCCCGTCGGTTCAGGAGGACCGGCCATCGTGGTCCCCCGACGGGACGAAGATCGCCTACGAGAGCCAGAAGTACGTCGGCCAGGACATCCTGATCACTACGGTGGCGACCGGCGCGGAGCTGGACCTGACCCCGACGAGCAGCATCTACGAGGGTAGGCCGGCATGGACGCCGGACGGCGAGACGATCTACTACTCCCGCGGCGCCGTCAGCTCCAACGAGGACATCGTCGCGGAGGCCTCCGATAACAGCGACGCCTTCGTGACACCGATCCTCGTGGGGCCCGACGAGGACTACCAGCCGGCGCTCTCGCCCGACGGCGAGCAGCTCTGCTTCACCCGCGGTGCGTTCGGCACAACCGCCGCCAACGTCTACACCGTCGCGTCGGACGGCTCGGGGATTCCCGTCAACCTCTCGGACGCGTCCATCGGCGGCTACAACTGCGCCTGGTCGCCTGACGGCGAGTTCATCGCCTGGGTCGCCGGGACCTTCAGCAACGGGGACCTCGGCTACGAGGCCTCCGACGACACCGGCGATTTCACACCATTGACCGCGAATGTCAATGCGGTCTTCGACGGGAACCCGGATTGGGCGCCGACGAAGCCGGCGTTCTGCGACGACATACCGGCCACGATCGCGGGCACGGATCAGAACGACACGCTCACGGGCACAGACGACGACGACGTGATCGTCGCGCACAACGGCAACGACGTGGTGAACGGCGGCGGCGGGAACGACCTCATCTGCGGGTCGGATGGGAACGACAGGCTCAAAGGCGGCAGCGGAAAGGACCGGCTGCTCGGCGAGGCCGGCAAGGACAGGCTCAACGGCGGCGGAGGAAAGGACAAGCTGAACGGCGGGGGTGGCAAGGACAAGCTCAAGGGCGCCGGCGGCAAGGACAAGCTCAAGGGCGCCGGCGGCAAGGACAAGCTCGACGGCGGCGGAGGCAAGGACAAGCTCAACGGCGGGGGCGGCAAGGACACGTGCGACGGTGGCCCAGGGAAGGACAAGCTGAAGAACTGCGAGGCGTAGGCTTCAGCCGGAGGGCCCCAACACCTACAGATGCGGCGGCGGGGCACGCTTCGGGCGCCCCGCCGGGCGCGAGACGACGATCTCGCCCGGCGCATTGTCCAGGAGCCAGGCGATGTCGTCCGCGCTGAACCCGTCGCCCCCTTGGTCGCGGCGGCGGTGACGATGCGGTCGTAGCGCTCGTGGTCGATCAGCTGCGACACGGCGTGCCGCAGCGAGCGACCGCGCTCGATGCGGGCGTCGACGCGACGCCTTAGACGACTTCGTGCTCGCCTGCGTGTACGGATGCCTCGAGTTCAGCGCGGAGCGATTCCGCGATGTCAAGGAGCTCCACGAGGACAACGTCCGCCGGTACTTCGCCGATCGCCCGGGCGACCTGCTCGTGCTCGAGGTCGCCGAGGCGGGCACCTGGGAGCCGCTGTGCAATTTCCTCGGCGTGCCCGTCCCCGACGAGCCCTACCCGCACACCAACCTGGCGCTGCAGCGGCCGGCGTTCAAGCCCACCCGCAGAGCCCGGCTCCGGGCGCGGCTCCGTCGCCGCCTGGCGTCGATTCGCGAGCGCTAAATTGGGTGGGTGGACGACGCGACGGTCCGGGACCGGATCGAGGAGCTGGTCGCGGAGGAGCGACGGCTCTTGGAGGAGGCCGAGGGCCGAGGCCCGGACGACGTGCGCCACGAGCGCCTGGCGGAGCTCAAGGTCGAGCTCGACCAATACTGGGATCTGCTGCGCCAGCGCGAGGCGCACGAGGAGTTCGGCCTCGACCCCGAGCAGACGTCCGCACGCGACGTCGACACCGTCGAGGGCTACGAGCAGTAGCCGCGCCGCGACGGCGCGGAGGCTGCGGACGTTGCTCGCAGGCCATCCAGCCTGGTCACCCGACCTCACCCAGGTCGCCTACGCGCTGTGGGACGGGGCCAACAGGGACATCTGGATCCAGGACGTCGCTGCCGACGGCGATCCGATCGGCGATCCGGAGAACCTGACCAACGGCCCGGCAGCTCAGGAGGATCGGCCCTCCTGGTCCCCGATGGGACGAAGGTCGCCTTGCCCGTCCCCGACGAGCCGTACCCGCGCACGAATCGCGCCGGAGGGACCGGGTCCGCAAGCCGGCCCGTCGCGCGCGGCTACGGGCGCGGCTCCCGCGGTTGCTTCAGGCACACTGGTTCCGCTACATCGGCGGATCGGCGGCGAGGGCGCCCAGTCCCATTGCTTCGAGCACGGATTCGATCTCATCCGCCTCGGCGTCCGTCAGGCGGTCACGCCAGGCTCGCGGCAGCTCCTCGATGCGCCTGTGAACAGAGTATGGCCCTCCCGGCCGGTCGAACGCCGAGATCGCGTCGTCGTTTTTCGCCGACAAGGGAAGGCCGAGCGAACGGGCGATGGAGCTCATCCGCTCGCGGGGAGCCGCGCAAAGCTCCTCGTGCGTGGCGACCAGCCAGTCCGGATGCCTTGACAGTGCGCTGTGTAGGCCGTGGCTCAGCAGCCCGAAAAGATGGGTCGCACGGACCATGGGCGACGCCGCGTGCGGCGGCGGGGAAGTGCCGGCTGCGTGCGAGAGTCGCGCCACGGTCTGTTCGTCGATCTCGCTCAACAGGTCGCGCTCGGGCGTGGAATCGAGCCAGCCCCGGTCCTTCCAGCCCGCCAGCACGTTGAAGGGGTGGCGCGTGACGATTACCGGCGCGGCTCCCGTGGAGTCCACCAGCCACTCTAGGCACAGGCTCACGTAGACGGACTTGAGCACGCGGTGAACGCGGTGGTCGCGAAACAAGCCGGGCGAGGCAAGTGAGCCGCTGAGCGATACCGGGCCCGGAACCGGCCCGAGATGATCGCCTTGTACTTCACGTCGTAGGACACGGCGGCGAAGACCCGGTCCGCAGCGCGGGTCGCCGCTGCGTGGAGGGGACGGAGCATCCCGCCCGCCGGCCCGACAGCGCCCGCCCCTTGCCAAAGTCGCCGGTATTCCGGCGCCGATTCGCCGGGTTGCAGGGCGGGGTGGACGCGTCCCGGCAGACGCTCCTTGGCGCGGAAGGCGAATGCCGACGTCCATTGATTGTCGGGCTCCATGACGAGGCCGACGTCGTTGTCGACCGCGAGCACCGTGGCCAGCCAGGTCGTGCCGGAGCGTGGCGCCCCGGCGACGAGAACCAGGGTCATGGCATCGCCCTTAGTGGTCCCGCCGCGCACCGAGTCGGTTCGATCCCCACATGGCCTCGGCCTGCGGCGATCCTCTCCCGCCCGCGCCCTCATGTCAAGCTCCGCCACGAGCGGGCCTTGGCTCTCGCAGTTGCTCGCCGCCGATCGAGGCGAGGCGCCGACCGGAATCGAACGGTGTATCGAGCTTCGGCTTTTCCTCCGCGTCACCCACAGCGAGAAGAAGCCTCCGCAGTGGATCGTCGCCTCCCAGCGCTCTACTGTCGAGTGGGAAGCATCAAGCCGAGATCTCGACGCCGGCCGGGGCGGGCAACCGGTAGCCGACCTGGGGGGCGTCGAACCCTTTCAGCTGCAACTCCTCCGTCTCCGGGGTCACGCCGCGCTCGCCGAGCCACGCCTCGACGCGGCGGTGCGCCTCGTCGCTGAGCAGGATCTCTCCCGGGCCCGCGGCCGCCTGGAGCCGGGCAGCGAGGTTCGTCGCCCGTCCGGTCACCGCGAGGTTCTCATGCGAGGCTCCTCGGCCCAGGATCGCGGCGCCGGTTGCGATCCCGATCCCCAGCGGAAGGTCCATGAGCGCCGCCTTGTCGCGCAGCGTCAAAGCCGCCTCCACCGCATCGGCGACATGGTCGACGCTGCGGCCCGAGACGTTGAAGGTCGCCATCACCGCGTCACCGGCGAACTTGTCGACGACGCCGCCGCGCCGCTCGATCGCGGACCTGGCGAACCGGTAGAAGGCGGCCATCCGGTCCGCGACCTCGCCCGGCGCCTGCGCGGCACTGAGGTCCGTGTAACCGCGCACGTCGGCGAACAGCGACGTCACCAGGCGCTCGCCCGCGGGGACGAGCTCGGGCTCGGCCGGGGGCGCGATCGACTCGCTCTCGGCCACGCCGAGCTCGATCCCAAGGCGCTCGGCGGCGGCGCGGGCCTCGTCGATGATCCGACGAGCGCCCCGTTCCGAGGCGTCGGCCACCACCGCGGCGAGGTCGCTCGCAGCGCGGTCGAGGTCTCCACCGAGGCCGACGGCCTCGGCGAGGAGGATCCGGATCCGAAGCTCCAGGAGGCGATACCCCTCCGCCTTCGCGGCCTCGAGCGCAGCGCGTAGGGAGGCCGCGGCGCGGTCCGCCTCGCCGTGGGCGAGGAGGACGCGTCCCTCCATCTCGGCGAGGGTTGCCGAGCCGGCGTCGTTGGAATGGGCGCGCCCTCGCTCCAGGGCCTCATCCGCAGAGGCGAGATCCCCACCCGCGACGAACGCCTCGACCGCGAGGGTCAGTGGATCCGGGTAGAGCGCGAGCTTGGCGGCCCGGTCGACGATCTCCCAGGCCAGCTCGAGCGCTCCGGCGACCTCGCCCCTGGCGAGCCGGGTACGAATCTGGGCCGGGGCGTCGTACACGATGTCCTGAAGCTCCGTGCGCTCGGAGGTCGGCGGCAGTACCGCGCTCGCCTCGTCGTAGTGCCCGAGCTCCATCAGCACCTCGGCGAGCTGGACCCGGCAGCGCCAAACCATCTTGCGGTACCCGAGGCGTTCGTTCAGCTCGATCCCGAGCACTGCGTCCTCGCGAGCGTCGCGCAGATTTCCGCGGGCCAGGTTCACATAGCTGCGGGCGCTCGCCGCGGTGAGCGTGAGCAGTGGCCACGCGGACGGCAGCTCGTCGAAGCGTTCGAGCCGCGACTCGAGACCGCCCCGTCGCAGGTGCACGCGCTCCCAGATGTCGTTCCAGGTCACGTTCTGGGCTATGTGCCAGTACTGCTTGGCGCGGGCCTCTTCGTATGACGCATCGAAGATCTCCAGCCCGCGTTCCGGGTCGCCGACGTCGATGTAGCCGATTCCGAGGAAGCTGAGCCCGTACACGCGCTCGAAGTCGGCGCCCGCCTCCTCGGCGATCTCGATCGCCTTGCGCGAGGCCTCCACGCACCCCTTGAAGTCGAGCTCGAAAGCGTCGAGCCCCGCGAGGCGCACATACGCCATTGCGAGCTCGGCCGAGGGTCCCGCAGCGGCAAGCACATCCCGGGCGCGCTCGTATTCGACTCGGGCGCGATCGGGCTGTGAGCGCTCCCAGTGACAGCGCCCGAGGATGATCCGGTACCGAGCCGCGATCAGCGACTCACCCAGGTCTTCGAGCGCATTGATGCCGTCGACGAGGTATCCCTCGGCGGGCCCCGGCTCGCCGTTCAGCGCGAAGTCGTGACCGATCCGGCAAACGACCTGCGCGTGCTCGAGCGGGTCGCCGATGTGCTCCAGGATGCGCTCCAGGACCGACGCCGCCTCCCGGAAGGCGGTCGTGCGCTCCGCCTGATCGGCGGCTTCGAGACAGATCGGCACCGCCTCGTCGAATCGGCCCGACCACAGCAGGTGGTTCGCGACCTCGATGCGAGGCGTGGACTCGTCCGCGGCGAGGACGTCGGCGGCGCGCGAGTGGATCGCCTGGCGCCGCGGGGTGACGACCTCGTCGTGGATCGCCTCCTCCGTCAGGGCATGCCGCCAGCTATATCGCCCGGGCAGGTCCGGATCCTCCTCGATCAACTGCACGGCCACGGCCGCCGCGAGCGCCGCCTGCACGACATCCTCGTCGGCTTCGGAGACGGCGAGCAGCGTCGCGTAGGAGAACGAGTGACCCATGACGGCGGCGACCTCGAGGATCTCGGCGTGTTGGGGATCGAGGCGGCTGAGGCGCTGCACGATCGTGTCGCGCACGGTCTCCGGGATGCCGGCGCGTTCCAGCATCGCTCGGGTCAGGTCGGCGCCGGGCTCGAGATCGCACGCCGCCTCGGTGAGCAGCTCCTCGACGAAGAACGGGTTTCCCTCGGTGCGCTCGTAGAGGAGATCGACGAGCTCCGGTTCCACGTGTTCGATTCCGGTCATCGAAGCGAGCATCTCCGCGATGCCGCCCTGAGGGAGCGGATCGAGATCCACCATCTGCGCGATCCCGGAGCGGCGCCACGCCTGGAGCGTGGGAGCGAGCGGGTGGCGGCGATGGAGCTCGTCGCTGCGGTAGGTGACGAGCGCGAGCGCTCGCATGCCTGCCAGCCGCCGGGCGATGTGATCGAGCAGCTCCCGCGAGGACTCGTCGGCCCAGTGAACGTCCTCGACCACGAGCAGCAGCGCGCGGTCGGAGGCCGGCAGCGCGAGCAGCGAGACGATCGCCTCGAACAGCCGCAGCTTGGCCTGGCCGGGGTCAGCCGACGGAGGCGCGGCGCTGCGGTCGCCGAGCTGGGGGAAGAGCTGGGAGAGCTCCTGGCGAGTCGGCCCCAGGCGGCTGCCCAGGACGTCGACGTCTTCCTCTGCCAGATAGTTGCCGATCGCCTCCACGAACGGCAGGTACGGAAGCGAGAGCTCGGCCTCGCTGCAGCCGCCCCACAAGACCGCGGACCCGAGGCGCCGAGCCTGGTGAGCGAGCTCCCGGGCCAGCCTCGTCTTGCCGACTCCGGCCTCGCCCGCGAGCACCACGAGCCCGCCGTGCCCGCGCCGGGCCTCCAGCAGTGCGTCCTCGAGGCTCGCAAGCTGCTCGTCCCTGCGGACGAGCACGGGACACAGCAAGCTCACGGCCACGACCGAATTCTCGCAAGCGCTCGAGACCGCCCCGTCGCGGGGCAATCGCCTCAGCGGAGGTGCTCGAGGAGCGCCGGGACGAGCGGGCCTTCGGACGACTCCGCGAAGCCCGAGAACTGGTTCAGCGGGTCGGTCTCGAGAAAGCGAGGAGCGGCGCCGAGTTCCCGTTCTCGGCGATCTCCCGAACCCCGACGCTGGCCGGCTGTCCGATCTCGAGGATCGCGTGCCGGCCCCGATGCGTCGCCACCACCGGCGGTGTCAGCGGCTGGCCCGACGTGAGGTCGGTGATCGTGACCTCGTACTCGCGCGCGAACGCCGACGGCGCCAGGCTCAGACTCGAGATCCCGGCGACCATCGCCGCCACCAGCAGCGTACGTTTCATCTCATGACCTCCTGCATGTGGGCCCCGGATTCCAGGCGACGTTAGGAGGACGTTCCGTTTCCTTGCACGCGGAAAGGTCGCCGTAAGGATTCGAGCGGAAGATCGGCGGACGGGATGAGCGCTCGGGCACGCGTGCTGGTCGTCGACGACGAGCCCGTCGTCTGCGACGTGCTGGCCCGCTACCTCGAGCGCGACGGCTTCGAGGTCCACACCGCCGTCGATGGCGAGGATGCGATCGCTCGCTTCGAGGCGACCGATCCCGACCTCGTGCTGCTCGATCTGATGCTGCCGCGGCTCGACGGCTTCGACGTGTTCCGCGCCATCCGCCAGCGCTCGGAGAGCCCGGTGATCATGCTCACGGCGCGCGGCAAGGTCACCGACCGGATCGTCGGGCTCGAGATCGGCGCCGACGACTACATCAGCAAGCCGTTCTCACCGTCGGAGGTCGCCGCCCGCGTGCGCGCCGTGATCCGGCGCACCCGGCGAACCGGCGCACGGCAGGGTGATGGGCAACTGCTCCGCTTCGACGGGCTCGAGATCGATCCGCGAACCCGCGAGGTCAAGGTGGCCGGGCGTGCCATCCGGCTGACGCCGAAGGAGTTCGACCTGCTCCACTTCCTCGCCTCGAATCCTCGGGTCGTGTTCAGCCGCTACGAGCTCCTCGACGAGCTCTGGGACGTGGCCTTCGATGGCGACCCGTCCACAGTGACCGTCCACGTCCGGCGGCTGCGCGAGAAGCTCGAGGAGGACCCCTCCCATCCGCGCCACCTGACCACCGTGTGGGGCGCGGGGTACCGGTTCGAGCCGTGAGCCACGTCCGCCCCCTCATGCTCGCGACGCTCGCGGGATTGCTCGCCGGGGCGGCGACGGCCGGCGCCGCCTCACTGGCCGGCATGCCCGGCAAGGAGGTCTTTCATCTGACCCTGCTCGTGCTGCCGTCGCTCGCGCTCACCGTCGCCGTCGGCGGGCTCGTCTGGAAGCGAGACGCCCGGGCCCGCGAGAAGCGGCTCGAGGCCCAGCGTCAGGATCTGATCACGGCGGTCTCGCACGACCTGCGGACACCGCTCGCGAGCCTGCGAGCGATGGCCGAGGCGATCGACGAGGGCGTCGTCACGGATGCGCCAACCTTGCGTCGCTACGCCGCGGAGATCCGGCGCGCTTCCGAGTCGCTCGGGAGGTTGGTCGACGATCTCTTCGAGCTGGTGCAGCTCGAGCCCGAAGCGATCGCAGCGGAAGCCCGGCGGGCCACGGTCCGGGAGGTGGTCGACGCCGCACTCGCGGTGTGCAGCCCGCACGCGGCGCACAAGGGCCTGCGGCTCGAGAGCGAACTCGACGGCGTCGCGAACGCCCCCTGCTCGCCGCGCCTCGGGCGAGTGATGCAGAACCTGGTCCAGAACGCGATCCGGCATACCCCGGCGGACGGCACGGTCCGCGTCGAGGCGGAGCGCCGCCCGGGCGCGCTGCGGCTGACCGTCTCCGACACGGGCGAAGGAATCCGCGCGGAGTCGCTCGACCGCGTCTTCGACCCGTTTTGGCGGGGCGACGCCTCGCGCGCCGGCGAGGGCTCGGGACTCGGCCTCGCGATCTCGAAGCGGATCGTCGAGGCGCTCGGCGGGGAGATCGAGGTCGAGAGCGAGCCCGACCGCGGCTCCCGCTTCGCGGTGCTCCTGCACGGGGGCGTGTGAGGCGAACCGTTTGCGGTCGCTCCCGAATCGAACCGAGGCAGTGGCCGGGCCGTCGGCACCAGACCTCTCCTCGCGCGCTCCGGCAGAGGGCGCGACGATCGCGCGCACGCAGTCGATCTGCCCGGACTGCAGAACGGTGGTCGACGCTGAGCTCGTGGTCCGCGCCGGTCGCCTTGTGCTGCGCCGCGGTTGTCCGGATCACGGC
The DNA here is from genome assembly GCA_046728935.1 of Actinomycetota bacterium. Lineage (GTDB taxonomy): Bacteria > Actinomycetota > Thermoleophilia > Solirubrobacterales > 70-9 > DATAFO01. The sequence continues at coordinate 238 of JBKPFS010000128.1, read as the reverse complement.
GCGACTGCCGCCGTCGTCTACGGCGATGCGGAGCGCTACCTGGAGATCCAGCGCTTCGACAAGCCGGGCGAGAGCCCGCTCGAGCGCCAGACCGAGACGGTCCGCGGCTGCCCACACGACTGTGGGATCTGCCCCGAGCACGCTCAGCACACGTGCCTCGGGATCATCGAGGTCAACACGGCCTGCAACCTCGACTGCCCGATCTGCTTCGCCGACTCCGGTACCGGCCCGCAGGAGC
>JBKPFS010000127.1:0-12384 GCA_046728935.1 Actinomycetota bacterium | reverse complement strand
GGTGATCGCCCAGATCGGGCTGGAGGCGGGCGAGTACCTCGAGGCCCCGCCCCGCCGGATCTGGATGGGGGAGGGCCTCCCCGACGCCGAGGCCGACGCCGACCGAGACGTCGAGGCGATCATGGAGACCTGCCTTGAGCTCCTCGGCTACTGATCCCGAGACCCCGCACGAGGACGTCCCGACAATCGACGTGACCATGCCCGAGACGGGCGCCGATGGCGGGGCCACCGTGGTCGCCTGGCTCAAGGAGCCAGGACAGCCGGTGGAGCTCGACGAGCCGATCTGTCTGGTCTCCTGGAACGGCACGACGGCAGAGATCGGCTCCCCGGCCAACGGCGTGCTCCGCATGCTCGCGGTGGGCGGCGGCATGACGGTCCCGACCGGAACCTCCCTCGCGCTGATCGACATCCGTTTGGCGCGAAAACGCGAAGCGCAGGAGCCGGAGGCCGTCGAGCCCGAGCCCACGCCCGAGCCGGAGCCGAAATCCGAGGAGCCGGCGCCGGAGGCCGAGGACCTTCATCGAGTGGAGGATTCAGCTGCTCCACGCGGTCAAATCGACCACTCGATCGACGAACCGCCGATTGAACAGCCCGAGCCGGTCGCGGAGCCCGAAGCCGCTGGGGCGCTCGAGCCAAAGCCCGAGCCCGTGCCCGCGAGGCTGCTCCGCGACGCGCCGGTCGGCGACCTGCGGCCGGTTGACCTGAGCGGGTTTCACTCGCCGGCCGTGCGCCGGCTCGCGCGCGAGCTGCAGATGGACCTGGACACCGTCACCGGCACCGGCAAAGGTGGCCGGGTGACGCTTCGCGACGTGCGTGCGTGCGTGGGCGCCCCTGCGACATCCGCTTAGCGCGGACCCCCGAGGTTGAAACATCGGCCATCGGGAATAGAATTCGCGTAGCGATTCGCACGAAACCGTCATGCGAATCCGACATAGGGAGCAGGAGCGGAACCTCAGGCTCCCATCGTCCGTAGGCGTCGCCGAGGAGATCCCGAGGCGACGAGAACCCGGCCGGTTCCGAGGAGATCCCGAGGGGCGGCCAGACGCGAAGGACGGAGAGATGAAGCGAAGCGATGGCGCTGTCGCGAGCGGGGGCGTACGCGAGGACGCGAAGACGAGCGTGCGCGAAGTCGGCGAAGCACCGCTGAAGCGCGAGGACCGGGCGAACCTGTTCCGGTTCATGGTCATGATGCGGGTCTCGGAGGAACGGGGCCTCACGCTCTACAAGCAGGGCAAGGTGCCCGGAAGCTTCTACGACGGCTGTGGGCAGGAGGCCGTCTCGGTCGGTTCCGCCTACGTCCTCGGCCCTCGGGATCGCATGTGCATCCTGCATCGCGACCTGGGGGCTCATTTCGTTCGCGGGGTGACCCCGGACCGCTACCTCGCCAACTACATGGGCCGCTCCGGCGGCGTCACGGGTGGCAAGGACGGCAACATGCACTTCGGGGACCGCAAGCTCGGCGCCGTCGGCATGGTCTCGATGCTCCCCGACATGGCGCTGGTCGCGAACGGCATGGCGATGGCCTTCAAGATGCGCGGCGAGCCGCGCATCGCGATGACCTATTTCGGGGAGGGCTCCTCCGCGAACGGCCAATGGCACGAGGCGATGAACTTCGCCGGCGTCCACCGTCTGCCGATCGTCTTCATCCTCGAGAACAACCAGTTCGCCTACTCGACTCCGAACGAGCTCGAGTTCGCGGTCGACCCGGTCGAGCGGGCCCACACCTACGGCTTCCCCGGCGTCACCGTCGACGGCAACGACGTCGAGGCCGTGTTCGAGGCCGCCCGTCCCGCGGCCGAGCGGGCGCGCTCGGGCGGCGGGCCGACGCTGATCGAGTGCCGGACGATGCGCATGCACGGCCACGGAGCGCATGACGACATGAGCTATGTGCCCAAGGAGATGTTCGAGGAGTGGTCGCAGCGCGATCCGATCGACCGCTACACGGAGCGCCTCGTCGGCGAGCACGGCTTCAGCTCCGACGACTTGGATGCCATCCGCTCCGAGGTCACCTCGTACGTCGAGGAGTGTGCGCGCAAGGCGCTCGACTCGCCGATGCCCGACCCGGACCTCGCCGTGCACGGCGTCTTCGCGGAGGAGTGGGAGGCGCTCGGCGACGGTCAGGCACCGTGGTCCTACTGGTCGGAGGGCGGCAACGGCAACGTGGTGGCCCGCGCGAGCGAGAGGAGCCCGGCATGAGCGACGCGACGACCACCGAGGGCGCGCGCGAGGTGGCGCAGGAGGCCGCTGCGGAGCCTCAGCCACAGCGCGATGGCACGCGCGAGATGACCTATCTCCAGGCGATCTCCGACGGCCTTCGAGAGGAGATGCGCCGGGACCCCTCGGTCCTCTGCCTCGGTGAGGACATCGGGGTCTTCGGCGGCGCCTTCAAGGTCACCGACGGGTTCATCGAGGAGTTCGGGGCCGACCGGGTGCTCGACACCCCCCTGGCCGAGAGCGCGATCATCGGCGCCTCGATCGGGGCGGCGATCGAGGGGATGAAGCCCGTCGCGGAGATGCAGTTCGCCGACTTCATCTCCTGCGGGTTCGACCAGCTCGTCAACGTCGCGGCGAAGCTCCATTACCGTCAGGGTGTTTCCGTGCCGATGGTCGTCCGGCTGCCGTCCGGCGGCGGCTTCTCGGGCGGCCCGTTCCATTCGCAGAATCCGGAGGCCTGGTTCCTCCAGGCACCGGGCCTGAAGGTGGTCGCGCCGGCGACCGCCGATGACGCGAAGGGACTCCTCGTGAGCGCGATCCGGGATCCCAACCCGGTCTGCTACATGGAGCACAAGGGCCTCTACCGCTATGTGAAGGGGGAGGTTCCCGAGGGCGACTACTCCGTGCCGCTCGGCGAGGCGCGCGTCGCGCGCGAGGGCGAGGAGATGAGCGTGATCGCCTACGGCTCGGCGGTTCATCTCGCGCTCCAGGCGGCCGAGGAGCTTGGCGAGGACATCGAGGTACTCGATCTGCGGACGCTCTGCCCGCTCGACACCGAAGCGATCCTGGGGACGGTCCGGAAGACCGGCAAGGTCCTGGTCGCGCACGAGGCGACCCACTCGTGCGGGGTCGGCGCGGAGGTTGCCGCGCTGATCACCGAGGAGGCGTTCGAGGACCTGGACGGGCCGGTCAGGCGGCTGACGGCTCCGGACGTGCCGATCCCGTTCAGTCCGCCCCTGGAGCAGGCGGTCCTGCCCCAGCTCGAGGACATGAGGGAGGCCTGCCGTGAGCTCCTCGCCTACTGAGCCCACCACAGACCCGGCCGCCCCCGAACGCGAAGCGGAGGCGGGCGGAACGTCGGTTGTTCAGGTGGAGATGCCGAAGATGGGCATCTCCGTCTCCGAGGGCACGATCCTCGAGTGGCGAAAGCGCCCGGGCGACTGGGTCGAGGCCGACGAGACGATCTGCGAGGTGACCACCGACAAGGTCGACGTCGAGATCCCCTCGCCGGCGAGCGGTCGGCTGGCCAAGATCATCGCCGAGCCCGGCGAGACGATCCCCGTCGGCGAGCCGATGGCCGAGATCGACGTCGGGGCGAAGCCCGGCGAGGCGCATCCCGACGAGGACCATCCGCCCGCGCCGGCGCCGGCAGCCGCTGAGGCCGGTGGCAACGGCGAGGCCGATCGGTCGCGCTTCTACTCGCCGGTGGTACGCCGGATCGCCGACAAGCACGGGGTCGACTTGGACCAGGTGCGGGGCACCGGGATCGGCGGCCGAGTGCGCAAGAAGGACGTGCTCGCGTTCATCGAGAACGGCGGCGCCGCCGAGGCCGAGGCTCCTGCGCCCCCGGAACGACCGCTTCACATCGAGTCGCCTTACCGGCCCGAGGAGCCGGCGAAGCCCGAGCCGGAGCCCGCGGCGGCGCCCGCCGCGCGCGGCGAGCCGGTAGGGGAGCTCGCACCGGGCAGGCGCGAGCCGATGTCGCCGATGCGCGAGGCGATCGCCAAGCACATGGTGGAGAGCCGGCGAACCTCCGCGCACGTCACCACGATCGTCGAGGTCGACATGTGGCGCGTTGCCACGCGGCGGGCCCAGCTCAAGGAGGCGATGGCGCGGCGGGGCGTGAAACTCACGTATCTCGCGTTCGTCGCGCGCGCGACCGTCGAGACGCTCCAGGAGTTCCCGATCCTGAACGCCTCGATCGAGGGCTCTGAGATCGTCTACCACGACGACGTCAACCTGGGCATCGCGGTCGCCCTCGAGCCGGAGGGGCTGATCGTGCCCGTGATCCCGAAGGCCCAGCGGCTGAGCCTCGAGGGCATCGCGGCGGCGATCGAGGACGTCGCGTCGCGTGCGCGCTCGAAGCAACTTCAGCCCGACGAGGTCCACGGGGGCACGTTCACGATCACCAACCCGGGGCAGTTCGGCGCGGTGCTGGCGACGCCGATCATCAACCAACCCCAGGTGGCGATCCTCGACCTCGAGGCGATCGTCAAGCGGCCGGTGGTGGTCGAGGGGCCCGATGGCGACTCGATCGCGATCCGCCCGATGGCCTTCCTGCCGCTCTCGTTCGACCACCGGGCGCTGGACGGCGCGACGGCGGCGAGGTTCCTGTCGCGAATCAAGGCGCGGCTCGAAGGCGATGAGGTCGAGTGATGGCTGTCGCGGTCGGAAAGCCGACGAACGGGCGCCCCACCTCCTCGGCGACGGCGGAGTCCGCCGCTCCCGAGACGAACGGCGCCCCGCACATCGCGCCGGTGCCTTTCGAGCACGAGCAGCTCGCGGTCTGCCGCGGCGCGCGGAGCGGCCTGTACACGATCGTCGCCATCCACTCCACCACCCTCGGGCCAGCGCTCGGCGGCGTGCGCCTGTGGAGCTATCCAGCGACGATCGACGCCTGCCGCGACGCCCTGCGCCTGGCGATGGGAATGACCTACAAGGCGGCGGCGGCGGGCCTCGACCTGGGCGGCGGCAAGGGCGTGATCTGCGCCCCGCCGGGCGAGGTTGTCGCGGCGGAGCGGCGCCGGGCGGCGCTGCTCGACTTCGGCGACCTGGTCGAATCGCTCGAGGGCGGCTACATCACCGCCGAGGACGTCGGCATCTCGCCGGAGGACCTGGTGGTGATCGCCGAGCGCACCCACCACCTCACCGGGCTGCCCGAGGATCGCGGCGGGTCCGGCGATCCGAGCCCGTTCACGGCCCTCGGCATCGAGGCGGCGATGCGCGCCTGTTGCGCCCAGGCCTTCGGCAGCCCGGACCTCGATCGGCGGCGCGTCGCAGTGGTCGGCCTCGGCCATGTCGGCGCGCGGCTCGGGCGGCGGCTCGCGAGCGCCGGCGCCGAGCTCGTGGTCTCCGACATCGTCCCGCAGCGGCGGGCGCTCGCGGACGAGCTCGGCGCACGCTGGGTCGCGCCCGACGAGGCGATGCTGACGGCCTGCGACGTGCTCGCCCCGTGCGCGCTCGGCGGCGCCATCGACGCCTCCAACGTCGACTCGCTTCGCTGCCGGGTCGTCTGCGGGTCCGCGAACAACCAGCTCGCGGACGAGGGGCTCGCGACGCACCTGGCCGAACGCGGGATCCTCTACGCGCCCGACTTCATCGCCAACGCCGGCGGTCTGATCCACGTCTACATGGAGATCAAGGGCTACTCGGAGGGGCGGGCGACCGAGCTCGTGCTCGGGATCGAGGACACCGTCACGCGCATTCTCGAGACCGCCGAGCATCGCCGAATCACGCCCCTCGACGCCGCGCGGGCCCTCGCCAGCGAGCGGCTCGACGCCGCGGCCGCCCCGGTCGCGGGGTGACACACGAGTGGGGTGTCTCATAACGTTGGCCAGGAAATGACGAGACCCAGGCGCCGACAGGGAAGGACGCAGGGAGCCCGAGTAGCAGCGCTACTCGGGCGACTGAGGACGCAGCATGGCGGCGATCTGGGGCCGTCATTTCAGCCAAACGTTGTGAGAGGCCCCACTAAGGTGTCGATGGACGAGATCGCGGTCGTTCGCTGCGGCCTGGTGCCGTACGAGGACGCGCGCCAAGCGCAGAAGCGGCTCGAGGAGGCGCGCCACGCCGGTGAGGTACCCGATTTGCTGCTCCTCCTCGAGCATCCCCCCGTCTACACGATGGGGCGGCGCACGCAGTCGGGCGAGTTGCCGATGGGCGAGGACTGGTACCGGATGCAGGGGATCGAGGTCACCGACACCGATCGCGGGGGCCGCGTCACATACCACGGGCCGGGCCAGCTCGTCGCCTACCCGATCGTGAGCCTGAAGCCCTACGGCGACGACGTCCACGACTACATCCGCCGGATGGAGCGGGTGATGATCGGCACGCTCGGGGAATGGGGCGTCGAGGCGCGGGTGATCGAGGGCCTTACGGGCGTGTGGACGAACGGCGATCCGCCGCCTGCCGGCGAGGCGCGCAAGATCGGCTCGATCGGCATCCACGTCAACCGCGGCGTGACCACGCACGGGCTGGCGATCAACGTCAACAACGGCCTCCAGCCGTTCGAGTGGATCGTCCCCTGCGGGATCGAGGCGGTGCAGATGTCATCCGTGTGCCGCGAGCTGGGCGCCGAACAGGATCTGGACGAGTTCGCGAGCGCGCTCGCCCGTCGCTTCGCCGAGGTGTACGAGCGCATCCCGGCCGAGCTTGCCGCCTCCGAGCTGGCGAACCGGGTCGAGGGAACCGCGGCGCTCGCGGCCGACGCCGCGGCCCCGGTACGGTAGGAGCGTGGCCGCGGTGAGCACCAACGGCAACGGCACGGGGGCGGCGGAGCGCATCCACGTCACCCGCTCGCGCGCCAACCCCGGCGGCGCGAAGACGAACGGCGGCCTCCCATTCCGCGCCCGCAAGCCTCCCTGGCTCAAGGTCCCGGCCCCGGGCGGGCCGAACTACCGCCGCCTGAAGCAGACGATCGAGGCGGACAACCTGCACACCGTCTGCCAGGAGGCCAACTGCCCCAACGTCGGCGAGTGCTGGGAGCGGGGCACCGCCACATTCATGATCCTCGGCGACGTCTGCACCCGCCGGTGCGGCTTCTGCAACGTCCAGACGGGTGTGCCGACCTGGAACGACCCGCTCGAGCCCCTGCGCGTCGCGCGCCAGGTGCAGCAGATGGGTCTGCAGCACGCGGTCGTCACCTCGGTCGACCGCGACGATCTCCCTGACTACGGCGCCGGCGCCTTCGTCGGCGTGATCCGCTCGATCAGGATGCTCGCCCCGGAGTGCAAGGTCGAGGTGCTGACCCCCGACTTCCGCGGGCAGGAGATGCCGCTCGCCCGCGTCATCAACGAGCGCCCCGACGTCTTCAACCACAACGTCGAGACCGTCCCGCGTCTTTATCCGCGAGCGCGCCGCGGCTCCGACTTCCTGCGCTCCTGCCGAGTCCTGCGGCTCGCGAAGGAGATGGCGGGCGACGAGGTCGTAACCAAGTCGGGCCTCATGGTCGGCCTCGGCGAGACGTTCGACGAGATGGTCGAGGCGTTCGAGATCCTGCGGGAGCACCGCGTTCAGATACTCACCGTGGGCCAGTACCTGCGGCCCACGGAGCGCCATCTGCCCGTCGAGCGCTACTGGCACCCGGACGAGTTCGACGCCCTCCGGGACGCCGCCTACGAGATCGGCTTCGAGTCGGTGGCCTCCGGCCCCCTCGTCCGCAGCTCCTACCACGCGGACGAGTCGGCCCGCGAGGTCTCCGAGCGTCGCGCGGCGGCCGCGTAGAGCTCAGCCGGCCGGGCAGGGCTCGCGGCCGTCGGCGATCGGCTCCAGCGAGGGCTCGGCGCCCGGTGCGGGGAACCGCTGCTTGAAGGTGAACGCGAACGGGGTTGGACCGTGGGCGCGCAGATGGTCGACCCGCTCCTCGGCCTCGGCGATGGAGGGGATCTCGTCCGCGGGGATCCACCACAGGGCGAGATGGGACTCGGCCATGCGAGTGAACCATTCGCGGCGACGGCGCATGACCTCCAAATGGCGACCGTCGTAGACGAAACGCCACAGGGCCTCGATCGACTCCCAGACCGACATGTTGATGATCAGCCGCCCGTCGTCGAAGGCGCGGATCGACGTGGCGTCGCCGCTCGAGTCTTGGAGTCGCCAGACGAAGCCCGGCGCGGCGTCGGCAAGAGCGTTCACGGGCTCGAGGTTGGCGACGAACTCCGCCAGCGCGGGCGAGTCGAGCGGCTCCCGCGGCAACGCGACATTGACCTGGGCGACGTGGAAGGCGTCGGTCATGGGCAGCAGCCTAAGGCGCGAGGCGCTCTAGGACCGCGCCGTCCGCGTTGACGGCGAGCACGGTTGGCACGATCGCGACCGCGTACTTGCGCGCGAGGTCGGGGCGCTCGCGGACGTCGAGCTTAATCAGCGGCTCGTCCGCGAGGCGGCGCTCCCATTCCGCGCACTCGGCGCACAGCGGGTGCGTGAACTCGACGTAGGTGCGCCGGTGCCCGCCGAGGCCGGCCAGGTCGGCGGGGTCGAGGCGTCCATAGTGGCGGGGAGAGATCCCCCGCAGCCGGGCCCCGAGCCGATAGATCTCGCAGCCCGCGCAGAACCCGGTCGAGGCCGCGAGCAGGGCCAGGGCCGCGACGAGCGCGCCCAGCGCGATTCCCACCGCCTCGGCGCCGAGCCACCAGGCGAGCGCGGCAGTGAGCAGGAAGGTCGCGCCGATGACGTTGGCGAGCCGCGGCGGGCGCGAGTCCTCGAGCTCACCCTCACCGAGAAGCGGCTGGACGATGCCGAAGTACGCGAGGCAGGTGATGCAGAAGCGACGACCGAGGGTGACGCCGATCGCGAGCTGCGCGCCCATGAGCGCCCAGGCGAGCGGCCACCCGAAGACGACGCCGAGGAGCGCCACCGTGCCCACAACCGCCTGGTTGAAGGGCGGCGCGCGGGAGTCGATCACGTCCGTATCGCGCCAGGGATCGGCCGTCCTCGGCGACCTAGTGGTCATGGTCCAAGTGTGACAAGCCCGTAGTGTTGCCCCGGCTTGATCCCGCTCAAGGACAACATCCCGACGGATCGCTTCCCGATCCTGACGGTGCTCCTGATCGTCGCGAACGTGGCGGCCTTCATCTGGCAGACCCAGTTCCCGACCGACCGCCAGCTGAATCAGGCGGGATTCAGCGCCCTCGACCAGAGCGCGCTGGATTACGGGGCGATCCCGTACCGGATCACCCATCCGAGCGAGGACAAGTGCTTCCTCGGGGCGGTGCCGCGCACCAATGCCCAAGCCGAGGCGGAGGTGGTCTGCGAGGGAACGCCCGAGCTTCGCAGGGCGCAGGCGTTCGCGGAGGAAGCCGCGGCGCAGGGGTTCAACGCGAAGCCGATCCCGTTGGACCAGGCGGCCTGGTGGGTGACCGTGTTCACCTCGATGTTCATGCACGGCGGCATCCTCCACCTGGCGGGCAACATGCTCTTCCTGTGGATCTTCGGCAACAACGTCGAGGACGCGATGGGACGCGGGCGGTTCATCCTCTTCTACGTCCTCGCGGGGTTGATCGCCGTGTACTCGCAGGCGCTCCTTGATACCGGGGCGACGGGACCCACGATCGGCGCCAGCGGAGCGGTGGCCGGCGTGCTCGGCGGCTACGCCTTGCTCCATCCCCAAGCCAGGGTGCTGACCCTGATCTTCATCATCTTCTTCGTCACGCTGGTCGAGGTGCCGGCGTTCGTGATGCTCGGAATCTGGTTCCTGCTCCAGTTCGTGCCGGCTATCGGGCAGACGGCGATCCCCGACGTCGCCGGCAGCGGGGGGGTCGCCTACTTCGCCCACGTCGGGGGATTCATCTTCGGCCTCGCGGCAATCAGGCTGTTCGCCAACCGCTATCGCGAGCGGACGATCGAGCCGCCCTACCCGGTCTACTGACCCCGTGGACCCGACCGTTCGCTCAGCGCTCCTGATCGCTGGGATCAGCTTCTGCGTGCTCTTCGGCGGGATGACCGCCGCCGTGGCGATCGAGTACGGCTTCGACATCTTCACCGTCGCCGCGATCCTGATCCTCCTGCTGCTGGGGTTACCGCTGATCGGCGCGCTCAGGCACCCGCCGGACGAGTAGCCCCGGGCGAGGCGGTGGCTAGTCCAGCGCGGCGAGGGTCCCGCGCAGCCGTGTCGCCTCGTCCGCCGCGACCGCGAACTCCTCCGCGTCGGCGACGGCGCGCAGGTAGCGGAGCTGGTCATCGACCCGGTTGCCGTCCGCGGTCGAGGGCGGAAGCCGCTCGCGGATGAACTCGAGCGCGGTCACGTCTCCGGTGACGGCGCCCGTGCGGTGCGCCTGCGCATCGGCCTCGAGCCGCCGAGCCCAGATCCCGAAGCGGGAAGCGTCGACCTCGACGCGCGGTCGGTAGCGCAGCTGGAGGTCGAGGCTCCCGCCGGCGACGTCAAGCGCCCTCTGCGCCACCTGTGCGGCGTCACGAGCGTCGACGACCTGGGCGAGTGAGTGAAGGGCGCCCTGCATCTCCGCGGCCAGGCGTTCGGGGACGGGATCCGCCCGGTAGGTAGACCACGCGTCCTTGAGGTCGTCCAGACCAGCCGCGGCGGCGCTCCAATCGCCGGCTTGGGCGGCTTCGGAGAGGTCGATCGGGCCGCTGGCGAGCGTCTCGAGCTCCGTGGGCACGGGCTCGGAGAGCGCATCGGCGGGAACCGCGAGGGCGTTGGCCTCGAAGTCGTGCGGGGTGCCCGAGTAGAACTCACCGTGGCCCGGCGCGAAGGTCTTCGGCTCGAGCGCCCGCTCGTCCTGGTGGAGCTCGACGCCGACCATCGCGCCCTCGATCGGCCCGGCCGGACCGTCCACGGTCTTGTTGACCCTGCGCACGGTCACCTGCTCGAAGGCGACGCCGGGGATGTTCTCGGTGCGATAGACGTCGCCCACCTGCGGCTCGGCGGGCATGATCATCGCCGCGGGGCCGTCGACGCCGACGTGCCAGGTGCCCTCGGTGGTGTCGGCGTGGCCATTCACGTAGTCGACCACGTCCTCGCCGAAGTACCACACCGATCCGTCGTCCGCCTGCGCGTAGAGGTCGATCGCGGACTCGGTGATGCGCCCGCGCAGATAGGCGAGGAACTGGGACTGGAGCGCCTCAATGTGCTGGCCGTTCCACACCACGGTCTTGGTCTCGGGCAGGAGCGTGGTCTCCACCTTGAGCGGCTCCCCCTCCACCTCGCCGAGGATCACGACGGACTCGAGCTCGCTGATCGGGAAGAGGGGATTTGTGACCTCGGTCGGGTTTGAGAAGGAGGGCATCTCGAGGTCGACGCGCTGGCTGTCCGGCGCGAGCCTGGCGCGCGTTGCCTTGCTCAGTGTGTTCAGGCCCGGCTGCCGGATCTCGGTTGAGCTCGCCGCCGCGGCCGAGCCGGACGCTGAGGTCGCATCGTCGCCGCCGCACGCGCCGAGAAGCGCCGCCACGAGGGCCGCTGCAGCGCATCCGATCAGGTGTCTCCTCGCCTCCATGGTGCCCTTCCGGTCGCTTCACCCCATTTCTATGGAGGGGCGATGAAAGGGCCATGAAGGCCCGGCGGTCAGAGCTGGAGCGGGCGGCGCCGCTCAGGAGAAGTCGGGCGCCGCGACGGGCCGCGCGTCCGCCTTCCGGGCGGCGGGAGCGCCCGCCCTCGCCGGCCGGGTAACGCGGAGGTAGCGTGCGAGGTAGTAGGAGCCGATCACGAAGCCGGCGGCCGCGAGCTGGCCGCCGACCGTCTCGTAGGTGGAGTAGATCTCGAACCAGGAGCCGAGCCACACGGGGAGGTCGAAGGGAAGCGGATGGCTGGGAAGCCAGCCGAGGCTCTGGAAGGAGAGGGCGGTGCCCCCGGTCATCACGACGAGCACGCAGCCGACGAGCACGCCGGTGAGGACGAGCATGCGCCGGTATGGGAGTCGCCGCCCGACGACGAAGATCGCGATGCCCACCACCGCGGTGGCCACCAGGCCGGCGATGAGCCCCTCGACGACCACGCCGCCGCCGGACTGGTACTTGAGGGCCTGGAGGAAGAGCACGACCTCGAAGCCCTCCCGGTAGACGCTGGTGAATCCGAGCGCGACCAGCCCGAGCGTGGCCGCGAGCCCGGTTGCGGCGAGCAGCCGGCGGCGGCGGCGATGGTGGCTGGAGATCCACCCAGTCCAGTAGACGCTGTGCACGAACCAGTTGAGGACGACGAGCAGGACGACGATCGCGATAAGCCGGTGATCGCCTCCAGCCGCGGGCCCAGCGGCGAGGCGAGCTCCAGTAGGGCGTCGACGGCGAACCAGGTGGCAAAGGCGGCGATGAAGGCGGTGCTCGCAGCACCAGAAGGCAAGCAATGGCTCCCTTGAAACTGAAGGGCGATCGAGCGGAGCTCGAGGTAGCGCGGGACCTGATCCGTCGCGGCTACCGGATCGCGATTCCCTACGGCGAGGACTGGGACTTCGACCTAATCTTCTCGCGCCCGGGGTCGCACGAGCTCGAGCGCGTGCAGGTCAAGTA
>JBKPFS010000126.1:0-12619 GCA_046728935.1 Actinomycetota bacterium | reverse complement strand
GGCTCGTCGGCGATGCCGGCTTGGTCGAGGACGAGCCCGGGGGCGAGGGCGAGCGCCAGCGAGTCGGCGAACCCGACCGACGCGACTCGCCGCAGCGCTCCGCGCAGGGCGGAGAGGTCGATCTCGAGCCCGGCGAGGAAGAGCAGGAAGGCGAGCCCGACCACGGAGAGCACCTCCACCGGCTCGTCGACTTCCACCCAGCCGAGGACCGCCGGCCCGATGACGATCCCGATCACGATCTCGAGCACGACGGAGGGCAACCGGACTCGCGGGAACAGGCCGAGGGCGAGAGGCGCGGCGAAGCCCGCGGCGACGACTATCAGCAGGTTGTCGAACGAGATCTCCAAGCGGGGTGTGCTGAGTCCGGGCTGCCGCCCGACCGTTACTCAGCCCCCCGGTGCGAAGCCGTCGACGATCCGCCGCTGGTACTCGATGATCTCCTCCGGCGCCAGGAAGTAGGTCGGCGGGGTGAGGAAGATCCCGTCGCCGCGCTCGGCGACCTGCTCGACCCGCTCCCTCACCTTGTCGAGCGGGCCCGCGGCGCAGTACGCATCGACCATCTCGTCCGGCACGTGAGCCGGCATCGCGGCGAGGTCGCCCGCGCGAAACGACTCGCCGACCGCCGCGGCGGAGTCGCCGAAGCCGTGTATCTCCCACAGCGGCGCGTAGGTGCGAACCGTGGCGTAGAAGCAGATCGTTCGCCTGGCGGCCTCCGAGGCTCGCGCCTGCTCGGCGAGCTCGTCCATCGAGTCGCCGAACGCGGCGACCTGAACCCGATCGAGCGCGGCGGGGCGGCTCACGGCGCGGCAGCGTATTGGCTCTCAACGCACCCCGCACTCGTCCGAGCCATAGCGGTGCGCGAGCCTGCCCGCCTCCACGAGCCCCGGCGGCGGGCACTTGATCGCGCCACCGCTAAGTGCTTACGGCCTGCCGGGTAAGGCAAACAGGCCCTAACCCGCTCAGCGAGCGCAGTGAGCGGTCGCGGCGAAGCCGCGCGCGGACGCGAAGCGGAGAACGTCGGCGGAGTTACGTTCGTTCGATCAGCGTGCCGGTGCCGAGCCCGCCGCCGCAGCACATCGTCACTAGGCCGGTCTCCTTGTCGGCCCGCTCCATCTCGTGCAGCAGCGTGGTGATCAGCCGGGCGCCGGTGGAGCCGAGCGGGTGCCCGATCGCGATCGCGCCGCCGTTGACGTTGACCCGGTCCATGTCGGGCTCGAGCTCACGCCGCCAGGCCGCAATCACGGAGGCGAACGCCTCGTTGATCTCGATCAGGTCGATGTCGCCGATCTTTATCCCGTTGCGGTCGAGCAGCTTTCGGGTCGCCGGGATGGGCCCCGTGAGCATGAGTACCGGGTCGACGCCGACGGTCGTCTGGTCGACGATTCGCGCGCGCGGCTCCAGCCCGAGCGCATCGGCCTTCTCGCGCGTCATCAGCAGCACCGCGGCAGCGCCGTCGGAGACCTGCGAGGAGTTGCCGGCGGTGATCTTGCCGTCCTCCTTGAAGGCCGGCTTCAGCTCGGCGAGCTTCTCGAGGCTGGTGTCGGGCCGGATGCCCTGGTCGGTGACATAGGTGTCGCCGTTGACCGAGATCGGGATCATCTCGCGCTCGAAGCGCCCCTCCTCCGTGGCCTTGGCGGCCAGCTGGTGGGACCGCAGGCCGATCTCGTCGAGCTCGGAGCGGGGGATCTCCCACTTGTCGGCGATCAGCTCCGCCGAGATCCCCTGCGGGACGAGGTTGTAGCGCTCCATGAGCTCGGGCGTGAACGCCATCCCGTGCTCCTGCTGGACGGCGAGCCCGTCGGCGAAGGAGATGCGACCCATGTGCTCCACGCCGCCGCCGATGGCGACGTCGTGCACTCCGGAGGCGATCAGCGCGGCGGCGAAGTTGACCGCCTGCTGGGCCGAGCCGCACTGCCGGTCGACGGTGGTGGCGGGCGTGGTCATCGGAAGCCCGGCCTCGAGCCACGCGTTGCGGCCGATGTTGAACGCCTGCTCGCCGAACTGCTGCACGCAGCCGGCCACCACGTCCTCGACCTCGGCGGCGTCGATCCCCGAGCGGTCGATCAGCTCGCTGTAGGTCTTCGCGAGGAGGTTCGAGGGATGGACGTCCTTGTAGTAGCCCTTCTCCTCGTGACCGCGGCCGACCGGTGTCCGCACCGCCTCCACGATCACGACCTCGCGGCCCTGGAACGTGCCACCGTTGTTGGACGCCATGGGGATGCCTCCGTCGGTTAAGTGGCGCCTCGAGGCGCCGGTTGCAAGCCTGACCACAACGATACTCGATGGATTGACTGGTCAGTCAACGGGCTGTGGCGACCGCGCGGCCACCCGGCGAAGGCCGTCGCGTGATAGGAAGGCGGCGCGGATGAGCGCCCCCGACGGATACGAGCACGTCGCCGTCGCCGGCAGCGGCGTGATCGGCTGCGGCCTCGCCGCCTGCGCGACCCAGGTAGGCGACGTCAGGCTCTGGGCGCGCAGCGACGCCTCGGCGTGGCGCGCCGAGGAGGAGGCCCAGTCGCTGACCACGAAGGTCGACGGAGGCTCACCGGACCGGGTGCGGGTGACGACCGACCTTGGCGATCTCGGCGACTGCGACCTGATCATCGAGGCGATCATCGAGGACGCCGACGCGAAGGCCGAGCTGCTCGGCCAGCTGGGCGAGGCCTGCCCCGAGGGCGACCTGGCGACGTCCACCTCGGCGCTTTCCGTCGGCGAGCTGGGGCGCCGAAGCGGGCACCCCGAGCGCGTCTTCGGCCTCCACGTCTTCAACCCGGTCACCCGCATGGAGCTGGTCGAGCTCTGCCTGCCGGAAGGGGTGCGGGAGGGCATCGCGGAGCGGGCGCGCGAGTGGTGCCGGGCGCTCGGCAAGACCACGGTCGAGGTCCCCGACCAGCCGGGGTTCGTGGTCAACCGGCTGCTCTTCCCCTACCTCTTCGACGCCGTGCGCGTGCTCGAGCGAACGGGGATGAGCGCGGCCGACGTCGACGCCTGCATGCGCCTGGGCGCCGGGCACCCGATGGGGCCGCTCCGCCTGCTCGACTTCATCGGACTCGACGTCGCCGCGGCGATCGGCGAGAGCCTGCACTCGGACTCCGGCGACCCGGCGCACGCCGTCCCAGGCCGGATCGAGGAGCTGATCGGCGACGGCAAGCTCGGCCGCAAGAGCGGCGACGGCTTCTACACCTACGACTGAGCTAGAGGGTTGATGGGGGGTTAGGCGCGTGCGACGGCATGCGGCGGGCATCCGCGTGCGCGCATAACCCGCATCAGCCCTCTCTAGTAGCGCGGCTCGGCGTGCCGCCCGCAGAGATCCCAGACGACCTCCGCCTCGGAGACGCCCTGCCGGCGCGCCTCCTCGGCCACCCGATCCCACGGAAGGTGGGCGTCGGGGAGATCGTCCCAGCGGGCCAGCTCCATCGCCTCGAGCGCTCCGCGCAGCGCCGGCCCCAGGTGATCCTCCGAGCGAAGCATCGCCCTCAGGACTTCGAGCTGCTTGTCGGTGAGCCTCAGGACCCACATACCGCACCTGCCCCGGTGGTCGCTGTCTGGGACTGAGAGCAAGCTAGAACCCGCCGCGGACGGAAGCCCGCCGCCCGGAATCACGCTCCGAGCGCGGTTCGAGAGCGTCTCTACGGCCTCGTGGGCTCGGTCCCCGGCGTGCGACGGCCCGTCTCGGTGGCCGCGCTCGGCACCGCGCGGTGCTCGGCTGTGACCGGGTGGATCCGCACGGCGATGATCCGGTTGTCACGCACCGACTCCACACGGATCTCGTAGCCGTTCGCCTGGATCTTGTCGCCGCGCTTGGGCAGCCGGCCAAGCTCGGAGAAGACGTAGCCGCCGACGGAGTTGAAGGCGTCGGAGTCGACGGGCAGCTCGATCCCCGCGTCCTCCAGGTCGCCCAGCGGCACGTGGCCGCGGACGTACCAGTCGCCGTCGGTGAGCCGGCGCAGCGCGGTCGCGCGGGGATCCGTCTCGTCCTCGATCTCGCCGACGACCTCTTCGAGGATGTCCTCGACGGTGACGATCCCGACCGTGCGGCCGTACTCGTCGGAGACGACCCCGAGCGAGCTTCGCTGCCGCTGGAGCTCCGCCAGCAGGTCGTCGAGCGGCTTCGTCTCCGGAAAGACAGGGACCTCGCGCACCGCCGGCTCGATCGAGGCGTCGGAGCCCGCATTCATATAGAGGCGGGCGAGGCTGTTGTTGTGGACTATGCCGCGGACCTTGTCCGGGTTGTCGTCCTCGACCACGACGAGCCGGGTGTGACCGGAGGACACGCAGCGGCGAAGTCCCTCCTCGACCGTCTCGTCGGCGTTCACGGTCACGACCGCCGGGATCGGCGTCATCACCTCGCGCGCCTCCTGCTCGTGGAGGTGAAACACCCCGCCGAGCATCACGGCCTCGCCGGGGTCGAGGGTGCCTCCCTTGGCCGACGCCCGGATGATGTCCTTGACGTCCTCGGTGCTGTGCTTCTCGGATAGGTCGCGGGGATTGACCCCGAACAACCGAACGATCGCGTTCGACACCGCGGTCAGCGCGAGGGTGAACGGAGCGCTGACGACGCGGAAGAAAGCGAGCGGCCTCGCCAGATGGCGCGCGGCCGCCTCGGGCCGGGTGATCGCGAGCATCTTGGGCACCTGCTCGCCGACCGTGATGTGCAGCGACGTGGCGAGCGCGTAAGCGATCACCCCGGCGATCGGCGCCGCCACGGCGTGGGCGCCGGTGTCGTCGAGCAGCGGCCTGAAGAGGTCGGCGAGGGCGGCCTCGCCGAGGAAGCCGATTCCGATCGACGCCATCGTGATCCCGACCTGGCAGGCCGACAGCGACTCGTCGATGCGCTCAATCTGGGCGAGCGCCTCCTCGGCGCCGGCCTCACCCTCCTTGGCGAGCTCCTCGATTCGCCCGCGGCGGGTCCGAACGAGCGCGAACTCCGCGGCGACGAAGACGCCGTTCACGGCGACGAGAAGGAGCAGCAGGACGAGCAGAACTGCGCTCATCGCTCAGCGGGCCACGGGTGTGTACTGGTACTCGGAGGTCGGTCGTCGTCGTCCATCGAGGACCGTGGCAACGGTAGCAGGCGCACTCGGCGCCGCCGGACGACTCTCTGGCCGCTGCGGGACCGGCTAGCGCGTCGCGTACTAGCTTGCGGGGCGTGCAGCAGGCCGCCACCCCGTACCTCGACGCGCTCGTCGCTTACGCGGCCCGGGATCCGGGCCGCTTCCACGTGCCGGGGCACAAAGGGGGCGGGGGCGCCGACCCGGGACTGCTCGAGGCGTTCGGCGCGCAGGTGCTGCGACTGGACGTCCCGGCTGGAATCGAGGGGATCGACGTCGGCCCCGACGCGGCCGAGACGCCGTTCCAGCTCGCGCAGCGGCTCGCGGCCGACGCCTGGGGAGCCGAGCGCAGCTGGTTCCTCGTCAACGGGGGCTCGGGGGGAAACCACGCCATCTGCCTCGCGCTTGCGCATTCCGGCGAGCGGGTGGCGGTGCAGCGGAACGTCCACTCCTCGATCATCGACGGGCTGGTGCTCTCCGGCCTGCGGCCGCGATGGGCGGCCGCCGAGCTCGACCCCGAGCTCGGCGTGGGGCACTGCCTGGCCCCGGACACGCTCGCGGGCGCGCTCGACGCCGAGCCCGACGCCGTCGCTGCGCTCGTCGTCTCCCCCACCTACTTCGGTGCGGTCGCCGACGTGGCGGGTCTCGCGGAGGTGGCTCACGCGCGCGGCGTGCCGCTGGTCGTGGACGAGGCCTGGGGGTCGCACCTTCGCTTCTCCACCGAGCTGCCGACCTCCGCGCTCGAGTGCGGCGCCGACGTGGTGCTGTCATCGACCCACAAGATCGTCGGCAGCATCACCCAGTCGGCGATCCTCCACCTCGGCCGTTCGGAGCTGGTCGACCCGGCGGTGGTCGACCGCTCCGTGACGCTCGTCGAGTCGACTAGCCCCAACGCGCTCCTCACCGCCTCGCTCGACGCCGCCCGCCGTCAGGCGGCGAGCAATGGCGAGGCGCTGCTGGGTGAGACGGTGGCCTCGCTGCGCCGGCTGCGTGAGGAGATCCGCGCGATCCCCGGGCTCGACGTCCTCGACGAGCGCCTTGCCGGCCGGCCCGGGGTGCACGCCTACGATCCGCTTCGCCTCGTCGTCGACGTCAGGGGAACCGGCGCGACCGGCCACCGGATCGCACGGCTGATGCGAGAGCACGACGACATCCACCTCGAGCTCTTCGCCGAGAACGTCGTCGTCGCCGTGTTCGGGATCGGCGAGCACGCGGAGCGCACGGGCGCGCGCCTGGTCGCGGCCCTCCGCTACGCGATCGAGGCCCTCGGAGAGGGACCCGAGGCGCCGAGCGGGCCATTCGCGGAGCCGCCGCCCTGGGGCGCGACCGAGCTCTCCCCGCGCGAGGCCTTCCTCGCCCCGCAGGAGGTCGTCGACTTCGACGCCGCCGAGGGACGGATCGCGGCCGAGTCGCTGGCCGCCTATCCGCCCGGGGTTCCGAACGTGCTCCCGGGCGAGCGCCTCCAGCTCCCGACCCTCGAGTACATCGCCGACAGCATCGCCCACGGCGGCATGGTCCGGGGCGCGAGCGATC
Organism: Actinomycetota bacterium; assembly: GCA_046728935.1. Lineage (GTDB taxonomy): Bacteria > Actinomycetota > Thermoleophilia > Solirubrobacterales > 70-9 > DATAFO01. Next base: position 6,035 of record JBKPFS010000126.1, on the reverse strand, counting down.
GGTCCCTGCGGACCGTCAGGGTGGTGGTCGAATGACCGGCGCGCCGATGCCGATGGACCCGGAGGCCGAGGCGAGCCCGATCCCGTGGGGCGTCGACTCCGAGCACGGCCGGCTGCACGACGTCCTGCTGTCCCCGCCGGACAACTTCCGCTGGCTCGAGACCAGCGAGATCTCACGCGCGACCCTGAAGAGCGGGCGGCGTTACGACCGGGCCGCGGCCATCCGCCAGCATCGCGACATGGTCGCCGCCTACGAGGACGCCGGCGTTCGCTGTCACTTCCTCGAGGCCGATCCGGCGCTGCCGTACCAGGTGTTCGCGCGGGACTCGAGCCTGACCACCCCCGAGGGCGCCGTCGTGACCCAGCTTCGGCAGTGGTGGCGGCGGGGCGAGTACGCGCCGGTGATCGGCTTCTACCAGGGGGCCGGGATCCCGATCTGGAGGATGGTGACCGCCGCAGCCCTCGAGGGAGGCGACGTGATGATCGTCGAGCCCGGATCGGTGGTGATCGGCTGCGGGGGGGAGCGGACGCAGGAGCCCGCGGCCCGCCAGCTCGAGAGCTGGTACGAGGAGCTCGGCTGGGAGGCCCGCGTGGAGCGGTTTCCCGGACGCTTCGTCCACATCGACGTGCTGCTGGCGATCCTCGCGGACCGCCTCGCGGTCGCGTGCGTGGAGATGCTCACGCGCGAGCTGGTCGCCTGGCTTCGCGGCAAGGGGTTCGAGCTCATCGAGGTCGCCCCGGAGGACGCCTTCCGGCTGGGCGCCAACGCGATGGCGCTCGGCGCCGAGCGCGTGCTCTCGCCCGCGCGCGCCCGGACGCTCAACCAGCGGCTTCGCGCCCATGGCCTCGAGGTCTACGACCCCGACCTCGAGATGTTCACCCTCGGCGGCGGCGGAGCCCACTGCCTCGGGCAGGCGCTTCGGCGGGAGCGCGTAGGGCCGCCGTGAGCGGCGAAGGGCCGGCGGTCGACGCCGCCAGGGTGATCGCCGACCTGCGCGAGCTTGACGCGCGGACCGGGGGCCCGGACGGCGCCCGCCGGCTCTGCTGGGGCGAGGAGTGGCGCGCGGCGCGCGAGTTCCTCGCGGAGCTGCTGGACGAGATCGGACTCCCCTCCGAGCGCGATCCCGCCGGCAACGTCTGGGCCTGGCTTCGCGGAGAGTCCGACCCCGGTCTGGCCCTCGGGTCGCACGTCGACTCGGTGCCGGACGGCGGTTGGCTCGACGGCGCGCTCGGGGTGATGGCGGCGCTCGGGGTGCTGCGCGCGTGGGCTGAGGCGGGGGAGCGGCCGCCGCGGACTCTCGCGCTCGTCGATTGGGCCGACGAGGAGGGCGCACGATTCGGGCGCAGCCTCTTCGGCAGCTCGGCGTTCTCGGGCAGCCTCGACCCGAAGCGGATCGCCGACCTGACCGACGCGGACGGTCGCACGCTCCGCGAGGTCCTGGGCGAGAACGGAGTGAACGTCGAAGCCGTCCTCGAGCACGACCTGGAGCAGCCGATCTCCACGCCCCTCGCCTACCTCGAGCTCCACATCGAGCAGGGACCGGTGCTCGAGGCGGAGGGGGCCTCCGTCGCGGCGGTCGCGGGATGCGCGGGGGTCGAGCGCCATCGCCTTCGCCTCACGGGCCAGACGTCACACGCCGGCACGACGCCGATGGAGGCCCGCCGCGACGCCGGGCTCGCGGCCGCCGAGGCCGCACTTCGGATCGAGGGCGTCGCAGCGCGAAACCAGGGCGTGGCGACCACTGGGGTGCTCACGCTTCGTCCCGGCATCCCCACCGCGGTCGCGGGCGAGGCGGAGCTGATGGTCGACCTTCGCAATCCCGATCCAGCGGCGCTCGCGGCGATGCTCGCCGAGGCGCTCCTGTTCGGCGAACAGGCCGCGTCGAAGCACGGCTGCGAGGTCACCAGCGAGCTCGTCTGGCGGATCGACCCCATCCCCTTCGACGAGCGCCTGGTCGCGCTGGCACAGGAGGTCGTCCGGGAGGCGGGCGGGCGCGAGCGGGCGCTCACGAGCGGCGCTCTCCACGACGCGGCAGAGGTGGCGCGTGTGCTCCCCGCGGCGATGATGTTCGTGTCGTCGATCGGCGGCATCAGCCACGCGAAGGAGGAGGACACATCCGAGGCCGACCTCGCGACCGCGATCGAGGCCTTCGGTGTGCTGGCGAACCGGGTGCTGGCGGCTGACCTCTAGCTAGCGCGAGATCACGAGCTTGCCGGAGTGGGCCGCGACGGCCTCAGCCGCGTCGTCCCAGTCGGCCGTCTCGCGCGTGACGAGCTCGGGCCGCAAGGCGCCGGCGCGGACGAGCTCGAGGAGCGGCTCCATCGCCGGGCGGGCGTGGACGCGGCCGGTGTGGAAGCGGATCCCGTTCGTGTACATCTCCAGCAGGGGCACCGGGGTCTCGGGCTCGAAGTAGATCCCGATCGAGGTGCAGATCCCGTCGGCCTCGGTCGAGCGAAGCGCGCACCCGAGCCCCCGCTTGTCGCTGCTGGCGTCGACGGTGATCGGGTACGGCCCGAGGCGCTTGGGGAACTCCTCGTCGACTAGGTTCGCGCCCAGTCGCTCCGCGAGCTCGCGCTCGTGCGGCCGCCCGCCGGCGAAGTCGACCCGCTCGGAGCCCAGGACGACGGCGATCGCCGCCGCGTAGAGGGCGATCGAGCCCGCGCCGGCGCAGATGAGGACGGTCGAGCCCGGCTCGGCCTCGAGCTGGGGCCCGACCGTGCGCCACGCGTCGGGGATGTTGTCGGAGAGGCTCGCGATCGCCGCCGGCTCGATGCCCTCGGGCACCGGCACCAGCATCGCGTCGGCGAACGGAACCCGGACGAGGTCCGAGACCAGCCCGCCGTAATCGGGGCCGAGCGGGAGGCCGTAGCTGGACAGGAACTCGACCGATTCGCAGTTGCCGGTCTCGCCGCGCTGACAGCGGCGACACTGGCCGCAGGAGATCTGAAACGGGACGCTGACAAGCATCCCCGGCGCCACCGTGCCGACGTCGTCCCCGACCTCGACCACCTCGGCGACCCCCTCGTGGCCGAACGCGAACTCCCTGCCGGCCGGGGCGGCGCCGCGGACGAGGGCGAGGTCGAGGTCGCAGGTGGCGACAGCGACCGGCCGCGCCAGGGCCTCGACGTCGTCCCGAAGCTTCGGCTCGGGAACCTCCCGCCACTCGAGCTCGCTGGGCCGAACGAACGTCAGTTGCTTCATGAAACGGCGAGCATATCCGCCCCAGCACAACTGGCGCGTAACGGTACGGTCGCCGCCGGCACATCAGGACACCACCCAGACCCAGGAGGAGACGTGAACGATCGAGCCCTACTCAACGAGCGCCAGATCGAGATGGTCGAGTCGAGCGAGACCGACTACTCGGATCTGCGCGCCCTGTTCATCAACTGCACTCTCAAGCGAAGCCCCGATCAATCCCACACCCAGGGGCTGATGGACATCTCGATGGAGATCATGCGGCGAAACGGCGTCGAGGTCGATCACGTCAGGGCGATCGACCACGACATCGCCACCGGGGTCTGGCCCGACATGACCGAGCACGGCTGGGAGAAGGACGAGTGGCCGGAGATCTTCGAGGGCGTGATGGCCGCCGACATCCTCGTGCTCGGGATGCCGATCTGGCTCGGCGAGAAGGCCTCGGTCTGCACCAAGATCATCGAGCGCCTGTACGGCAACTCGCACCTGCTGAACGACGCCGGCCAGTACGCCTACTACGGCCGCGTCGGCGGCTGCCTGGTGACCGGCAACGAGGACGGAATCAAGCACTGCGCGCTCGAGACGCTCTACGCGCTTCAGCACCTCGGCTACGTGATCCCGCCCCAGGCCGACGCCGGCTGGATCGGCGAGGCCGGCCCGGGGCCCTCCTACCTCGACGAGGGGTCCGGCGGCCCGATGAACGACTTCACCAATCGCAACACGACCTTCATGACCTGGAACCTGCTCCACCTGGCGCGGATGCTGAAGGACGCCGGCGGCATCCCCGCGCACGGAAACCAGCGCTCGGAGTGGGAGGCGGGCTGCCGCTTCGACTTCCCCAATCCCGAGCACCGCTGAGCCGACGGGTCGGCGCGGACCCGTCGGCGCCGCTCAGCAGGTGAGGTGGAGAGCGGCGGCGACCGCCGCGGGATTCTCCGCCTCGAGCTCGGAGTAGCGGCGCACCGCGTCGGTGGTCGGGAGCGCCTCCATCTCGACGCCGCGCCGCGCAAGGGCCTCGGCCACGCTCGGATCGGGCCGCAGCCGACCGTCGTGCCCGCAGCCGACGATCAGCCGCTGGGGCAGGTCGTCGACCACGTCATCGAGATCCTCGATCACGAGCGAATGACCGTCGCGGCGCCACCAGTCGCCGACCACCCGATTCGGGGTGACGATCACGTCGCGGGTGTGCTCCTTCCCGTCGACCCTGATCCGGCCGAACTCGTAGTTGGTGATCCTGGACATCAAATCGCTCACACGCCTGTTGCGGGGCATGAATGCCCCTCAACGGAGACCCGATCGTAACTCGCGAGGCCCGGCGGATCGGCCTCGCTAGTGTCCGCCGCCATGGGTGCATACGACCGCATCGCCGAACTGCCGATCCGAATCGACTGCTACGAGCTCTCCGGACACGACCGCGCCTATGGTGAGTTCACCCGCCCCTCGACGGTCATCCACCTCCACGGCGATGGCCAGGAAGGGATCGGGGAGGACGTCGTCTACGACGTGCTCGACCACGTCGCGCACCGCGACGCCGGCCCAGCGCACGACTTCACCGGGTCCGGGACGCTGGGCGACCTCTGCGAGCTCGTCGGCGAGCTGGACCTCTTCCCGGGCGCCCCGCCCGAGCGCGAGGCGTCGCGCCACTACCGTCGCTGGGCGTACGAGTCGGCCGCGCTCGACCTCGCCCTGCGGCAGAACGGGCTCGCGCTCTGGGAGGCGGTGGAGCGCGACCCGAGCCCCCTCAACTTCGTCTGCTCGACCCGGCTCTCCACCTTCGGCGAAGAGGAGAGCCGCTCGACGACCGAGCCAGTCAGGAAGCGACTCGCAAAGTACCCGGGCCTGCGCTTCAAGCTCGACCCGGAGAACGACTGGGACGACGAGCTGATCGACGAGCTGGTCGAGATCGCGCAGGTCGACGTGCTCGACCTGAAGGGGCTCTACCGCGGCACGCCGGTGGACGTCGAGACCGATCCCGAGCTGTATCGCAGCGTCGCCGAGGCCTTCCCTGACGCCTACCTCGAGGATCCCGATCTCGACGACGAGACCCGGCCGGTGCTCGAACCGCACGCGGATCGGATCACCTGGGACGCGCCCCTTCACTCGCTCGCCGACATCGAGGCGCTCGAGCGTCAGCCGCGGGCCGTCAATTCGAAGCCCTCGAGGTTCGGCTCGCTGCGCGAGCTGACGAGCGTCTACGAGCACTGCGAACGCGAGGGGATTCGGATCTATGGCGGCGGCCAGGGCGAGCAGGGGATCGGTCGGGGCCAGGTCCAGTACCTCGCCTCGCTGTTTCACCCGGACACCCCCAACGACGTCGCGCCCTCGGGCTACAACGACCCCGCGGTCCCCGACGGGCTCGCGACGAGCCCGATGGATCCGCTGCCGAGCGAGACCGGGTTTCGCTGGGCGGAGACTGTCGGTGAGCGGCTTTAGCCGCGAAAGCAGCATGTTCCGTTCGAGGGATTTACGTAGGACGGCCTAAGACCCGCTTCGGAAAGCCGAATTCGGGGATTTCGCTAGCGTCAGCGAAAAGCCGAAGCCGAAGGGATGAAGATGCCAGAGAAGTCGTTCCCCGCCGCGCTCAACGACCAGATCGCAAACGAGTTCAGCGCCGCGATGCAATACATCGGCGCCGCCGTCTACTACGACGCCGAGACGCTGCCCCGCCTCGCCGGGTTCTTCTACCGGCAGGCGGCGGAGGAGCGAACGCACGCGATGATGATGATCCAGTACCTGCTCGACGTCGACGAGGAGGTGCGGATCCCCGACATCAAGGGCCAGCAGACCAGCTTCGACGACGGCGTGTCCCCGGTGCAGATGGCGCTCGAGCAGGAGAGGCG
>JBKPFS010000125.1:0-58875 GCA_046728935.1 Actinomycetota bacterium | reverse complement strand
TTAACACGAGGGCGGCCCCTACGGTGGCCCTGAACAACTCGGGCGGGCGCCCCCGCTGGGGGGGCGCGGGCCGCCACGCCGGCTACCGCATCGTCCGCGGCGGCGGCACGTACGTGCGGCCCTTCCGCGAGAAGGTGCAACGCCTGTCGCTGGAGCTGATGCAGTTCGACGTCCGCACGGGAGAGACGTACTCGATGCACGGCGTCCCCCTCCAGGTGGACGGGGTCTGCATGGTCAAGGTGGATCCCACCGATGAGGGCATCCAGCTCGCCGCGGAGGAGTTCCTCTCCCGCGGGCGCGACGACATCGCCCGGACCGCCCAGCAGGCGGTCGAGGGTCACCTCCGCTCCGCGGTCGGCGCGCACTCGATCGAGGACGTCTACCGCGAGCGGGCGCTGCTCGTCGCCGCGACCAAGGAGCTCGCCGGCCCGGACCTCTCGAAGATGGGGCTCGAGATCGTCTCGCTGACGATCCGCTCGATCGAGGACAAGCAGGGCTACCTGGAGGCCCTCGGCCGTCCGCGGACCGCGCAGGTGAAGCGCGACGCCGTCCAGGGGGAGGCCGAGGCCGAGCGCGAGGCGAAGGCGGCCCGCTACGCCGCGGATACGGCGATCGAGGAGTCGCGGCGCGACCACGAAGTCCGGAAGTCCTCGTTCAAGGAGGAGGGGCAGAAGGCCGCCGCCCAGGCCGACTTCGCGTACGACCTCCAGCGCGCCGTGGTCCAGCAGCAGGTGCGCGCGCAGGAGCTCCAGGTGGAGATCGTCGAGCGCCAGAAGGCGATCGAGCTGATGGAGGCGGAGGTGCACCGCCGCGTCAACGAGCTCGAGGCCGAGGTGATCGAGCCCGCGAAGTCGGAGGCGCGCCGGATCGAGGCGCTCGCCGAGGCGCGCAAGGAGGAGCTGGCCGCCCAGGGCGCCGGCGAAGCCGACGCAGTCCGCCTGCGCGGCATGGCCGAGGCCGAGGCGATGATGGCCAAGGCCAACGCCTGGGGCCACTACAACGACGCGGCGATCGCCGATCGGCTGCTCTCGATCCTGCCGCAGCTCGCGGCGGCGGTCTCCGAGCCGCTCGCCAAGACGGACCGGATCGTGATGTTCGGCGGCGGCGACGGTGACGGCACCGGCGCCCACCGGGTGACGCGCGACGTGATGAAGATCGTCGCCGAGCTCCCGGAGGTGCTCGAGTCGCTGACCGGCAAGCGCCTCGACGAGCTGGTCAAGGCGCTGCCGAAGACCGGCAACGGCGGCGAGGGGCGGGGCTGAGATGTCCCTCAACCCGATCTACACGCCGCCGCCGCTGACGATCCAGCGGTGGGCCGATACCACGGAGCCGGAGCCGAAGCAGGTGCTCGGCATGGCCCACGAGCACGAGGTCCGGATGGTGGACTTCAAGTTCACCGACCTCCCGGGCACCTGGCAGCACGTCTCGCTGTCGATCAACGGCCTCGACGAGGACGCGTTCGAGGAGGGGCTCGGCTTCGACGGCTCGTCGATCCGCGGGTTCCAGGAGATCTCGGAGTCGGACATGATCCTCGTGCCGGATCCGTCGACCGCGGTGATCGACCCCTTCCACGAACAGCGGACGATGTCGATCACCTGCAACATCTTCGACCCGATCACGCGCGAGCCCTACTCGCGCGATCCGCGCTACGTCGCGCAGAAGGCCGAGGGGTACCTGCTCGAAACCGGGATCGCCGACACGTGCTACATGGGCCCGGAGGCGGAGTTCTTCATCTTCGACCACGTCGCCTTCGACCAGACGGTCAACAAGGCCTACTACGAGGTCGACTCAGAGCAGGGGTTCTGGAATCGCGGCTCTGGGTTCGGCAACGGGAACGGCCGAGTTGGCGACGCCAACCTCGGCTACACGTTGCGCCCCCAGGAGGGCTACTTCCCCGCCCCGCCGGGCGACACCCACTCCGACATCCGCGGCCGCATGGTGGTCGTGCTCGAGGAGATGGGGATCCCGTGCGAGTTCCACCATCACGAGGTCTCGGCCGGCGGCCAGGCGGAGATCGACCTGCGCTTCGACAGGCTGCTGCGGATGGCCGACAACCTGCAGACCTACAAGTACGTGATCAAGAACGTCGCCCGCCAGGCCGGCAAGTCGGCGACCTTCATGCCGAAGCCACTGTTCGAGGAGAACGCGTCGGGGATGCACGTCCACCAGTCGCTGTTCCTCGGGGGCGAGAACGTCATGTACGACTTCAACGGCTACGGGCTGCTCTCGCGCGAGGCGCTCAACTACATCGGCGGGCTGCTCGCTCACGGCGGGGCGCTGATGGCGTTCTGCGCGCCCACGACCAATTCGTACCGTCGCCTGGTGCCCGGGTACGAGGCGCCGGTCAACCTCGCCTACAGCCAGCGGAACCGCTCGGCCGCCTGCCGGATCCCGGTGTATTCGCCGGCGGAGAAGGCAAAGCGCGTCGAGTTCCGGCCCCCGGACCCGACGGCGAACCCCTACCTCGCCTTCTCGGCGATGATGATGGCCGGGCTCGACGGGATCCAGGAGCGACTCGATCCCGGACTGCCCGTCGACAAGGACCTGTTCGAGCTCCCGCCCGAGGAGCTGGAGACGATCCCGAGCGTGCCCGGGTCGCTCGACGACGCGCTTGACGCGCTCGAGGCCGACCACGGGTTCCTGCTCAAGGGCGGGGTGTTCACCGAGGACCTGATCGAGACCTGGATCGACTACAAGCGTCGCGAGGAGTGCGACCCGGTCCGCCTCCGTCCCCACCCCTGGGAGTTCGCGCTGTATTACGACGTCTAGACGGGCGCAGCGGTCGGCCGTCAGCGGGTCCGCAGGCCGTGGACTCCGGATTCGCGCTCGGCTCTGAGGGCCTCGAGGCGCTCGATCGCAGCCTGTCTGGCTGACGCGGAGACGAGGTTGGCGAAGTTGAAGTTCTCGTGCGCCGAGTAGGCGACCGCGCAGGTGTTGTCCAGCGACGGGTCGGCGGAATCGTCGAAGGCAACGCTGACGTGGATGATGCTGATCGAGTCGTCGCCGCCCCACGCGTGGATCTCGGCGGTGTGTTCGCTCGGAGGAGAGGCGGGGTACTCGGCCGAGCTGTTGCCATCAGGGAGCTCCTCGTGGGTGCCGTTGATCCAGACGTCGGTGACGACGCCGTCTCCGTCGAGGTCATCCCACTGCACGGTCGGCGTGGCATCGCACGCCACCTGGACATCGCCCGCGATCGCGGGGAAGAAGGCGCTGTCGCTCTGATCGACATGGCCGGCCTCGGCCCAGTCGAGCCCGAAGTCCAGGGGGAACAGGCCCTGCAATGTGTTGGAGTCGTTGGCGAGGTCGGCGTCGTCGGCGAACTGGGCGTTCTCGGCCGTGGGGACGGTGTCCAGCGTGCTCTCGTCGATGTCGGCGCCCGTCGCCGAGTCCGCCTTGATGTGCTTCGAGCGCACCGCGTTCTTGGCGATGTTCTTCGCCTTCACGTCCCCCTTCCGAGGCTGATCGCGTAGGCGCCTCGCCCTAGCGCGAAGAACACCGCAATCAGGGACATGACGTTGGCGAACGTCAGCCGCTCCCTCATCCCGGCGCAATGCTACGGCCTTTACCGACCCGTAGTGATCTGCCGCGGTCGTCCAGCCGGGGGGCCGGGCGAGACACCACTCACAGGGCACAGGCGGGGCCGCACGGGCGCGCGGAAGGAACCAACCGAATGAACTCACGAATCCTGCGGTTGGGCGGCGCGTGGGTGTTGCTCGTCGCGTTGGCCGCGGTTGCCGCCGGCGGCCCCGCGTCGGCGAGCAACAAGGCGCGCGCGACCGGCGCGGCCAAGGCGACAGGAGACCTTCTTCGTCGACCAGGCGACCGCGTCGTGGTCGCGGGGCACTTCAGCGACTTCATGGCAGGTACGTGATCCACTGCCACATGCTCGACAACGAGGACCACGCCCTGATGACGCAGTTTGAGGCCGTCGAGCCCTAGCTTTGGCTCGATGCCCGACCAGTAGCTCCTCGGCGTGCTCGCTCCGGCTAATGGGGCGTTCCTCCGCGAACGCGGTGGCGGATCTGGCGCTTTATTGCCGCGTCGCGGAAAGAAAGCGCCAGGTAGAGCGTCTTCAGCTCTCGGCGCGACTACAGCCCGAGGTCGCGCAGGAACTTGGGCTCGTGATCCTCGATGTACACGAAGGGCGGGTATGAGACCGTCTCCTCCGAGAGATCGGGCGGGATCGTCTCGGGTTCGTCGGGCACGGGCTCGTCGGCGTCCTGCCAGAAGCGGTCGGCGGGGTTCCACCGTCGTACCCTGATGTCGGCGGTCAGCCCGTCCTCGGCCACGACCTCGCGCACGATTCGCTCCGCCTCGCGGGCGGCCTCTGCGGTCTGCGTGTAGACGTAGAGGCGGGGGCCGTCGCGGGTGACGATCACGCGATCGCCGAGCCGCTCCTCAACCTCGTCGTCGAGGTCTCGCGCTCGCAGCCGTTCGGCGAGCGGGAATCCGTGGGTGCGGTCGTCGAGGTGGACCTCGACGCGAAACTCATCGTCGGCCATGCGGGCTGGGAGGCTACTACCCGCTCGGCCGGGGCACGGGCGGCTACGTCTGAGGCGTGGCGTATAGAAGTGAGCCGTGCGCAAGGTGCTCCAGCGGGACTCCTATGCCTACGGCCTCCTGCTGCTGCTGATCCTCGTCTCCCTCGCGTTTCAGCTCGCCGCCGCCGACGCCCCGGGCACCCGCTACGTGACCATCCTGCTCCAGGGCGCGACGCTGCTCATCGCCCTGCGCATCTCCGGCGCCCACCTGCTCCTCTACCGGGTCGCGGCGATCGTCACCACGGTCGCGCTCCTCGGCAGCGGGGGGCTGCTCGCGTGGTCCGGCGACCTCGGCGAGGACGCCGGCAGGGCGGTCGCCCTGATGCTCGCCCTGCTCGCGCCGGCCGCGATCGCCTACGGGATCGTGCGCGACTTCCGCCAGGTGGGCGGCGTGACCTTCCACACGATGTTCGGCGTGCTCTGCATCTATCTCCTCCTCGGGATGCTGTTCGCGTTCGCGTTCGGGCTCGTCGGTACGCTCAGCGACGCCGATTTCTTCGCCCAGGGCGGCAAGGAGACCCAGGCGAACTTCCTCTACTTCAGCTTCACCACGGTCACCACCACCGGCTACGGCGACTTCACCGCCGGCACCGACGTCGGCCGCTCGCTGGCGATCACCGAGGCGCTGATCGGCCAGATCTACCTGGTCACCGTCGTTGCCGTGATCGTCAGCAACCTGCGGCGCGGGCTGCCGGCCAATGACTAAGAGTCCATCTGAGCGGCCGGCGATCCGGGCGGCTCGGGCCGAGGACGCCCGCCACCTGGCGGAGATCTTCAACCAGGGCGTCGCCGAGCGCCAGGCAACGTTCCAGACTCGCGAGCAGAGCGCGACGGAGATGGCCGAGGTGATTTCCGGCGGCGGCCCGGCGCTGGTCGCCGAGCTCGGCGGCGAGGTGGTGGCTTGGGCCAAGGTCGGCGCCTACGACGACGCCCACGCCTATTACGCCGGGATCGGGGAGGCCACCATGTACGTCGCTCCGGGCGCCCGCCGCCGGGGCGTCGGCGCGGCGCTCTTGGACGCGCTCGCGACGGCGGCGGAACGCGCGGGCTACTACAAGCTGATCGGCAAGATCTTCACCACCAACCGACCCAGCATCGAGCTCGTGCAGGCCTGTGGTTGGCACTCGGTCGGCGTCCACCGTCGCCATGGCCGGCTGGAAGGCGAGTGGAAGGACGTGCTCGTGGTCGAGAAGCTGCTCGGTGACGCCGCGGACTGAGTCCGCGGAGCGGCGGCGGATCACGATCCGCCGCCGCCGGATCGCGCTGGGCGCGGTGGCCCTCCTCGCGGCCGCGGCCGGCGGGATCGTCGGTGATCGGACGGGCGATGATGAGGACGGAGCCAGCGCCATGCGCGAACGTCCAGAATGCCCACACCGCCTCGCCGGCGATCCGCGCCGGCTCGCCGGCCAGATGCTGATCGCGCGGATGGAGGCATCCGCCACCGCGGAGCTCTCGCGAGCAGCGGGCCGGGGCGAGATCGGTGGCGTGATCGCCTTCCCACCCGTGGGCACGTCCGCGGGGACGCTCGAGCGGACGATCCGGGACCTTCAGCGGGCGGCGCTGCGAGGGGGCAACCCTCCGCTCCTCGTCGCGATCGATCAGGAGGGCGGCGACGTGAAGCGGCTTCCGGGCCCGCCCGAACGCTCGCCCGGCGAGCTCGCCGCCTCGGGCGATGAGCGTCAGGCGAGGGCCGAGGGCGAGGCGACGGGGCGCTACCTCCGGGAGCTCGGGATCAACGTCGACCTGGCGCCGGTCCTCGACCTCGGATCCCCGGGATCCTTCGTCGCCTCCCGCACCTTCGGCGACGATCCCGACCGGGTGGGCGCGCTCGGGGTGGCGTTCGCCGATGGCCTCGGCGCCGCGGGCGTGGGCGCGACGGCGAAGCACTTCCCCGGCCTCGGGCTGGCGAGCGCGAACACCGACCTGGGGCCGAGCACGGTCGACGCCACCCGGGCCGAGCTCGATCCGGGCCTCGAGCCATTCCGCGCGGCGGTGGACGCCGGCGTGCCGCTGGTGATGATGTCGAACGCCACCTACCCCACTTACGGCCAGCCGGTGCCCGCAGCGTTCGAGCCGCGCATCGTCACGGGTCTCCTACGCAGGCGGCTCGGCTTCGACGGCGCCGTGATCACCGACGACCTCTTCGCCGGCGCGGTCTCCGGCTCGGGCTACGACCCCGGTGGCGCGGCGGTGGCGGCGGCGAGCGCCGGCGCCGACCTGCTGCTGTACGCGCGCTCCCCGGCGCCGCAGGCGCTGCCGGCCCTGGTCGAGGCGCTTCGGCGCGGGCGCCTCACCACCGACCGCCTCCGCGACTCGTGTGCGCGAATCCTCGCGCTCAAGGACGTGCTCGCGACCCCGGCCCCCGACCCTGGCGGATGAGCATGGCGCGAAAGCGACTCTTGTCCTTGCGGTAGTTGCGGTCGACCGCGCCGAAGCCGTCGGCTCGTCCGTCGGCGTTCACGATCACGGCCGTGACCCGCTCGAAACGCTTCAGCCTTCCGAGACCCACCGACCCGTTGCCTCCGTGGGGCAGGAAGTCGACCTTTCGCCGCATCCGGCCGGACACCCGGCCGTGCTTTCGGGCTACCAGGGCGACTCCGGCACGAACGCCGTGCTGGGCGTGCAAGCGCAGGCGAACGCGCTTCGCGCGCGCCCGCTTCACCCGCAGCAGCCGGTAGGAGAGGTGGTCGAGCTCGAATCGCTTCGCCCTCCCGCCGCCCGGCCGCAGCGTGCCCTTCCGCCGCATGTCCGGGTACTCGGAGGCGTCCGGGAACTTGCCGGCGCCGGTGCGCCACTCGGCCGTCGTCGCGGCAAAGCGGGCGAACTCCCGGCTGAAGCTGGGACCGCCCTGGTCGGAGATCGCGTGGTCGTAGGCCTCAATGGAGAAGTCGCGGGGACGGATGAGATCGGACACCTCCCAGGCCCGCCTGACGATCTCGGGCCCGTAGCGACCGGCGAGCCAGTGGTTCCAGACCGAGGAGCCGTAGATCTTGAGGCCCCCCGCGCCCCGCGGGTCGGTGATCGGCGTGCCCGGGGTCGCGGCGAACGCGGGCAGATAGTGCAGGTAGTCGTTGACGTCGGGGAAGACCCGCTGCTCCATCCATACGGCCGACGCCTCGAACATCCACAGGTCCTCGAACGCGTCGTAGCGATCGTGCAGGGCGTGGTTGAACTCGTGAGCGACGGTGACGCGCGCGGCATCGAGGGGATCCGTGTAGCCCGGGAACTCGTCCGGCGCGTAGTCGTTGTCGATCACCAGGTATCCGTACCGGCTTCGCCCCTGGTTGCCGGCGTCCGGGTCGGGGGCCTCGTAGCCGAACAGGCCGGCGATGCCGATCTCCTTCAGGTAGATGTCGGTCTGGGGCCCGGCCGGGTTCGGCGAGCAGTCGTCCTCCTGATCGGGCTTCGGTGACACCCAGTCGAGGTCGCCTACCTCGACCGCGTATGAGGTCTCCGCGATGTGGATGATCGCCTCGACGTAATCGGCAAGCCCGTTGACGTTCGCGTCCGTGAGGTCCGGGCGGTCGGCAGTCGTCTCGACCCACCAGACGCAGAAATGGCCGTCCGGGCTCGGCTCCGACTTCACCTGGCCCGGAGGCACCGTGTAGCCGTCGCCGAACTCGTCGCTCGCCCCGTCCGTTGGCCGGGCGAGGATCCCCTCGGCACGCCGCCGCTCGCGCCCCTCGAGGAGAGGAAGGGCGCCGGCGAGCTGCGAGAGCGCCGCGGTCGCCTCGCCGCCCGTAGGCTCCACCTGATCCGGTCCGAGCGCGTCCGCGGCCGCATCCAGCGCGCGCGATCCCTCCGCCGTCGTGTCGGGGCTCGTCGACGCATCCGCGCGGGCGACTGAGGGGGCGGCAAGCGCGAGCGCGCAGGCCACTGCGGTGAGGGTCGGCACCCGGCGCCTATCTCGTCTCAGTGGCACGCTCGCTCCCTCTTCGCCCGCCCGATGGGGCGATCATAGAGGCGCTCGCGTCAAACTTCGGCGTGTGGCGGCCTCATCACGCCTGCAAATCGCGCTCGCTCAGGTCGATCCGACGGTGGGCGACGTCGCCGGCAACACCCGCCTGATCCGGGAGTGGATGGCCCGCGCCCGCGACGCGGGCGCGAACCTGGTCGTGTTTCCAGAGCTCTGCGTGGCCGGTTATCCGCCCGAGGATCTGCTGCTGAAGCGCCACTTCACGCTCGCCAACCAGGCAGCGGTCGAGGAGTTGGCCGCGGACGCGAAGGGGATCGTCGCCATCGTCGGCTTCGCGGAGCCCGCCCCGGCCGAGCAGGCGCCCCACTACGACGCCCCGAGCGCCCGCCGGGCGCGCAATTCGATCGCGGTCCTCGCCGAGGGCGAGGTCGCCGCCGTCTATCGCAAGCAGCGGCTACCCAACTACGCGGTCTTCGACGAGGCGCGCTACTTCCAGCCCGGGACCGAGCCGTGCGTCCACTCGATCGGCGGAGTAAGGGTCGGATTGACGATCTGCGAGGACGTCTGGGAGCCGGGACCGCCGGCGTCGCTCGAGGCGGAGGCGGGCGCCGAGCTGATCGTGAATCCCTCCGGCTCGCCCTACGTGCGCGGCAAGGGCACGCAGCGGGAGGCGATGTTCGCCGACCGGGCCCGCGCCCACGGCGTGCCGTTCGCCTTCTGCAACCTCGTCGGCGGGCAGGACGAGCTCGTCTTCGACGGGCACAGCTTCGTCGTCGATGCGGAGGGGCGCGTCGTCGCTCGCGCCCGGCAGTTCGACGAGGACCTGCTGCTCTGGGAGCTCGGCGGCGAGCCCGGCCGGATCGAGACCCCGCGCGAGGACGTGGACGAGGTTTACGCCGCGCTTCGGATCGGGCTCCGGGACTACGTCGAGAAGAATGGGTTCGACCGCGTGCTGGTCGCGGTCTCCGGCGGCATCGACTCGGCCCTCGTGGCGCTGATCGCGGTCGACGCCTTGGGCCCGGAACGGGTGACGACGGTGGTCATGCCCTCCCCCCACTCCAGCCCCGCGACGCAGGAGGACGCCCGCCGGATCGCGGCGAACCTCGGCACCGAGCTGATCGAGCTCCCGATCGAGCCGGCGATGCGCGCCTACGACGAGCTCCTCCCGCTGGACGGCGACCGCCCCGCGGGAACCGCCCGGCTTCATGCCCAGGAGCCGGCGGCCGGGAGCGCCGGGCTCGCCGCCGAGAACCTGCAGGCGCGCATCCGCGGCAACCTGATGATGGCGATCTCCAACGCCCGCGGCTGGCTGGTGCTCACGACCGGCAACAAGAGCGAGATGTCGGTCGGCTACGCGACGCTCTACGGCGACATGGCGGGCGGGTTCGCGGTCATCAAGGACGTGCCGAAGACGCTCGTCTACCGGCTCGTCGAGCGCCGCAATGAGCTCGCCGGCCGGGAGCTCATCCCCGTGAGCGTGCTCGAGCGCCCACCCTCCGCCGAGCTGCGACCGGATCAGCGCGACGAGGACTCGCTGCCGCCCTATGACGTGCTGGATCGCGTGCTCGAGGCCTACATCGAGCACGACCGCTCGCGGGAGGAGATCGTCGCCGCCGGGCTGCCCGCCGACGTCGTCGACGAGATCATCGCGCTCGTCGACCGCGCCGAGTACAAGCGCCGCCAGGCGCCTCCCGGCATCCGCATCACGGCCAAGGCGTTCGGCCGCGACCGCCGCCTGCCGAACACCAACCGCTTCCGGGGCTAGGTTTTCGGCCGTACCGCGATCGTCATTCGGACCAGGGCGCAGAGCCGGCCCTCGTCGTCCGACAGCTCGCAGTCCCAGACCCAGGTCGTGCGTCCCCGATGACGGACGGTCGCCGTCGCGTTCACGTGCCCGGCGGAGATCGGACGCACGAAGGTGGCCTGATTCGCCTGCCCGAACGCCACCAGGCCGTCGCCGGCCACGGCCGAATCTGTCGCATGGGAGCAGATGCTCTCGGCGACCACGGAGTAGACGCCGCCGTGGACAATCCCGTGCGGCTGGCGGATCGCGTCCGTTACCTCGACGCGGGCGCGCGCCTGCTCGGCACCGATCTCCAGCGGCTCGAGCTTGATCAGCTCGCCCAATCCACCTCCGACCGGAGCCGCCACCGAGGCCGAGCCTACCGTTGAGCGGGCCGGAGCGCGGGCTACCCGCCCCAGCGGGCAAATGCGGCGAGAGCGGAACGCGGAGCAGCAGATCCGCGAGCAGGCCGACGGCGACCGCGAGGGCGAACTGGTTCGCGAAGGTCAGGTCGGCGCCCAGCAGCACCCCGGCGACGATGCCGCCGGCGAGTGCCGCCGCGGACGCGCCCGGAAGGGTGAGCGCACCGGCCATACGCAGGTTCACCTGCGTGGCCGGCGAATGCGAGTCCGTACCCTTCCTCTCCGATGGCGCTCACCGCCGACCAGACCGCGACCCTGCGGCTCCTGCTGGAGCGGGGCCACAGCTACGCCGACCTCGCGGGCCTGTTGGAGATCGACGAGTCCGAGGTTCGCGATCGGGCGCGCGCGGCGCTGCGCGACCTGGGCGGGGCGGATCCCGATCGCAACGTGGCGCTGACCGACTATCTGCTCGGGCAAGCCGATCCGATCGGGCGAGCCGACGTGGTCCGTCACTTGCGCGAGGACCCCGAGGACTACCGGCTCGCCACGACGCTGGCCGAGCGCCTACGCGAGACGGTGCCGGGCGCCGAGCTTCCGAGGCTCCCCGGGGAGCCGCGCGAGGGGCGGATCCTGGGGCGCCTCCGCCGACCGCGCACAGAGGCGCCGCCGGCCGCGGCCGATCGGCCCGAGCGCACGGTGCGCATCGGATCCCGTCTCGCCGTGAACCGCACCCGGCTACTGGTCGCCCTCGCAAGCGGGGCCATCCTGCTGGTCGCGATCGTGCTCGGCGTAACAGGCGCGTTCGGGGGCGGCGACGAGGAGAGTCCAGCCACGACGACCGCTGCCTCGGGAGACTCCAACGCCGGCTCCAACGCCGACAGCGAGCTGACCACGGTGCCGCTGAAGCCTCCGGGCGGCGGCGACGCGCGGGGGCAGGCGATCTTCGGCGTGGCAAGCGCCGACCAGCCATACGTCGACCTCAGCATCAGCGGCCTCGACCCGGCCCCGAGCGGCCAAACCTATGTGGCCTGGTTGATGCTCACCCGCGATCAGGGGTACCCGCTGTCCCCGATCGAGGTCCAGTCCAACGGGACCTACCAGGATCGCTTCGCGCTCCCCTCCGCGATCCTGCCGGTGGTCGCCCGCGTCCGGTTTGTCGACATCTCGATCGCCCCGGCCCAGGAGATCGCGGACCAGATCCAGAAGGCGGTCCAGAACACGCAGCTCGTCGTCGACAAGCCGGGCCGCACGGTGCTCCTGGGCGATATCCCGATTGCGAAAAACGCAAGCTGAGCCCTAAGCGAACCGGCGATTCCAAGCGCCAGGCTGGATGCCGCCCGGCGCGTAGGAATCGCCGCAGGTGTTCTTGGAAGCGCCGCTCACCGAGGGATGAGCTTGCCGGGGTTCATGATCCCGGCCGGGTCGAGGCGCTCCTTGAGCGCCCGCAGGGCATCGAGACCCACGTCGCCGACCTCCGCACGCATGTACGGGGCGTGGTCGCGGCCCACCGCGTGGTGGTGGGTGATCGTCCCCTCCGCAGCGACGATCGCCTCGCACGCCGCTGTCTTCACCGCCCTCCACTGGGACAGCTCCTCCCGGGGGCGACGGCGGGAGATGAACGTGAAGTAGAGCGAGGCGCCGTCGCGGTAGGCGTGGGAGAGGTGGCAGAACACGAGCCCCGGCGTGCTCCCCGCTCGTAGCGCCTCTGCGATCGCCCCGCCCACGCCCCGGTAGAGCTCACCGATCCGCGACCACGTGTGCGCCGTCTCCAGCGTCTCGACCAGGTATCCGTGGTCAAGCAGCTCGTCGCGCAGGTACGGGCCCTCGAACCGCCCCCGCTCCCACGCTCGCCCGGGCGCCGATCCAACGGCGGCGGCGCCGGTGCTGCGGAGGACGCGCGTCGCGAGCGAGCGGCGGCGCTCCACCGACTCGCGCTCGCCCTCCCAGCCGCAGATCACGAGGCAGCCGCCCGCGCGGCGTCGCAGGCGGAGGTAGGCGTCGAAGAATGCCCGCCTCGGCCCTCCGACGCCGGACAGCCCGAGCGAGACCCGGGTCTCGTCCTCGTCCGAGACGCGGATCACGTCGGGGAGGACGCCGTCCTGGGCCAGCGCGCGAACGGTCTCCCAGCCGGCCTCGAAGTCGGCCGACATCCATGCCTCGTAGCGGCGCGCCCGGGGCGCCGGGCGCACGCGGACGCTGACCGAGGCGATCACGCCGAGCGCCCCCTCCGAGCCCACGATCAGCTCCCGCAGCGCCGGGCCCGCCGCCGAGTGCGGGACCTCGAGCGTGCGAAGCTCACCCGCCGGCGCGACCATCTGAACCGAGGTGACGAGCTCGTCGAAGCGCCCGTAGCCGCTGGACGCCTGCCCCGCCGAGCGCGTCGCCGCGAACCCGCCGACGGTGGCGTACTCGAACGACTGCGGGAAGTGTCCGATCGTGAGCCCCTCGGCGCCGAGCGCGTCCTCCGCCTCGGGGCCGCGCAGTCCAGGCCCGAGGGTCGCGATGAGCGAGCGGCGATCTACCTCCACGGTGCGCAAACGGCGCAGGTCGAGCGAGATCACCGCGCGGTGATCGCCCGCGAACGGCTCCACTCCGCCGACGACGCTGGTGCCGCCGCCGAACGGCACCACGGCGATCCCCTCCCGGGCGCAGACGTCCAGCACCCTCGCGATCTGCTCGGGGCTACCGGGCAGCACCACCGCGTCGGGCGCGGCCTCGAGCCGGCCGGTCCGCAGCCGCACCAGGTCCGGATAGCTCTTGCCGGCCGCGCGGCGCACGCGATGCTCGTGCGCGGTCAGGATGCTCGCCCGGTTCACCGCGTCGGTGAGCGCGCCCGGCAGCGGGCGTGGCTCTGGCATCGCGACTTGCTCGAGCGTCACTCTGCCGGCGGGTTCGGCTTCGCCGACCTCCTCGCGCAGCATCGCGAGCGCGGACTTGGGCAGCTCGAGGCGCTTCGACGGATCCCCCCACCCCCACCACTTGCCGGGCGGAGCTCCCGGTGCCTGCGCCTCGGTCAAGCCCCCACCAGCGCCCGCTCGATTCCGTCAAGGGCCTCGTCGAGGCGACGCCGCGCGGCCCCCCGGACCATCGCCGAGCCCAACCGGGAGAGCCCGCGAAGCCGCTCGGTACTGGTCAGCGCGACCAGGGCCTCCCCAGCGCCGGCCGCGCTGACGTCGATTCTCAGTCCCGCACGGCGCAGGATCCGCTCGAACGGCGTTCCCTCGAGCTCCTGCTCCCAGGCGAGCGTCGAGCCGTCGGTGTAGGTGGTGCACCGGAAGTCCGCCCGCACGGCCGATCCCCGCTCCGTCTCCAGGACCGCGGTCCAGCGCGCGTCGAGGCCGTCGCCGCGCACGTCCTCGACCCGCTTCGAGCGCGGCCACCAGCGCGGGATGCTGTGGGGGTCCGAGATCAGGTCCCAGACCCGGGCACGCTCGGTTGGGATCACCCTGCTGCGAGTGACCTTGGGCACGCGGCGTTAGTGGGGTGTCTCATGACGTTGGCCGAGAGCTGACGAGGCCCAGGCGCCGCCGGCAAGGACGCTGGGAGCCTGAGTAGCAGCGCTACTCGGGGCGACTGAGGACGCAGCATGGCGGCGAGCTGGGACCGTCATTTCCGGTCAAACGTCGTGAGAGGCCCCACTTAATCCGCGGCGGCCTTGAGCCGGCGGAGGTCTCGGACCAGGAGCAGATGCTTGAGGTGGCCGCAGACCGCCGCAAGGCTCTCCATGTTCTCCACCGCCTCCTTGCGGCGCGCCTGGCTTCGGGAGCGCAGCATCGGTCCAACCAGCTGCTCCAGCAGCGCCGCCTCACGATCCGCCGAGGTGCGGAACACGCGCAGGTTTCGCCCCGCGACCCCGAACCTGGACAGCTCCGACGCCGCGCGCACGATCTCGAGGTCGGTCTCGTCATAGGCGTCCCGGCCGTCGCGGCGCTGAGGCTGGACGATGCCGAAATCCTGGAGCTCCCGAAGGAAGGACTCCTGCACGCCCGCCTGCTCGACGAGCTCCTCGACGGTGAGCGTGGTCGCGGGCGCGTCCACGGAGGCCGCGCGGCGCTTTGTTCCCTGGTCGCTCGGGCGCCTGCCGGTGAAGTCGCCGGTCGCGAGCTCCTGGCGGATCACCCGCAGGGGCAGGAACTCGTCTCGCTGCATGCGCAGGATCGTCCTCAGCCGCTCGACGTCTGCCTGGCTGTAGAGGCGGTAGCCGCCGGCCGTCCGGCGCGGCGCGAGCAGCTTCTGGTCCTCGAGGTAGCGGATCTTGGAGATCGAGATGTCGTCGAACTCCTGACCCAGGATCTTCGCCACGGCGCCGATCGTCAGCGCCTTGCGTGGTCTCGACCCGGACGCGCCGTCCGCGCGCCCACCCTGATTGCTCGTCGCGACTGCCATCCTCGGTCCCCTAGCGCTCCAGGTAGCTCAGCTTGTACTTGCCGATCTGAATCTCGTCGCCGTCCGCGAGCCGGTGCGACTCGATCCGCCGGCGGTTGACGTAGGTGCCGTTCAGGGAGCCGAGGTCGTCGATGTAGTAGCCGTCCTTCCGGCGGACGAGCAGGGCGTGATTTCGCGACACGGTGACGTCGTCGAGGAACACCGAGGCGTCAGGGGTGCGGCCGATGCTCATGCGGTCCTCGTCGACGGTGTAGCTCTCCCCGGCACGACCCCCGCCCGAGCGGATCACGAGCGCCGCGCCCGCCTTGCCCACCTCCTCGTCGATGTCGACCGGCTGGTACTCGCCCGTCTCGTCGACCTTGTACGTCATCGTGGTCGGCTCGTCGGCCCCCTCCGGACGGCCGAGAAAGGCACCGCACTTCTGACAGTAGTTTGCGCCCTCGGGATTGACGAAGCCGCACTCCGGGCAGTGCAGCGCCATCGCTATCCGCTCTCGTCCTCGGGAGAAGCGGGCACCTTCCCGAGCAGGATGTCGGTCAGCTGCTGGACATCGGCGCCCGTGATCGCCGCCTCTCCCGCCTCTCGCTTGGCGCGCAGACGGCTGACCAGCTCGGCGCGCAGGATGTCGATTTTGCCGTGGAGCAGGCGCCTGCGGTAGGAGACCTCCCGCTCCTCGTCAGTGAGCTCCTTGATCAGCTCCTTGAGCTCCTCGTTGCTCATCGAGCCGATGTCCGGGTAGGTGTCTTCGATCGCGTTCATGTCGGTGAGGAGACGCCGCGGAAGCGCGGAGCGGTGCGGACGATTATACGGCCGTTCCACAAACTTCAAGTAGAGGTTGAACCTTTGCAACCCTAGCTGCGGCCGAGCCCCGCGCGAACGTAAACGGTGGTCGCGGCGATCGAGATCGCGACGCCGATCACGAACAGGACCTCGATCGCACCCCAGTCGAGCATCAGGCTGAGGCCGATGGCGCCGAAGACGCAGAAGACGCCGATCCGCCCGATCCAGTTGATCTCGATGTCGATGCCCCGGCGCAGGGCCAGCTGGGCGAGCACCAGCGTCACCAGCTCGCGGGCAACGAGCGCCGCCAGCGCCCAGCGCGGCAGGAGCTCGAAATGCCAGCACACGACCGCGCCGGCGAGCACCGCGGCCCGGTCGACGATCGGGTCGAGCAGGGCGCCCATGCGTGAGTACTGGCCCGTCGCCCGGGCGAGGAAGCCGTCGAGGTAGTCCCCGCTGGCGATCGCCACGTAGATCAACGTCGCCGGCGCGTAGCGGCCGTCGTCGCTCGAGAGCGCGAGCGCCAGAAACACCGGGATCGCGGCGAGACGCGCGTAGCCCACCAGGTTCGGGATCGTCCACGGATGGAGCGGCGCGCCGCGCCGGGTCTCGCGCGGTGCGGGCCCGGAGCGATCGATGCCGAGCAGCCGCCGGGTGCGCCGCCGCGTCCTAGCGGAGGCCACCGAGGATCTCCGCCGCCCTCCTCGCCGCCTCGGCCACGGGAAGCCGCTGCTCGCGACCGCTGCGGCGTTCCTGCGCCTCGACCTCGCCCTCCGCCAGCGTGCGCTTGCCGACCACGATCCGCAGCGGACAGCCGAGCAGCTCGGCGTCGGTGAGCTTCTCCCCCGGTCCGGCCTCGCGATCGTCGTAGACCGTCTCAAGGCCTGCCTCGAGCAGCTCCTCGTACAGCCGATCCGCGGCGGCGATGGTCTCGTCTCCTGCCTTGCCGAGGCCCACCAGGTGGACCGCCCACGGGGCGATCGCGGCCGACCATGAGATGCCCTTCTCGTCGGCGCCCTGCTCGATCGCCGCGGCGGCGATCCGCGCCGGACCGATTCCGTAGCTCCCCATCACGATCGGGCGCTCCGCGCCTTGCTCGTCGAGGTAGGTGGCTCCCAGCGGCTCGGAGTAGCGCGTGCCGAGCTTGAAGATGTTCCCCACCTCGATCGCCCGTTCGATCTCGATCGGCTGTCCTCCGGGCCCGATGTCCCCCGCCTCCACCGTCCGGATGTCGACCTCCTCGAAGGCGAAGTCGCGCCCGGGCGTGATCCCGATCAGGTGCGCGTCGGGCTTGTTCGCGCCTCCGAAGTAGCCCTCGCCGGCGATCGCCGCGTCCTTCAGAACAGGTGCCGACGCGCCGACGGGCCCGATGTACCCGGGCGGCCCGAGCTCGGCCTCGATCTCGCTTGCCTCAGCGAGCCGGAACGCGGCCCCAAGCGTATTGCGGAGCTTCACCTCGTTCAGCCGGTGATCGCCGCGTACCAGCGTGAGGACGAGCCCCAGACCGTCGACGACCACCGGGATCGCCTTCAGGGCCGCGCCGGGCGCGACGCCCAACGCACCAGAGACCTGGTCAACGGTCGTCAGCCCCGGCGTCGGGACCTCGCGGGGCTCGTCGAGTGGCGGCGGCAGCTCGACCGGCTGCGGGTCAGCGCTCGCGATCTCGACGTTCGCGGCGTAGCCCGGCGCGAGCGCGACCTCGTTCTCGCCCGCCTCGCAGGGCGCCATGTACTCGTGCGCGCCGGTCCCCCCCATCATCCCCACGTCGGAGGCCACCTCGTACCAGCGCAGGCCGCAGCGGTCGAGGATCTTCCCGTACGCCTGCCTGTGAAGCTCGTAGCTCGCGTCGAGGCCCTCGTCGTCGCGATCGAAGCTGTAGGAGTCCTTCATCGTGAACTCGCGTGTCCTCAGGACCCCGGCCCTCGGGCGCGGCTCATCGCGCTCCTTCACCTGGACGTGGTAGAGGATCATCGGCAGCTCCCGGTAGGAGCGGAGCTCGCGCGCGACGTGGAAGGTGAGGTTCTCCTCGTGCGTCATCGCGAGCACGAGCTCCGCCTCCTTGCGGTCCTTGAGCTTGAAGAGCTCCTCGATCTCATAGCGGCCGGTCGTGCGCCAGAGCTCGGCCGGCTGGAGCACGGGCATCAGCATCTCCTGGCCACCGATGGCGTCGATCTCCTCGCGGATGATCGCCTCGATCCTCTTGATCACCCGGTAGCCGGCGGGAAGCCAGGTGAAGAGGCCGGCGCCAAGCTGGCGCACCAGCCCCGCCCTGATCATCAGCCGATGGGAGAGCGACTCGGCGTCGGCCGGATCCTCGCGCAGGGTGGGCAGGAAATAGGCGGAGAGGCGGGTCATGAGCCCCGCCAGCCTAACTAGGCGCGGGTGAAGCGGCGCCCAGCGGTTGGCGAGGCGTCCTCGCTGAGGGCCGGGCGGCGGACCGGCTTCAGGAAGGGCTCGGAGGTGACGTCCTTGCCCTCAGCCTCGGCGGCCTCGCGCTCCATCTGCGCGATCCGCTCCGGCGTGAGCTCGTCGGCGTTCTGCTCCTCGATCCGGCGCAGCCACGCGGCGCCCTCCGCGGCCTTCGCCTGGTCGAGGTCGACCGCCCCGCGATCGATCGACTTGTCGATCTCGGCGAACAGCGCGTCCACGAGCTCCGCCTGCGGCACCTTTCGTAGCGGCTTGCCGTGAGCGAAGATCAACCCCTCGTCCTTGGCGCCCGTGATCCCGAAATCGGCGTGCGACGCCTCGCCGATGCCGTTCACGGCGCAGCCCAGCACCGCGACCTCGATCGGCTCCTCGTAGCCCTCCAGGCGCTGCTCGATCTCCGCCACGACGGTGTCCATGTCGAACTGCAGCCGCCCGCAGGTGGGGCAGGCGATCAGCACCGGACCGCGCTCGCGCAGGTGAAGGGCCTTGAGGATCTCCCAGGCGACCTTCACCTCCTCCTCCGCGTGGAAGGTGGAGAGGCTGATTCGGATCGTGTCCCCCACCCCGTCGGCGAGCAGCGTTCCGAGGCCGACCGCGGACTTGAGTGAGCCGGACCACTTCGTCCCCGCCTCCGTGATCCCGAGGTGGAGCGGATAGGGGATCCGCTCGGAGAGGAGCCGGTTGGCGGCGATCGTGTTGGGCACGTTCGTCGACTTGATCGAGACCTTGAAGTTCTCGAACTCGAGCGACTCCATCAGCTCGACGAACTCCACCGCAGCCTGCACCAGCGCCTCGACCGGGCGCCGGCGCTCGAGCTCGTGCAGGTGCTTCGGCAGCGAGCCGGAGTTGACGCCGATGCGCATCGGCACCCCGGCCTGGTTCGCCCGCTCTGCCACCTCGGCCACCTTCTCGCGACCGCCGATGTTGCCCGGGTTGAGGCGGATGCAGTGGGCCCCCGCGTCGATGGCCTTCAGCGCCAGGGTGTGGTTGAAGTGGATGTCCGCGATCACGGGGATCGGCGAGCGCTTGACGATCTCGCGCAGTGCCTCGACGTCCTTGTCGCGCGGCACGGCGACGCGAACCAGGTCCGAGCCCGCCTCGGCGACCTTGTGGATCTGCTCCATCGTCGCCTCGAGATTCGCGGTCTCGGTCTTCGTCATCGTCTGCACGGCGACGGGCGCGCCGCCGCCGATCGGCACGTCGCCGACGAATATCTGTCGCTTGGAGGCCATCCCGCAGCCCTAATTGTGACGGGTCGGCGTCCCGAGCCGGGTTAGGCGTCCACGGCGAACTCCAGCGCCCGCTCGCGCTCGAAGAAGAAGTTGCTCTGCGTCCAGTTCCCATCCGGGTCGATCACCGCGACCGCCCAGAAGTCAACGCCCGTGTCGACGTCGCTGCTGGTCCCTCGAACGACCCACCGCGACTGCGCCAGCACTGCGGAATCGCCGATCGGCTCGGCGTGGATGACCTCGAAGCGGATCTCCGACCAGGCCTCCTCGAACCTCTGAAGGAAGGCGAGCACCGCCTCTTTCCCCTCGAAGCGTCCGCCGTCGGGCCACGCCGAATCGGTTTCGAGCACGATGTCGTCCGCCAGCTCCCGCGCCCAGCGCTCGCGCTCCTCGTTGTACTGGCGCACGTTCGCCTTGAACGCCGCAACCCTGTCCTCGGGCGGCAGTGCGTCCGTCACCCGTGCCCCTCAGGACGCGTACAGCGCCTCGATCTCGTCGGCGTACTTCTCCGCGATCGGCTTTCGCTTCAGCTTCATGGTCGGCGTCAACTCGTCGCCACCCGGCTCCCAGTCGACGGGGAGCAGCTTGAACTTCTTGATCTGCTCGACCCGCGCGAGCTGCCGGTTGGCATCGTCGACGCCCCCCTGGATCGCCTGGATGACGGCGTCCTCGGAGGCCAGCGACTCGAGATCGGTCTCACCGAGCCCCTGCTTCTTGGCCCACCCGGGCGCGAAGTCGGGGTCGAGCGTGACAAGGGCGACGTTGTAGGGACGCCGGTCGCCGATGGCGATCGCCTGCCCGATCAAGGGGCTCGCCGCCTTCAGCTTCGCCTCGATGTTGGCCGGCGACATGTTCTTGCCGGCCGCGTTGATGATCAGCTCCTTCTTGCGGTCGACGATCTTGAGGTAGCCGTCCTCGTCGAGCTCGCCGATGTCCCCGGTGTGAAGCCAGCCGTCGTCGTCAATTGCCTCGGCGGTCTCCTCGGGCATGTTGCGGTAGCCCGGCATCACCGAGTCCCCTTTGACCAGCACCTCGCGGTCGTCCGCGAGCTTGATCTCGACCCCGGGGACGGGCGGGCCCACGGTGCCCAGCTTCACCTTGTCGGGCGGGTTGCAGGTCGCGACGCCGCAGGTCTCCGACATGCCCCACAGCTCGCCCACCTCGATCCCGATCGCGTGAAGGAACTCCAGGACCTCGAGCGGCGTGGGCGCGGCGCCGACGTGAACGCCGTTGATCTCGTCCATGCCCAGGCCGACGCGAAGCTTCGAGAACAGCTCCGCGTCGGCTCGTTCCGCCGCGGCCGACACCTCGTCGGGCACTTCCTCTCCGGCCTGCTCGCGGCGCACCTTCTCGAGCGCAGCCTCCAGGCCCTGCTGCGCCGCCACGCGCTGCTCGTCGGGCATCTTCTCCAGGTTCGCCTCGAGGCCGGCCTTGAGCTTCTCCCAGATCCGGGGCACGGCGAAGAACCACGTGGGCTTCACCTGAGGCAGGAAGTCGATCACCTTGCGGGGATCCGGACAGATGGTCACCGAGAGCCCCCGGATCACCGGCAGGTAGTAGTTGGCGCCCCGCTCAGCAATGTGAGCTGCGGGAAGCCACGAGATCACCTTGCCGCCCCGCTCAGGAATCTCGATGATCTCCTCGACGCCCCCCACCAGCCCCATCAGATTGCGATGGGTGAGCTGCACGCCCTTCGGCGGACCGGTTGTGCCGGAGGTGTAGATCAAGGTCAGGAGGTCGTCCGGCCCGACGGAGTCGATGTGCGACCGGGGGTCGAAATCCGGGTCCATTTCCTCGAGCTCACTGAAGGAGTGGTCACCTCCTTCGCCATCGATCACGATCAGGTGTTGGAGCTCGGGGAGATCCCGCCGCGCCTGCTCGAACTGCTCGAGGAAGGAAGCCTCCACCACCGCCGCCTTGGCGCCCGCGTCGGAGACGACGTACTGGATCTGCTCCGGCGACGACGTCTGGTAGATCGAGAAGGGCACCGCGCCGAGCGACACCGTGGCGAGGTCCGTGGGGATGAACTCCCAACGGTTGTTGAGCATCAGGGCGAGCGTGTCGTCCTTGCCCAGCCCTAGCTTCGCGAAGCCCCCCGCCAGGCGCGCAGCGAGCTCACGCACCTCTGCCCAGGAAAGCTCGCGCTCGCGCGCCTCGTCACGGATGGCGAGGTCGTCGCCCAGCCGCTCCGCCGTCGCCTCGAAGGCCTTGAAGAGGTTGTCGGCTGCGAGCGGAGGCATCGGGCCACCGCTCGCATAGCGCTCAGCGGTCTTTACCTCCATCCTCTCTCCACTACCGTTGCGAGCAGGGGAAAGTTACCGCTTGGGCGACGATTCCCCTATCGGGCGTTGAAGCCCTCGCCGGTGAGGCGTCCGATGTCGTTCGACAGCCCGATTACGAACAGCATCAGCACGAGCGCGAAGCCGACCACCCCCGCGCGCTCCATGACGCTGAACGGCACCGGCTTGCCGCGGACCTTCTCCACCAGGCTCCAGAAGATGTGGCCGCCGTCGAGGGGCAGGAACGGGAACAGGTTGATGATCGCCAGGGAGAGGCTGATCACGGCGAGCAGCGTCAGGGCCTGGCGTGCGTCGAACTCGATCGCCTGGCGGGTGACCTCGTAGCCGCCGACGACACCGGAGATCTGCTCGCGCTCCTCGGGGTCGAAGATGCGCGCGATCACGCTCACCGTCTGCGTGGTCACGGTCCACATGAAGTCCCCGGCCAGGCGCGCCGCCTCGGGCGCCGATGGGTTCACCGGCCGGCTGCCGTAGACGAAGCCCAGGAGGGGGCGATCGGCGTCGGCGTCGTAGATCGGCCGGATCCGCAGCGTGACCGGCTCGCCGTCGCGGGTCACGCGGACGACGGCGGGGCTCGTCGCGACGCAGCCGTCGGTGGGCTCGCCGGTGCACTCGTGTTTCGCGACCGCGTCGCGGAGGTCGGCCGTCGAGCCGCGGACGCCGTCGACGGAGACGATGCGGTCCCCCGGCTCGAGCTTTCCGACCGCGGCCGAGTCGGCCTGGACCTCGCTCACGTCGTGGGTCGCCTCCTGAATCCCGAAGGCGAGGAAGAAGAGGATCACGAAGGCGATCAGCAGGTTCATCACCGGGCCCGCGGCGATGACGACGATGCGCTTCCAGACCGGCTGGCGGTAGTAGGCGCGGGGCGCGATCTCGGGATCGAGTTCCTCGTCGGGGTTCATGCCGGTGATCTTCACGAAGCCCCCGAGCGGGATCGCGCCGATCCCGTACTCGGTCTCGCCGCGCTTTCGCTTCACGATCGGGGGCGGAAAGAAGAGGTAGAAGCGCTCGACCCGCATGCCGACCGCCTTCGCCACCGCGAAGTGCCCGAATTCGTGCAGGATGATCAGGGCCGAGAATCCGGCCGCCGCGAGGAACCAGCTCACGCGCGGACTCCGAGCTCCGCGACCAGCTCCGCGGCGCGCTCACGCGCCCGTCGGTCGGCCTCGAACAGGTCCTCGAAGTGGCCCGGGGCGCGCGGCGCAAATGAGTCCAGCGCCTGCTCGACGATCCCCGGGATCGCAGCGAAGGGGATCTGCTCGCCCAGGAACGCGGCCACCGCGACCTCGTCCGCCGCGTTCAGCACGCACGGGGCCGTGCCCCCATCCTCTCCGGCCCTGCGGGCGAGGGCGAGGCAGGGAAAGGTCTCCAGATCCGGGGCCTCGAACGTGAGCTCGCCCGCCTCGACCAGATCGAGCGCCGGCACCGAAACGTCCTCGCGCTCGCCCCGGTGAAGCGCGTAGGAGATCGGC
The DNA here is from genome assembly GCA_046728935.1 of Actinomycetota bacterium. GTDB lineage: Bacteria > Actinomycetota > Thermoleophilia > Solirubrobacterales > 70-9 > DATAFO01. Next base: position 35,679 of record JBKPFS010000125.1, on the reverse strand, counting down.
ACCCGCATGTCGGGGAGGCCGAGGTGCGCCAGCGAGGCGCCGTCGTTGAGGTCGACGATCGCGTGGACGATCGACTGCGGGTGCACGACCACCTCGATCCGCTCGTAGGGCACCCCGAACAGGTGATGGGCCTCGATCACCTCGAATCCCTTGTTCATCAGGGTCGCCGAGTCGATTGTGATCCTCCCCCCCATCTCCCAGGTCGGATGCGCGAGGGCGTCGGATGGGGTGATCCCGTCGAGGTCGGCGCGCCCCCGAAACGGCCCGCCGGAGGCGGTGAGCACGAGACGGTCGACGGTGCCCGGGCTCGTGGCCTCCAGCAGCTGGTGGAGCGCGGAGTGCTCGGAGTCGACCGGCAGGATGCGCGCGCCGCTCGCCTCCGCCAGCGCCGTCACCAGCTCGCCTCCGACCACGAGGCTCTCCTTGTTCGCCAGGGCGAGGTCGATGCCGGCGGTCAACGCGACGATCGACGGGCCGAGCCCGGCGATGCCCACGATCGCGTTCAGGACCAGGTCGGGCTGGGTGGCCGCGACCAGGTCGCGGACCCCCGCCTCGCCGGCCAGGACCCGAACTCCGCTCAGCTCCGGCGCCGCCCGCTCCGCGGCCGCTGGGCCCGCGAGCGCGATCGCCTCGACGCCGCTCTCGCGTGCCTGGCTCACCAGTCGCTCCCAGTTGCGATCCGCGGAGAGCCCCACGACCTCGAGCGCGTCGGAGCCGCCCACGACCTCGAGCGCCTGTTCGCCGATCGACCCGGTGGAGCCCAGGATCAGCACCCGCGTAGCCATCGAGCCCAGTGTAGGGAGGCTCCTCGGCGCGGCCGCCGCCCGCCTATCCTCGCCGCATGAGCGCTTCGACGGTGCCCCTCGGCGCGCACATCTCAGCCCGCGAGCCGCTGGCCACGGCCGATGAGCTCGACGCCGACTGCGTGCAGATCTTCCTTTCGAGCCCGCAGTCGTGGCGCAAGCCACCGAAGCGTCGCGACGCGCCGGAGCTGCGCGAGAGCGAGGTCGATGTCTACGTCCATGCCCCCTACCTGATCAACGTCTGCTCGCCGCGCAACAACATCCGCTACGGCTCGCGAAAGATCCTCCAGCAGACTTGCGATGCGGCAGCCGAAATCGGCGCCGCCGCGGTCATCGTCCACCCCGGCCACGCCGAGGATGGGATCTCCGAGGGCGTCGGGCGCTGGCCGCGGACGCTCGAGATGCTGGAGTCCGAGGTCCCCGTCCTGCTCGAGAACACGGCCGGCGGGGATCACGCCGTGGCGCGCCGCTTCGACGCGCTTGCGGAGCTGTGGGAGGCGGTGGCTGGCTATGACGGCCCGGTGCCGGTCGGCTTCTGCTTCGACACCTGCCACGCCCACGCCGCCGGCGAGGAGCTCTCCGATGCGGTCGAGCGGGTGCTGGCGATCACTGGGCGCATCGACCTATTGCACGCGAACGACTCCCGCGACCCGCCCGGCACCGGCGCCGACCGCCACGCGAGCCTCGGCAAGGGCAAGATGGACTCAGACGCCCTGCGGGGGATGATCCGCACGGCGGTCGAGAGCGCGGAGTGTCCCGTGGTGGTGGAGACGCCGCGCGGCATCGAGCGCCTGCGCGCCGACCTCCAGTTCGTACGCGCAGCGATCGCGGGGTGAGCGCCTACCCCGCGCGCGCAGGCGAATCGCCGTGCTTCCACCGACCGCTCACCACTGAGTGTCGTGTATCTCCGGACTATCCGGAAATAGCCGACATTCGGCGCGAATCCCGGGCCTCAGTACACGAACGCGATCGCCAGGTAGTAGCCGGCGACGACCGTGAACAGGACCGCGTCGACGCGGTCGAGGAGGCCGCCATGGGGGCCGAAGACGTTGCCTGAGTCCTTCACGTTCAGGTCGCGCTTGATCAGCGACTCGAACAGGTCGCCGACCGGGGCCACCGCCGCGACGCACACGCCCATTAGGAGCGCGTCCAGGCCCGCGAGCCAGTCCTGGTAGAGGCCTGCGAACCAGAACCCCATCGTGCCGCCTACGAAGCCGATCGCGAGGCCCTCGACCGTCTTGTTGGGCGACAGGCTCGGCGCCAGTGCCCGGCGTCCGAACAGGCGGCCACCCCCGTAGGCCGCGGTGTCGGAGACGAACGTCGCGACGAGGACGTCGACCAGCAGCGCCCCGCCGTGATCGGGCAGCTCGCGAAGCAGAACCGCGTGGGCGAACGGGATTCCGATCCAGGTAATGCCGAGGGCGGTGACCGCGATCGAGGCGGTGACGCCGCGGCGGTCCTGGCGAGCGGCGGCGGCGAAGAACATCAGCGGGAACGAGCACGCGACCGCGAGCATGATCTGGAACTGATCGCCGTAGTAGGCGGCGACGACCATCGCCGCGGCAGTCACGAGTGCGACCGGGACCAGGGGGCGTGCGCGGTGCGCCATGCGGAAGAGCTCAGCGAGACCGATGCAGGCGAAGCCGACCATCGCGGCGGCGAACAACAGCCCTCCGACGGCGATGATCGTGACCGCGAAGATGATCCACGGCAGCGCCCAGGCGACGCGGGCCAGCGTCTCGGAGCGGCGCCGCGGCGGTGGGGCCTCAGCTGGCGGCTCGCGACGCTCGACCCGCCGTTGCCCCGGAACCGCGCCGCGCTCGGAGTCGACCTCGACGTCGAACGGGCGCCAGCCCTCCATCTCAGCGCCCCCCGAAACGCCGCCGGCGGCGCTCGTACTCGTCGAGGGCGGCGCGGAGCTCCTCGCGGCTGAAGTCCGGCCACAGGGCATCCGAGAACACCAGCTCCGAGTACGCGCACTGCCAGAGCAGGAAGTTCGAGATCCGCTCCTCGCCGCTGGTCCGGATCAGGAGATCGGGATCGTGCATCTCGGGCGCGTAGAGGTGGCGGCGAAACTCGTCCTCGTCTTCCCCTTCGAAGCTTCGCGCCGCGTCGACGATCTCCGCCCGACCGCCGTAGTTGAAGGCGACGAACAGCGTGATCCGCTCGTTGCGGGCGGTCACCTCCTCGGCCCAGTCCATCCGGCGAACCAGCTCGGGGTCGATCCCGTCGCGGCGACCGATGAACCTCATCCGGACGCCTTCGGCGTCGAGCTCCGGCGTCTCGCGGTCGATGCGCTCGGCGAACATCGCCATCAGCGCCTCGACCTCGTCCGCCGGCCGCTGCCAGTTCTCGGTGGAGAACGAGAATACGGTGAGCTCGCGGATCCCGAGCTCGGCCGCGTCCCGAAGGCGGTCCTTGACCACGTCGGCCCCCGCGCGGTGGCCCTCGATCGTCGGCAGGCCCCGTTGCTCGGCCCAGCGCCCGTTCCCGTCCGTGATGATGGCGACGTAGCGGGCCGCGCGCTCGCGAGAGGCGGTCACACCTCCAAGATCTCTTCTTCTTTTGCCTTCAGCAGGCTGTCGATCTCGCCCACGGCGTCGTCGGTGAGCTTCTGCAGCTCGATCTCGGCCCGATGCTCGTCATCGGCGCCCGCCTCGCCCTCCTTCTTGAGCTCCCGAAGGTCGTGCATGACGTCTCGGCGGATGTTGCGAACCGCCACCTTGCCCTCCTCCCCGACGCCGTGCACGACCTTGACCAGCTCCCGGCGCCGCTCCTCGTTCAACTCAGGGATCTGGAGGCGGATCACGTTGCCGTCGTTGCTCGGCGTCAACCCGAGGTCCGACTCCATGATCGCCTTCTCGATCGCACCGATGCTGTTCTTGTCGTAGGGGGTGAGGGTCAGCAGGCGCGCGTCGGTCGCCGCGATCTGCGTTAGCTGGCGCAGCGGGGTCTCGGCGGCGTAGTAGTCGACCTCGACCCGGTCCAGCAGGTGGGGCGATGCGCGGCCCGTGCGCACCGTCGCGAGCTCGTGGCGGCATGCCTCGACCGACTTGGCCATCCGCTCCTTGGCGTCCTCGAGCAGTTCGTCGATGAACTCAGCCATGGTCGGAGGAAGAGACGATCGTTCCCACCCGTTCGCCGCAGACGATCCTATCTATGTTGCGCTCGTCCGCCATGTTGAAGACGTAGATCGGCAGGTGGTTGTCCATGCACAGGGAGAGCGCGGTCGAGTCCATCACCCGAAGGCCGCGTTCGATCGCCTCGCGGTGCGTGATCTCGGGCAGGAACGCGGCGTCGGGGACCTTCGAGGGATCCGCGTCGTAGACCCCCTCGACCCCGTGCTTCGCCATCAGGATCACCTCGGCGTGGATCTCGAGCGCGCGCAGCGCCGCCGCGGTGTCCGTGGTGAAGAACGGGTTCCCGGTTCCCGCCGCGAAGATCACCACCCGGCCCTTCTCCAGGTGGCGCATCGCCCGCCGGCGGATGTAGGGCTCGGCCACCTCGGTCACCTCGATCGCCGACATCACCCGCGTCTTCGCGCCGATTGTCTCCAACGCGTCCTGGAGCGTGAGCGCGTTGAGCACCGTCGCCAGCATCCCCATGTAGTCGGCGGTCGCGCGGTCCATCCCCTCCGCCGCCCCCTCGAGCCCGCGGTAGATGTTTCCCGCGCCGACCACCAGCGCGACCTCGACGCCTCGCTGTGAGACCTCGTGGACCTGGGCGGCGATCGTCTTTACGCGCTCGGGGTCCGTGCCGTACTCGAGCGCGCCCATCAGCGCCTCGCCCGAGAGCTTCAAGAGGATCCGCTTGTAGACGGGCTCCGCCATCGCGGCAGAACCCTAGCCGGACCTCAGCCCACCCCGCCGGCGCGGACGCGGGAGCAGATTGGAAGTGCCCGAGCCACAGGCGAGGGCAACATGGTCGGGCCGGAGCGGAGCAGCCGGCGGGCTCTATTCCTCGCCCACCGCGAATCTGGCGAAGCGGGCGACTCGGATGTTCTCGCCGGTCTTGGCGGCGACCTCCGCGCGCAGGTCCTCGATCGTCTTGCCGTCGTATCGGTCCGAGCGCACGTGCTCCTGGTCGAGCAGCGCGACCTGACTCGCCCACTTGTCGAGCTGCCCCTGGACGATCTTGGAGACCACGTCGTCGGGCTTGCCCTCCTCGCGCGCCTTGGCCTCGAACACCCTGCGCTCGGCCTCCCGCTCCGACTCGGGGATGTCCTCGGCGGAGACGTAGACCGGGGGCGTGGGCGAGCCTGCGATGTGCAGAGCGACCTCGCGCGCGAACTCCTGGAAGTCCTCGTTGCGGGCGACGAAGTCGGTCTCGCATTGCACCTCGACCAGCACCCCGACCTTGCCGGTGGCGTGGATGTAGGAGGTGACGATGCCCTCCGAGGTCGCCCGGCCGGAACGCTTGGCGGCCGACGCCTGGCCCTTCACGCGCAGGACCTCGATCGCCTTCTCGATGTCGCCGTCGGCCTCCTCGAGCGCCGCCTTGCAATCCATCATCGCGGCGCCGGTCCGATCCCTGAGCGCCTTCACGTCCGCGGCGCTGGCCATCAGGGCCCCTCCTCGCGGCCGGCCGGCGCTCCCGCCTCCGCCGCCGGAGTGGCGGCCTGGGCGGCGGCCTCCGCGGCCTCCCGCTTCGCCTGCTCCTCTGCCTCGCGCCGCTGGCGCTCCTCCGCCTCGCGCTGGCGTCGCGCCTCCTCCTCGGCCCGGCGCTTAGCCTCGGCCTCGCGCCACGCTCCCGCCGCCTCGGCGACCGCCGCACCGACGGTCCGGATGACGAGCTCGCAGGAGCGGATCGAATCGTCGTTGCCCGGAACGGGGAACGCGACCGGCAGCGGGTCGACGTTCGTGTCCACGAGGCCGATGATCGGGATGTCGAGGCGCTCGGCCTCGTTCACGGCGATCGCCTCCGTCTTGAGGTCGATGATCAGGGCCGCCTGCGGCAGCCGCTTCATGTCGCGGACGCCGCCGAGGTTGTACTCGAGCTTCTCCAGCTCCGCCTCCATCGACATCCGCTCCTTGGTCGGCAGCAGGTCGAGCTGGCCCTCCTGCTTCAACGAGGTCAGCTCGTGGAGACGTTCGATCCGGGCGGAGATGGTGTGGAAGTTGGTCAGAAGGCCGCCCAGCCACCGCTGGTTCACGTACGGCATCCCGCAGCGATCGGCCCACTCCTTGATCGCGTCGCGCGCCTGCTTCTTGGTGCCGACGAACAGCACCGTGCCGCCCTTGCCGGCCACCTCGGCGGCGAACTCCCGCGCCTCCGCGAGCAGGCGCTCGGTCTGCAGCAGGTCGATGATGTGGATCCCGTCGCGCTCGCCGTGGATGTAGCGGCGCATGCGTGGATCCCAGCGTCGCGTCTGGTGGCCGAAGTGAAGGCCGGCCTCCAACAGCTCCCTGATTCCAGGCTCTGGCATGTGGATTCCCTTGTCTCGTTTTGCCCCGGCGGCGCCACGGGAACCCGGTTGACGGACGCGAACGCGTCCCACCGGGCAGGGCCCCGCGCCTTCCGCAGGGGGTCGCTTTACCGGTCGGCGTCGGATTCTAGGCGAGCGCGCTCCAGCGCCTCGTCCAGGTCCAAGGGCAGGGGCGAGGAGAACTCGAGCCGTTCCCCGCTGAAGGGATGCGCGAAAGCAAGGCGGGCGCTGTGCAGGAACTGGCGAGCGAGGCCGTGGCGGCCGGCGTGGCCATAGCGCGGATCGCCGGCAAGGGGATGGCCGATGGCGGCAAAGTGGGCGCGTACCTGGTGGGTGCGGCCGGTCTCGAGCCGGGCGCGCACCAGCGAGTCGCGCGGGAGTAGCTCCAGGACCTCGAAGTGCGTGCGCGCCTCGCGCGCCCCCCGGCCCCGCACCGCCCGGCGCTCCGGGGCGCGGTAGTCGCGGCCCAACGGCGCATCGATGGTCCCCGAGCGCGAGCGCAGGCGGCCCTCGACCAGGGCCAGGTACTCGCGGGTGACCTCTCGCTCGCGGATCATCGCCGCGAGGCGCCGGTGGGCGTCGGGGTCGCGGGCGACGATCATCAGCCCCGAGGTGTCGCGGTCGAGCCGGTGGACGATTCCCGGCCGCGCCGCGTCCTCCCCGCCCCCGAGCAGGTCGCCCAGCACCTCGGTGAGGGTCGGCCCGCGATGGCCCGGGGCGGGATGGACGACGAGGCCGGGTGGCTTCTCGATCACCGCAAGGCGATCGTCGGAGTGGACGATCCGTGGCGGCGCGCTCACGAGTCCGCGTGCGCGTCGTCGCCGGGAGCGAGGGCGATCAGCACCAGGGCCGCAACGCCGAAGGTGATCGCGACGTCGGCGAGGTTGAACGCTGGCCACAGCGGGGGGTCGATGAAGTCGGTCACGCCGCTGTCGAGGACCCGATCGACCAGGTTCCCCAGGGCACCGCCCACGAGCAGCCCGACCCCGAGCCACAGCCAGGGCCGGCGCGCGTCGAGCGCGAACCAGACCAGCAGGACCGCGAGCGTCGCCGCGGTCGCGAGCACGACCGGGGCTCCGCCGCCGCCAAGCAGCCCGAACGCGATCCCGCGGTTGGAGACGTCGACGAGCTTGAACCCGAGCACGAGATCGATCGGCTCCCCCGCGTCGATCGCGCCGCCGACGACCTCCTTGGCGACCTGGTCCGCGGCCAGCACCGCGGCTGCGACCGCGAGCATCCGCAGCCAGCTTCGCGCGCGGCCCGCGGGAGCGCTCGCCCTGCCTGCGCTCAAGCGCGAATCGCGCCGACGACGATCCCCTGAACGAGGAGCAGCAGCAGGATCGCGAGGATCGGGCTCAGGTCCAGCGCGAAGCCGCGGCCACCGAGGGGCGGCAGGACCCGGCGGAAGAGGTTCAGGTAGGGGTCGGTGGTCTCCTCGACGAAGCCGACCACGGCCCGAAGCGCCGGGTTGTACGGCATCCGCGGCACCCAGGAGAGCAGCACCCGGATGAAGATCAGCACCAGGTACACGAGGAACAGCGCCGAGACATAGTCGGCGATCTCGTCGCGTCCGATCGCGCCCAGCGGGATCATCGGAACCGCTCCAGCGAGGCCTCCACGGCCGCCCGTACCGCGTCGGTGAAGCGCCCGCGCTCGAGCGCGTCGAGGCCTGCCTCGGTCGCTCCCCCAGGCGGCGCGACGGCGGCCTGAATCGCCTCCGGGTCGCGCACCCGCAAGAGCTCGGCGGTGCCCCCCAGCGTCCCGGCCACGAGCTCGCCAGCGAGGCCGGGCTCGAGGCCCTCGGCGACGCCCGCCTCGGCGAGGGCCCCGGCGAAGAGGGCGACGTAGGCTGGCGCGCACGACATCACGCCCATCGCGGCGTCGATCAGCGACTCCTCGAGCGGGACCACCCTCCCGAGCGCGCTCAAGAGCCCCACTAACCGTGCCTTGAGCTCCTCGGGCATCTCCTTGGGCGGGACCACGCACAAGAGCCCGCGGCGCACCTCGACCGGCTGGTTCGGCATCACGCGCATCAGGGGAACGCCCGGAAACGCCTCGGCTAGGCGCGCCACGGGGGTCGCCGCCATCACCGAGAGCAGGGCGGGCGCCTTGCCGCCAAGCTCCCTGGCGACGTCGTCGAGGGCCGGCGGCTTGACCGCGAGGACGAGCAGATCGACGTCGTTCGCGAGCTCCCCGAGCCCGTTGCGCGTCTCGCCCCCCACCTGCGCGGCGAGGGCCGCCGCGCGATCGCGGTCGATGTCGCAGAACAGCATCGCGTCCGGGCCACCGTCGGCGCCCGCCCAGCCCCGAGCCATCGCCGCGGCCATGTTTCCAGCGCCTGCGAACCCAACGCGCATGCGGCCAAGGGTATGCGGCCCGGACCGGCGACGAAGTCGCGCCGGTACTAGCTCTGGTTGAAGAAACCCTTCTCGACCAGCCGCGCCTTCTCCTCCGCCGAGACCTCGACGTTGCGCGGGGTCAGCAGGAAGGTCTTGTCGGCGACCTTCTGCATGCCGCCGTCGAGCGCGTAGGTGAGGCCGGAGGCGAAGTCGATCAGTCGCTTGGCGAGCTCGCCCTCGGTGGTCTGGAGGTTGAGGATCACCGGGACGCCCTGCTTGAAGCGGTCCGCGACCTCCTGGGCGTCGTTGAAGCTGTTCGGGGTCACGAGATGGACGCGAACATCGGCCCCATTGCCGACCGGTCGCAGGGTGCGGCCGCGCGGCGACGGTTCATCCTCGGCGAAGATGTCGTCGATCTCGTCCCGGGCGCGGCGGCGCTCGGAGATGCGGCTCACCGTCGCCCGGCGTGGCGCGGGAGCCGAGGACTCGTAGACCCTGCCCTCGGTGGAGGTGTCCGGCTCGTAGACGTCGCCCTCGTGGTATCCGGGGTCCTCGGCGAGGCCGAAGTAGACGAGCGCACGGTGCCATGTGTCTCGGACTGCCATACGGCTGCGATCTTCGCGTCGTCCCTGCCTTTTCCTTTACGCATTATCACGCATATAGCGTGGATCCGAGGCGGATGATCGTCGCCCCCTCCTCGACCGCCACGCGCCAGTCCTGGCTGGTGCCCATCGACAGTCGTGCGAGGCCGTGCTCGGCCGCGAGCTTGGTGAGCCGCGCGAAATAGGGACGCGAGGACTCCGGGTCGTCGGTCTCGGGCGGCATCGTCATCAGGCCACCCACGCGCACCGGGCAGCGGGCGATGAAGTCGCCCAGCGCCTCGGGGCTGACGCCTGCCTTGCTCCCCTCGCCGGAGAGGTTGACCTCGACCAGGACCTCCGTATCCGACGTCGCGTGGCGCTCGAGCTGCTCGAGCGCCGAATCGGTGGCGAGGGAGTGGATCAGCCGGACGGCCGGCACGATGCGCTTCACCTTGCGGCTCTGAACGTTGCCGATGAAGTCCCAGGTGAACTCGTCGCCCCAGCGCTCGCGCTTCGCCTCGAGGTCCTGGAGCCGGTTCTCGCCCACGAGGGTCACCCCTGCCTCGGCGAGGGCGCCCATCCGCTCGACCGGGACGTACTTCGTCGCGGCCAGTACCTCGACGGCGTCGCCGACCTCCTCGCGGACGGCCCCGAGATTCGCGCGCACGCGCTCGGGATCGAGCTCGAAGTCCTCAGGCAACGCTTCTCCAGACCACGCCCGCCTGGCGCCCGGTCCGTCCGGCGTCACGGCGGTGGGAGTAGAACAGCTCCTCCTCGCAGCTCGTGCACAGCCCCGACACCTCCACCTCGCTCACCCCGGCTCGCTGGAGCGAGCGGCGCGCGACCTCGGCGAGATCCAGCATCGAGCCGTTCGCGATCCCGTCCCCCAGCGGCCGAAGCGCCTCGAGCACCTCCTCGCCCACCTCGTAGCAACACGGGCCGATTCCCGGGCCGATGGCCGCCGCGCGCGCCCCCGTCGCCTCGACGCTCTTGGCCACGATGCCGCCGGCGAGCCCGCGCCAGCCGCAGTGGAGCATCGCCACCGCGTCCGGTCCGGCGAGCGCGACCGGAAGGCAGTCGGCGACGAAGACGAGCGGCGCGAGCCCGGACGCCCTGGTCACCTGGCCGTCGACCTCGGCCGGACGGGCGCTGCCTGGCACGGCGAAGCCGTTCGGATCGGGAGCGGCATCGCGCTCCTGGATCTCGGTCCCGTGAACCTGGCGGCCGATCAGCACCCGCTCGGGGGCGATGCCGACGGCCGCGGCGGCTCGCCGGCGGTTCTCAGCAACGGCATCTGGCGCATCGCCTGTCAGAAGACCGAGGTTGAGGCTCGCGAACGGCGCCTCACTCACCCCTCCTAGCCTGGTCGTGAAGGCCGCGCGCGCCGTGGGCAGCTCGGCCTCCAGCCAGCGCACCCCATCTCGCTCCCGCCACTCCATCAACCCGCAGCTTGCAGCATGTGGCGGGCCGGCCGCGCCTCGAAGCTAGGAGAGCTCCCTGGCGGCGTCGAGCGCCACCCGCAGCTCCTCCTCGCGGCCGTGGACCTCGCCGTCGAGCTTGGCCCCGAGCGCCGCCTCGAGGCCGTGGCCGATCGCGGGTCCCTGGGCCACCCCGGCCGAGAGCAGGTCATCGCCCGAGATCTCGAGCCGCACGTCGCGCCAGCGCTCCACGTAGTCGTCGAGCCACGCCGCCCCGAGGGCGCGCGCGAGAACCAGCTCGACCCCGGTCTTGCCGCGGGCGCTCCGCACGCACACCGAGGGACGCTCGGGCAGCACGGCGACCAGCTCCCGGGCGGCCCCGAGCGGAGCCTCGCGACGGAAGCCGCCGGCGGTGATCTCGCCGGCGGCGAGGAGCACCTCCGCCCGGTCGGCGAGCTCGCCCCAGCGGCCGCGCTCGAGGACCGCGAGCGCCGCGGCGGCCAGCTCGACGTTGGCCTCCGCCAGCCCCCAGTCGACGACTAGTCCCAGCGTCTCGATCGGATCCGGCTCGCAGGCGAGCCGGCGCAGCTCCGCCTCCACGCGCTCCGCGGACACCGCCGCGAGGTCCGCTTGGCGCACGTGCGCCAGCGTACCGGGCTCCACGTCAAGGTCGAGCCGTGCCGCGTAGCGCGCGGCGCGAAGCGCACGCGTGGGGTCGTCCACGAACGAGCGCTCGTGGAGCGCGCGGAGGGTCCCCGCGGCGAGGTCGTCCATCCCCCCATGCGGATCGATCGGCTCGGCTTCCCCCGCGAGCGGGATCGCCATCGCGTTGACGGTGAAGTCACGGCGCGCGAGGTCGTCGGCGAGGGCTCCCGGGCTCACCTCCGGAAGCGCCCCCGGATGGGGATAGACCTCGCGGCGGGCGCTGGCGACGTCCACGGTGTGGTCGTCGAGGGCCACCGTTGCGGTGCCGAAGCGCTCGTAGGAGCGGGCCTCGCCGCCGAGCTCGCGGACCATGGCAGCGTTGTCGCCCTCGACGACGATGTCGAGGTCGGCGCGCTCGAGCCCGAGGAGGAGGTCGCGCACGGTCCCCCCGACCACGTAGGCGTCGACGCCGGCGCGTGCGGCCGCCTCCCGAGCGTGCTCCAGCCCCGGCACGGCATCGAGGCGCCGGCGCAGGTTGCTGCTGTCGATCTGCGGAGCCATTTTGAGGGCGCTTAGGACCCGTTCCCTACCATGACGCCCTTCACGGATGCCTCGCCTCCTCGCCCGTCCGCTCGCCATCTGGCGCTCCTGGAGCGTCCGACGACGCGTGCTCGTCGCCGGCGCCGCCGGCCTGGTGGTGGTCGGGGTCGGAATCGCCGCGTATCTCGTGCTGAAGCGCGACCCCGATGTCGACTGCCCGGCGCCGTGCACGATCGAGACGACGGACAAGAAGGAGGTCTCGAAGTCGGTCAACTGGCCGGTCTACGGATACGACGACGAGCGGACCCGATACCTCCCGACGAAGGTCGTGAAGCCGCCCTTCGGTGGCTCACGCTGGAGCTTCCAAGCCGGCAAGCTGCTCGAGTTCTCGCCCATCGCCGCCGACGGGGTCCTCTACTTCATCGACAAGGACGGAATCGTCTGGGCCGTGAGCGCGAAGACCGGCAAGGTCCGCTGGAAGCGCGGCATGGGCTCCCTCGCGGCCTCCTCGCCCGCGTACGCCGACGGCGTCCTCTATGGGGTCACGCTCGAACCGGGGCAGGCCTTCGCCCTGCGTGCTCGCGACGGGAAGGTGCTCTGGCGCCACCCTCTGCCGGGGCGCAGCGAGACCTCGCCGGTGGTCGACAAGGACCGCGTGCTCCTGGGCAGCGAGTCGGGCGACGTGTTCGCCCTCGACGCGAAGGACGGCGACGTGCGCTGGCAGGTGAGCACCGGCGGCGCCGTCAAGGGAGGCGTCACGCTCCACAACGGCACCGCGTATGTGGGCAACTACGCCGGCCAGGTGTACGCGATCGACGCCTCGAACGGGGACGTGCGCTGGCAGAACGGCACCCAGGGCGGCGCCTTCGGCATTACCGGCCGCATCTACTCCACGCCCGCGGTCGCCTTCGGGCGCGTCTACGCGGGCAGCATCGACGGGCGGGTCTACAGCTTCGACGCGGATGACGGCGACCTCGCGTGGAGCCATTCGACCGGCGACTGGGTTTACGCAGCGCCCGCGGTCGCCGACACGCCGAAGGCGCCGCCGACCGTCTACGTCGGCTCCAAGGACCAGCACTTCTACGCCCTCGACGCCAAGGACGGTGACGTGCGCTGGGAGAAGGACCTGGGCGCCGTGATCCTGGGCGCCGCCAGCGTTGTCGGCGAGACCGTCTACGTGGCCGGGATCGGGCCCAACGTCGGCACGTTCGGCTTCAGGGCGGCCGACGGCCACAAGATCTTCGACCACGAGTTCGGCGAGTACAACCCGGTGATCTCCGACGGCAACCGCCTCTACCTCACGGGCGTCTCAGGGATCCGCGCCTTCGAGCACCAGACGAAGAAGCAGCGGCGGCTCGCGAAGAAGCATCACCGCCAGCGGGAAGCGAAGAAGCAGAAGAACAAGAAGGGCAACTAGGACGAGCGCGTCTGGAGCTGGGTGCGGGCGGCTTCGGCGAAACGTCACTTCGGGCGCCCTTTTTCGGACCTGCCGAAAGACGGCGCCAATACCCGCGGTGAGGCCTCCCCTCTACGGTCGGACCGGGATTCCCGCCTCCGTTAGCGCCCGCTTCGCCTCGGCGACGGTGTAGGTGCCGTAGTGGAAGATCGAGGCGCAGAGGACGGCGTCCGCGCCGCCGGCCTCGATTGCCTCGACCAGATGATCGAGCTCGCCCGCCCCGCCCGAGGCGATCACCGGCACCGCGACGGCGTCGGCGACCGCGCGCGTGAGCTCGATGTCGTAACCGTCGGTGGTCCCGTCGCGGTCCATGCTCGTCAGCAGCACCTCCCCCGCTCCCCGCTCGGTGGCCTCGCGCGCCCAGGCCACGGCCTCGCGCCCCTCGACCTTCGTGCGGCCACCGTTGACGTAAACGTCCCGGCCGCCGTTCGCACACTTCGCGTCGATCGCGATCACCACGCACTGGGAACCGAAGATCTCGGCCAGCTCGCCGATCAGCTCGGGCCGGGCGAGCGCCGAGGAGTTGATCGACACCTTGTCGGCGCCGGCGTCGAGCACCGCCTGGGCGTCGTCCGCCGAGCGGACCCCGCCCCCGATCGTGAACGGGATGAAGACGTTGTCCGCGGTCCGCCGGGCCAGGTCGACGATCGTCTCGCGCCCCTCGTGCGAGGCCGTGATGTCGAGGAAGACGAGCTCGTCGGCGCCCTCGGCGTCGTAGCGCTCGGCCAGCTCGACCGGGTCGCCGGCGTCGCGGAGGCCGACGAAGTTGGTGCCCTTGACGACCCGCCCCCGGTCGACGTCGAGGCACGGGATCACGCGCTTCAGGGCCATCGCGTTAGGTCTTCCGGCGCATGCGGCCGCGCAAGTGGGAGAACGCGTCCTGCCCGAAGCGTCCCGGCTCGAGCTTCCGCACCAGGCGGAGCATCTCCTCGCGCTCGTTCGCCGACAGGTTCCGGCGCGGCCGCCCTCTCGACTCGCGCACGAGCCGAACCAGCCGCGCGCGCTCGTCGGGCTCGAGCAGGCTCAAATGTCGCCGCAGCAACAGCGCGATCTGAGCCACCGCGAGTACGCGCAGCCAGAACATCTAAATCAACTCACATGCCTGTTTCGGGCCATGAATGCCCCTCACCGGAATACCCGAGGCTAGCGCTCCCCAAGCGCCGCCTGGCCCTCCGCGAGGGTGAAGCGGCCCTCGTACAGCGCCCGGCCCACGACCACCCCGGCGAGCGCCTCCAGGCCCAGCGCCGCAAGGACGCGCAGGTCGTCGGGCGACCCGATCCCGCCCGAGTAGAGCAGCTCGGCGCCCGCGGCTTCCGCCGCCTCGGCCACCGGTCGCAGCGAGTCGAGCGCGGGGCCATCGAGGGTGCCGTCGACCTCGACCGGCGTGTAGAGGAAGCGCTCGACGCCCCGGCCGGCGAGGTCCGCGATCAGGTCGGCCGGGTGGATCTCGCTCTCACGCTGCCAGCCCTCCACCGCGACCTTGCCCGACCGGGCGTCGACCGAGGCGACTATCTGCCCCCGCCGCTCCGTCGCCAGCGCCTCCACCAGCGCCGGGTCCGCGAGCGCCAATGTGCCGAGGACGACGCGCGCCGCGCCGGCGCCAAGGGCCTCGTCCACCGACTCGGCCGTCCTCAGCCCGCCGCCGAACTGGACCGGAGCCTCGACCGCCTCGCAGATCCGCCGCAGGTGCTCGAGGTTCGCCGGCTCTCCGGCCCGGGCGCCGTCGAGGTCGACGACGTGGAGCGCCTCGGCCCCGGCCTCGACCCAGCGCCGGGCGGCGTCGAGCGGGTTCTCGTCGAAGACCGTCTCACGCTCGTAATCGCCCTGGACCAGGCGCACCGTGCGACCGCCGCGGATATCGATCGCGGGGTAGAGGACCAAGCTCAAGCGGCGACCGGAGCGCAGACGCGGGCGAAGTTCTCGTACAGCCGCAGGCCGGCGGCGCTCGACTTCTCCGGGTGGCATTGCACCCCCCAGACGCGGCCGCGCTCGACCGCGCAGACGAAGGGCTCACCGTGCTCCGCGGTGCCGAGGACGTCGGTCGGGTCGCCGGGGTCGGGGGCGAAGCTGTGGACGAAGTAGAACGCAGTGCCGTCGTCGATCCCGCCCGTGAGCTCGGACTCCCGCGCCCAGCGAATCGGCTCCCAGCCGATGTGCGGCAGCTTCAGCCCGGGCGCCGGCAGCTCGCGGACCTCACCCCCCAGGACCCCGATCCCCTCCGCGCCCCCGAGCTCGGTGGACCGCTCGAACAGGAGCTGCATCCCCAGGCACACGCCGAGGACCGGTTTCGCGCCGCGTACGCGATCGTCGATCAAGGCGTCGAACCCGAGCTCACGGACCCGCGTCATCGCTCGCGGGAACGCGCCAACGCCGGGGAGCACGACCCCGTCCGCCTCGCGAGCGCGCTCGCGATCCGCGGTGATCACCGCCTGCGCGCCGACCCGCTCGAGCGCCTTCTCCACCGAGCGCAGGTTCCCCATCCCATAGTCGAGGATCGCGATCGTGGTCACGTAAGCGTCCCCTTGGTCGACGGCACGCCGGGCTCATCGGGATTGATGGAGACGGCCTCCCGAAGCGCCCTGGCGAAGGCCTTGAAGCAGGCCTCGATCAGGTGGTGGACGTTGGAGCCGTATCGCGTCCCGAGATGGAGCGTGAGCTTGGCGTTGGTCGCCACGGACCGGAAGAACTCCTCCGCCAGCTCGGCGTCGAAGCCGGCGATCGAGACCGGGGGCAGGTCGGCCTCGAACAGGCACAGCGGCCGGCCGGAGATGTCGATCGCGCACATCCCCAGCGCCTCGTCCATCGGCACCGCCGTGTAGCCGTAGCGCCTGATCCCGGAGCGGTCGCCGAGCGCCTGGTCGAGCGCCTTGCCGATCGCGATCCCGACGTCCTCGACCGTGTGGTGCGCCCCGGTCTCGAGGTCGCCGTCCGCCGTCACCCGCAGCCCGAGCCGGCCGTGGCGCCCGAGCAGCTCGAGCATGTGGTCGAGGAATCCGACCCCTGTCCGGGCCGAGACCTCTCCGCCGTCGAGGTCGAGCTCGACGGTGACGGAGGTCTCCTTCGTAGTGCGGTCGATCGTCGCGCTTCTGCTCATGGAAATACCTGCAAATCCTACGGTTTTGGGACGGGATCACCGGCCACGCGGGCCTCCGCGGACTCCCCGTGGACCGGGAGGCCCTCCGCGCCGGCGAGCGCGGCGACGTGCGGCGCCAGCGCCTCGGCCGCCGCCCGGGGCACCGAGACTATGGAGGTTCGGCGCATGAAGGCCGCCGGCCCCAGCGGCCCGCCGTAGCGCGCCGCGCCCCCGGTCGGCAGCACGTGGTTCGAGCCCGCCACGTAATCGCCGAACGCGGTCGCCCCGGCGTGCCCGACGAACACGCAGCCCGCCACGCGCGCTCGCGCCGCGGTCGCGTCCGCGCCCTCGAACGCGAGCTCGAGGTGCTCGGGCGCGAACGCGTCGGCCAGCGTCAGCGCCGCTTCGAGCCCGCCCGTCGCGACCAGCGCCAGCGGCGCCTCGGCGACGCTTGGCCGCGCGACCGCGAGCTCGCCCACCAGCTCGCCGATGCGGTCGAGGAGCGCCCGGTCCGGGGAGACGACCACGAGCGGGCTGTCCTCTCCGTGCTCGGCCTGAGCGCAGAGGTCGAGCGCGAGCCAGCGCGGATCGGCGGACCCATCCGCGACCACCATCAGCTCGCTGGGGCCGGCGAGCCCGTCGATGCCGACCGTGCCCGCGACCAGCCGCTTGGCCTCGGCGACGTACCGGTTGCCCGGCCCGGCGATCACGTCAACGGCGGGAATGCTCTCGGTACCGAAGGCGAGCGCCGCGATCGCCTGCGCCCCGCCGACGGCATAGACCTCGTCGACGCCCGCGATGGCACAGGCCGCGAGCACCGCTGCGCCCGGCCTCCCCCCCGCGCCGGGCGGCGTCGCCACCGCCAGTCGACCGACGCCCGCGGCTCGCGCTGGCACGCAGCACATCAGGACCGACGAGGGGTAGGCCGCCCGGCCGCCCGGCGCGTAGACGCCAGCGGCTGCGACGGGCTCGTGACGGACCTCAATCCGCTGGCCCTGCTCGGGCTCCGCGACAGCGGCGCGACGCAACCCCTCGAGCTCGGCGTTCGCCACCGCCTCGACGTTCGCGGCGGCGACGCGAAGTGCCTCCCGCACCGGCGGCTCGAGCAGGCCTGGTGCCGCGCCGATCGCCTCGGGATCCACGCGCAGGGAATCCGGCAGCTCCTCGCCGAACCCCGCCGAGATCTCGCGCAGCGCCGCGTCGCCCGCGGCCCTGACCCGATCGAGGATCGTGGCGACCTGAGCGCTGAGCTCCGCCGGCGCAGGGACGAGGGCGCGGAGCCTTCGGGCCATAGCGGGCGCCTCCGCGCCGTCCCACTCGAGGCGCTCGACGCGGATCACGAGGCCGCCTCCCGCAGCCGCTCTACAAGGGCATCGACCTCGGCCGCGCGCAGCTTGTGGGCGACGCGATTGGCGACCAGCCGCGCCGTCGAGCGGGCGATCTCCTCTCGCACCTCGAGGTCGTTCTCGCCCAGCGTTCGCCCGGTGTCGACGAGGTCGACGATGCCGTCGGCCAGTCCGGCAAGCGGCGCCAGCTCGACCGACCCCTTGACCTCGATCACCTCCGCCTGGCGGCCGGTGCGCTCGAAGTAGAGCTCGGCCGTGCGCGGGTACTTGGTCGCGATCCGCATCGCGCCGAGGCGACGCTCGGACTCCCCCAGGCGCTCGTCGCCGCGACGGCCCGCGAGGACCATGCGGCAGGCGCCGTAGCCGAGGTCGAGAAGCTCGTAGACCATGCGGTCGCGCTGCTCGAGGAGGACGTCCTTGCCGGTGATCCCGAGGTCCGCGGCACCCGCCTCGACGTAGGTGGGGACGTCGGATGGGCGCATCTTCACCAGCACGAGCTCGCCGGCGTCGAAGACGAGCGCGCGCGAGTCCCCCCGAAGCGGCGCGGTGTCGATGCCGACCCGATCGAGCAGGTCGAGCGTGCTGTCGTGCAGCGCCCCGCTCGGCAGCGCGAGCTTCAGCGCCCCCTCGCCCACCGCCCGGGTCGGCCCGGCTACCTCGCTACGCCTCATCCTGCCCTCCCCCGCTCGCCGCCAGGCGCTCCTCCTCGGCCTGGGCGATGTGAAGGCGCTCGAGGTAGAGCGCGAATCCCGCCGCCGGCAGCGGCCGTCCGAAGCGTCCCGTCAGCTCGTCGTAGCGCCCCCCGCCGCCGAGCACATGGCCGAGCGCCGGGTCGTAGACCTCCAGGATCGCGCCGGTGTAGTAGCCGAGGTCGCGCAGCAGGCCGAGGTCGAGCCGGACCAGCTCGGCCACCCCGCGCTCGCGCAGCGCCTCGAACGTGGCGGCGAGCCGACTCGACGCCCTGGCGGTCGCCTCCCCGCCCAGGGCGCGAGCGCGCTCCAGCACCTCCGGCCCACCGCGGAGGTTGGGGAGCGCCAGCAACGTCCGCCGCTCGGCGTCCCCGAGCCCGAGCGCGTCGACCTCGGCCTCGAGCCCGACGAGGTCGTGGGTCGCGAGCCGGCCGAGGATCCGCTCGTGGGCGTCTCCGCTCACCCCGAGCTCGTCGAGCAGCTGCCGGTAGAGGTCCGCGTCGCCCAGCCCGACCACGGCGCGTCGAAGATCGGCCGCATCGAGCGCCGCCGCAAGGACCTGGATGACCTCGGCAGTCCCCCCGGGCGCCGGCACGCCGATCAGCTCGATCCCGGCCTGGGTGAACTCCCGCATCTGCCCGCGCTGCGGCCGAATCGCCCGGTACGCGGGCGCGACGTAGCAGAGCCGGAACGGCGGCTCGGAGCCCACGAGCCGGCTGGCGACGAGCCGCGCGATCGGAACCGTCATGTCGGAGCGCATCGCGAGCAGCTCGCCGCGCTCGTCGAAGAAGCGGTAGGCGGTCGGCGCCCCCTGCTCGTCGCCGCGGGCAAGCACCTCGTCGTACTCGATCGTCGGCGTCGACACCTCGCCGTAGCCGAACCCCTCGAAGGCGTCGGTGAGGGCGGCGCGGAGGCGACGCAGCTCGCGCATCTCGTCGGGCAGGATGTCCCTGGTTCCAGGGGGAATCGGGTGTGTCATGGCCGAAGGTTGGTCGGACTACTAACGGCGCCGAAGCCCGAGCAGTTCAAGGACGCAGGCCGATCGGCGACGCGAGCGTACAGAGAACGTACGTGAGCGAGACGATCGGCCGAGGACGCTGAAATGCGACGGTTTGCAGGCGCCGCGCTAAGCCGGGACCCGTTCCGCAGACACGCGTTCGATTCGGGCTCCGAGGTCCCGGAGCCTGTCATCGATGCGCTCGTAGCCGCGGTCGATCTGGACGACGTTGCCGATCTCCGAGACGCCGTCGGCGCAGAGCGCCGCGATGAGCATCGCCATCCCCGCCCTGATGTCGGGGCTCTCGAGCCGCTCACCGTGAAGACGGCTCGGACCGCTGACGATCGCCCGATGGGGATCGCAGAGCGTGATCCGAGCGCCCATCGCAACCAGCTTGTCGACGAAGAAGAGGCGGTTCTCGAACATCTTCTCGAAGATCAGGATCGTTCCCCGCGCCTGCGTCGCGAGGGCGAGCGCGATCGACGTCAGGTCGGCCGGGAACGCGGGCCACGGGCCGTCGTCGATCTTGGGGATGGCGTCGCCCAGGTCGTCGACGATCTGGAGCATCTGATCTGGCGGGACGACCACGTCCTGGCCCTCGATCCTCGACTCGAGGCCGAGGCGGCGGAACTGCCGACGGATCGTCACCAGGTCCTCCGGCTCGGCATCGCGGATCCGCAGCTCGCCGCGGCTGACCGCCGCCAGTGCCATGAAGCTGGCCACCTCGATGTGATCGGGACAGACGCGGTGCTCGGCCCCCCCGAGGCGGTCGCGGCCGTGGACGGTCATCACGTTCGAACCGATGCCGTCTATCTGCGCGCCCATCTTCACCAGCACGCGCGCGAGGTCCTGGACGTGCGGCTCCGAGGCCGCGTTCGAGATCGTCGTCGGCCCCGGGGTAAGCGCCGCCGCCATGAGCGCGTTCTCCGTCGCCATCACCGATGGCTCGTCCATGAAGATCGCGCACGGCTTCAGGCCGCCGTCGGGCGCCGCGACCACGACCTGGCGCTCACCCTCGATCTCGGCCCCCATGTCGCGGAAAGCGTCGAGGTGCGGGTCGAGTCGTCGGCGCCCGATGAAGTCTCCCCCGGGCGGCGGCATCCGGGCCTCGCCGAACCTCGCGAGCAGCGGCCCGGCGAGCAGGAACGAGGCACGTATCCGCGCCGACAGGCTCTCGTCGGGCGTGGTCTCCGAGACCGCGTCGGCCTGGAGGCGCAGGCGCTCCGGCTCCCACTCGACCTTTACCCCGAGCTGCTCTAGCAGCGCCACCTGGGTCTCGGTGTCCCTTATCCGGGGCACGTTTTCGAGCACGAGCTCCTCGTCGGTGAGCAGGCAGGCGGCGATGATCGGCAGCGCCGCGTTCTTGTTGCCCGCCGCGGTGATCTCGCCCGCCAGCGGAGTTCCGCCCTGGATGACGAACTTCTCCATGGAATACCTTGCGGGCGGCTTCGCCGCCCTTACACGCTGGTTTCGGGGCCAATGCCCCCGATCAAGCACATCTTGCGGGCGGCTTCGCCGCCCTTAAACGCCAGTTTCGGGGCAAAGCCCCTCATTGAATTCCTGGCTAGGGTAGACGACCGCCGATGACCCGACCGACGCGCGATCAGGCATGGGATTTGGTCTGCGAGTGGGTCAGCTCCGACTCGCTTCGCAAGCACCTGCTCGGGGTCGAGGCCGCGATGCGGGCCTACGCCCGCAAGTTCGGCGAGGACGAGGAGTTGTGGGGAATCACCGGGCTCGTGCACGACCTCGACTACGAGCGCCATCCGGATCTGGACGACACCGAGAACGGGCATCCGCGGACGGCCCTGCGCCTCTTCGAGGAGCTCGAGTGGCCGCAGGAGCTGATCGACGCCGTCGCGGGACACGCGACATTCCTCGGCGTTCCCCGCACCACCCAGATGGCCAAGACGCTCTACGCGGTCGACGAGCTCTCGGGATTCATCGCAGCCTGCGCGCTCGTGCGGCCAACCGGCATCAAGGGGATGAAGCCGAAGTCCGTGCGCAAGAAGCTCAGGCAGCCGTCCTTCGCGGCGGGCGTCGACCGCGAGGAGGTGACGCAGGGCGCGGAGGAGCTGGGCGTGGACTTCGACGAGCACGTCGCCTTCGTGATCGAGGCGATGGCCGAGCGGGCGGACGAGCTCGGGCTCGGCCCGCGCGAGGCCACCGCGGGCGAGCCGGACCCCGCGGCGCCCAAGCCCGGGTGAAGCGCCGCTGGAAGATCCTCATCGGCGTCCTCGCCGCCCTCGCGGTGCTGCTGGCGGTGAACACGATCGTCGTCGACAACGAGACCAAGGGAGCAGAGATCACGGTCGACGGCGGGCAGATCCTCGAGCTCCCGGGCGGGGACGTCCAGGTGACCGACACGGGCGAGCCACAGCTCGAGAAGGGTCGGCCCGGTGCCCCGATCGTCCTCATCCACTGCTACGCCTGCTCGCTTCACTGGTGGGACCGCCTCCTGCCCCTGCTCGCAGAGCGCCACCGGGTGGTCAGGATCGACCTTCTCGGCCACGGCGGCTCGGAGAAGCCCTCGTCGGGCTACTCGATGAAGGACCAGGCCGCGCTCACCGGCGCGGCGCTCAACCAGCTCGGCATCGAGGGCGCGGTCGTCGTCGGACACTCCCTCGGGGCGACGGTCGCCACCGCCGTGGCGGAGCAGTCGAGCCAGCTGGTCGATCGCATCGTCGACATCGACCAGGCGCCCGACGCGAGCTTCGGCGACGTTCCGTTCCTCGCCAAGCTCGGCTACGTGCCGGTGATCGGCGAGGCGGCGTGGCGGGTGGTGCCCGACTTCGCCGTCAAGGACAGCTACCAGGACCTGTTCGCGCCGGGCTTCGACATCGACTCCGGATTCGAGGATCCGGACCAAGTCGTCGACGACTACAACGCGATGACGTACACGTCCTTCGACTCGACCGAGTCGGCCGCGGACGCCTACACCGAGGAGATCCCGCTCGACGAGCGGATCCGCTCGGCCGCGATCTCGCTGATGGTGATCTTCGGCACCGACGACCAGGTCTACGACGCCGAGCCCGCGGCCAACGCCTACAGCGACGTGCCCGGCACGCGGATCGAGATGATCCCCGACGCGGGCCACTCACCGAACATCGAACAGCCGGAGAAGGTCGCCGCGCTGATCGAGGACTTCGCCGCGGAAGCCGAGGTGCGTTCGACGGGTTAGTTGTGCAACCGCGACTAACCCGTCAGTTCCGCTTGCCGCGTCGTCATTCGGGTATCAGAGGCATCGAAGTCAGCAACCGGAAAGGACTCCTCCGTGACCATCGCGATCATCATCGGCGTTTGCGTCGTTCTCCTCGTCCTCGGCTTTCTGCTGCCGCGCGCCTCGTGGTGGCCCCAGAAGGGGGTTGACAAGACGCTCGGCGGTGGCCAAAGCGCGGCTTCAAACCTCCCCGGCAAGCTCGGCGAATGGGCGCAGAAGCCGTTCTCGAGCTCGCGCCGTGCCGCTGATAGGAGTGCCCAGAAGGGCCGCGAGGGCCGCTCGAAGATGCCCACCTGATCGTCATGGAACGCATCACCGCACGACCGGAACGACGGGGTGGACTGTTCACCCTCTGGCTCGGCGGAGTCCTCTTGATCCTCGGGGTGCTCACGATGATCGCCGGAAATGTCTGGATCGGTCTGGTCGTCGCCCTCGTCGGGCTCATGACGCTCGGCGTGTTCGCGCGAGCCAACTTACGCTGAGCGCACCTCTCGGCCAGTACCCGCTGGCTGCGGAAGCGGGGGCGTGTTCGCTATTGCCACCTGCCGCCCGCCTTTGCCCACTCGGAGAGATGCTCCACCGAGCAGAAGTCGTCGGCGACCCGATGCTCACCCCGGTGGCGAACCAGGAGGACGTGGACGTCGCCGAGCTCGCGGTCGCAGTACGAGCAACGAAGCTCGCCGGAGTCGATGTCGGGCGGCTCGGCGACCTCGCCCGCCTCCCAGTGGGAGCCGCGGATCACCCACGGCACGACGTGCTCGAGGCGGCAGAACACCGCGCGCCGGTCGCCCGCGGGCTCGTAGGCGCGGAACCCGTCGCCGGCCTCCACCGCCACCCCGCACCAGCTGCAGCGCTCCCCGTTCAACCCGCCCCTCGGATGGAATAGCGTGATCCGAGCATGGCGCCGCTGAGGATAGTCGCGCTCGAGGGCGATGAGACGGGGCAGGAGCTGCTCGAGCAGGCGCTACGGGTCATCGACCCCGAGGTGCTGGGAATCGAGCTCGAGGTGGAGCGCTTCGACCTCTCGCTGGAGAACCGGCGGGCAACCGCGAACGGCGTCTGCGAGCAGGCGGCGGCGGCGATGCGCGAGTCCGGGCTCGGGCTGAAGGCGGCGACGATCACCCCCGAGGTCGCGGACGACGTCGGCAGCCCGAATCGGATCCTGCGCGAGGCGGTCGACGGCAAGGTGATCGTCCGCACCGGTCGGCGGATCCCCGGTGTGACCCCGGTGGCCGGCGTCCACCACCCGATCTCCGTCTGCCGGATGGCGGTCGGCGACGCCTACGGCGCCGAGCAGTGGCGCGAGCCCGCGAACGGCGACGAGCTGGCGAAGCGGACCGAGGTCATCCGCCGCTCGGACTGCCGCGCGGTCGCCGAGTACGCGTTCCGGGAGGCGGCGCGGATCGGCGGGCGGGTCTACGGCGGTCCGAAGTGGACCGTGAGCCCCGTCTACGAGGGGATGCTGAAGGAGGAGATGGACGCGGCCGCCGAGCGCCATTCCGAGGTTGCCTACCAGCCGGTGCTGATCGACGCCACCCTCGCGGGGCTGGTCAGCGGCGCCGCGGGCGAGCCACTGGTGATCCCGTGCCTCAACCGCGACGGCGACCTGCTCTCCGACCTGGTGCTGCCGCTGTTCGGCTCGATCGCGGGCGCGGAATCGGTCCTGCTGGCGCTCGACGATGACCTGCGGACCACCGTCGCGATGGCAGAGGCCCCCCATGGCACCGCGCCGGCCCTTTACGGGAAGGACGTCGCCAACCCGATGGCGATGATCCTCGCCGGCGCCGCGCTCCTCCACTACGCGGGCGAGGCGAGCGCCAGCGCCGACGAGACCGCGCCGGCCGCGGATCGGGCGGCCGAGGCGTGCTCGCGGGCGATCTACGAAGCGGTTCTGGAGGCGGTCGCGAGGGGGGTGCGAACCTCGGATCTCGGCGGCCACGCGGGCACGACGGAGTTCACAGACGAGGTGATCTCGCTCGTACGAGCGAAGCTCGACGCGTGGTCGAGCCTCGGAGCGACCACGTAGCCGCGACGTTTGCCCGCCCCCCGCGAGGGCATACGATTGCCGCGGGTATGGAAGCTGGAGCGCTGACCGCGGGCGAGGCCCCCACCCAGGTCGAACGGATTCGCGAGCTTGCCAACCAGCACCCGGCGCGCGCGGCGCTCGCGGTGCTGGCCTTCATGGTGCTGGCGCTGATCGCGAGCAAGGGCCTCCACGACGTCGCTCAGCTCGGGTTGAACGGCCTCTCGTCGGGAGCGATCTACGCCCTTGGCGCGGTCGGCCTCACGCTGGTCTACGGGATCCTCAAGCTCGTCAACTTTGCCCACGGCGACTTCCTCACCTTCGGCGCCTACATGGCCTATCTCGTCAACGTCACCTGGGACCTGCCGATCGTGGTCGCGATCTTCTGGGCAATGGCCGCGACCGCGCTCCTGGGGATCGTGCTCGAGAAGGTGATGTGGGGACCGATGCGCGCGCGAGGGGCTGGAATGTTGCAGCTGCTCTTGATGGCGATCGGGCTCGCGCTGGTGCTGCGCTACTCGATCCAGTTCATCTGGAGCACCGAGCTCCGGCAGCTCGACGTCAATCGCACCGAGACTGTCCAGTTCCTCGGGCTGACCGTCGGCCGCACGAACCTGATCGTGATCGTGATCGGCTTCGTGGTCCTGGTCGCCACCGGGATGATGCTGCGGTACACCCTGCTCGGCAAGCGGATGCGGGCGCTGTCGGACGACCTCGACCTGGCCGAGACCTCGGGCATCGACACCTCGCGCGTGATCCTCTGGACCTGGGTCTTCGCCGCCGGATTCGCCGGCCTCGCCGGGGTGCTGGCGGGGGCGATCACCCAGGTCCAGCCGGAGGTGGGCTTCGAGCTGCTGCTGCCGATCTTCGCCGCGGTCGTCCTGGGCGGCATCGGCAACGCCTACGGGGCGCTGGCAGGCGGGATCGTGCTCGGCCTCGTGATCGAGTGGTCGACCCTCTTCATCGACGCCCGCTGGAAGACGGCGATCGGCTTCGTCGTCCTGATCCTGGTCCTGATCGTCCGCCCACAGGGCATCTTCGGCCGCGCGAAGACGGTGTAGCCGGATGCTCGAGCCGCTCTCAAGCCTGCCCCTCGCGCTCACGTTCGAGTCCTTCACCGACGTCGACTTCTGGACCGGCGTCGGGATCATAGCCGGGACCTACACGATCCTCGCGTTGGGCCTTCAGCTCAACGTCGGCTTCACCGGGATCCAGAACTTCGGGCAGGCGGCGTTCATCGCCATCGGCGCCTACTCGATGGCGATCCTCGTCGTCGACCACGGATTCTCGTTCTGGCTCTCGTTGCCGATCTCGATCCTGATCACGATCGCCTTCGGCCTCGTCGTCGGGCTGCCATCGCTGCGCCTGCGCGCCGACTACTTCGCGATCGCGACGATCGCCGCCGCCGAGGCGATCCGGCTGTTCGCGCTCAACGCCCGGGACCTGACCGGCGGGGCGCAGGGCACGTTCGGGTTCGGGGGCGACTGGGACTCCGTCTCAAACACGATCCAGGGCTGGATCTCGGACGCCGGTTGGACCGACGTGCCGAGGCTCTTTCCCCTCCTTCTCGTCGTCTGGGGCGTGGCGGTCGCGCTCATGTTCACCCTCACCCGCGTCCAGCAGACTCCGTGGGGACGCGTGCTGCGAGCGATTCGCGAGGACGAGGACGCCGCCCGCGCGCTGGGCAAGAACGCCTTCTCGTACAAGCTCCAGTCGCTGGCGATCGCCGCAACGCTGGGGGCGATTTCCGGTTTCTTCCTCGCCCTTAACCTGAGGTTCGTCGTCCCGGACGAGTTTCTGCCCATCGTCACCTTCAGCGGCTACGCGGTGCTGATCCTCGGTGGCCTCGCCAGCTACTGGGGGGTGGCGTTCGGCGCGGTAATCCTGTGGTTCGTCCTCGAGGGCCTGCGCTTCATCGAGCTGCCGCTGTCCGAGACCCGGATCGCGGCGCTTCGCTTCATCATCGTCGGGCTGATCCTGATCGGGCTGATGGCCTTCCGGCCGCAGGGGATCTTCGGCAAGCGCGAGGAGATGGTCCTCGGTGAATGAGCCCACTGCCGGGGCGACCAACGGGCGGCGCATCTTCGAGGCCGAGGGCGTGGTCAAGCGCTTCGGCGGGATTCGCGCCGTCGACGGGGCGACGCTGTCGGTGCGCGAGGGGTCGATCACGGCGCTGATCGGTCCCAACGGCGCCGGCAAGACGACCCTCTTCAACGTCATCACCGGCTTCTACAAGGCCGACGGCGGGTCGGCGAGGTTCGCCGGCCAGGAGGTGCTCGGCCGGCAGCCATACGCGATCGCCCGCGAGGGCATGGTCCGGACCTTCCAGATCACCAAGGCGCTGGCCCGGATGCCGGTGATCGACAACATGATGCTCGGCGCCCAGGACCAGCCGGGGGAGCACCTCATCAACGTGGTCTTCAGGCCCGGGGGGTGGCGGCGGCGGGAGGAGGAGGTCCGAGAGCAGGCGATGGAGCTGCTCGACGTGTTCAACCTCACCGCGCTGGCCGACGCCTACGCCGGGACCCTCTCGGGGGGCCAGCGCAAGCTGCTCGAGCTGGCGCGGGCGCTGATGACACGGCCACGCTTCCTGCTCCTCGATGAGCCGATGGCGGGGATCAACCCCACCCTCGGGCGGCGGCTGCTCGACCACATGCAGCGCCTGCGCGCCGAGGAGCGCGTCACCTTCTTGTTCATCGAGCACGACATGGAGATGGTGATGAACCACTCCGACCGGGTGATCGTGAGGGCGGAAGGGAGGGTGATCGCGGACGGCGAGCCCCATGAGGTGCGCGAGGACCGGGCCGTGATCGACGCCTACCTCGGCAGCGCAGGCGGAACGAACGGCGCGCCCGACCCGGCGGCGCCGGGGGGGGCCAGATGAGCGACGCCCGCGCCTCGCAAGACGGCACGCTGCTCGCCACCGAGGACTTGGTCGCCGGCTACGTGCCCGAGGTCGACGTCCTCAACGGCGTCTCGGTCCGGGTCTCGGAGGGCGAGATCGTGACCGTGATCGGCCCCAACGGCGCCGGCAAGTCGACGCTGATCAAGACGATCTTCGGACTCCTGCGCCCACGATCGGGCCGGATCGTCTTTCGCGGCGAGGAGATCTCCCACCTGAAGCCGCACGAATGCACCCAGCTCGGCCTCAGCTACGTCCCGCAGCTCGACAACGTCTTTCCCACGCTCACGGTTGAGGAGAACCTCGAGATGGGCTCGCTCGACACCTCGAAGACGCGGACGCAGATGGAGCGCATGTACGAGCTCTTTCCCCGCCTGGGCGAGCGCCGCACGCAGGCTGCGGGGACGATGAGCGGCGGCGAGCGGCAGATGGTGGCGATGGCGCGGGCGCTGATGCCCGATCCCCAGGTGATGTTGTTGGACGAGCCCTCTGCTGGCCTCGCGCCCGCGTTCGTCGACGCGATCTTCGAGCAGATTCAGCAGATCAGGGCCGCCGGGGTGACGATCGTGGTGGTCGAGCAGAACGCGCGCCGGGCGCTCGCGATGTCCAACCGCGGCTACGTCCTCGACCTCGGCAAGGATCGGTTCGAGGGGCCCGGTGAGGAACTGCTCCACGACCCCAAGGTCGCCGAGCTCTATCTCGGCGGCACGGCGCGCATCGACAGGCCCGGGGTCGCCCCGGAAAGCGAAGCGGCCGGAGACTGAGTCCCCGGCCGCTCGTACGCGATCGGCACTCGCGCGCCGCCGGTGCTAGTGACTAGCCGGTCGGCGGCTGGACCGCGATCTCATCGACGGTCTCCGGAGCCCCGTTCTTGAACTCGTAGATGTCGTAGACACCCGAGGTGGCGTCCCCGTTGTCGTCCATGTCGATCGGCCCGGACGCGCCCTGGTAGTCGATGTCGTCACCGTTTTGCAGCGCCTCGATCGCGTCGGGGAGCTTGTCGTAGGTGTACTCATCGCCAGGCGGGGCGCTGATGTCGCGGACCTGGTCGGCCATGTCCTGACCGTCCGTCGAGCCCGCTGCTACCGCTGCCAGGTAGCACAGGATCACGGCGTCGAAGTTCTGGGCGTCGAACGTCTGCCGATCGACGTCCTTGGGCTCCGACGACGTGTAGAGATCATCGAACGACTGTGACGACGGGTCGTCATCCGGAACGCCCGGAGCGGTGCCCCGGAGTCCGTTGACGGCATCGGCACCGGCGCTCTTGGCCAGATCGCCCGAGATCAACCCGTCGGTGACGAACCCCTTCGTCGGATCGAAGCCCGCGCGCACGAGCGCCGGCCCGACCTTGTTGTACGTCTCCGGGAAATCGATGATCACGATCCCGTCGGGGTTGCCCGAGAGGATCTGCTCGGCCTCGGTGTCGTAGTTCGGCAGCTTGATGTCGTAGACGACGTCTTGGCCGATCTTGCCACCGGCGGCCTCCCAGGCCTCGCTGAACGTGTCATCGAGCCCGGTTCCGTAGGCGTCGTTGCGGGCGCCGACGTTGACCGTCGATCCCTTGGCGCCACCGAGCGCCTTCTCCACCAGGTACTTCGACAGCGTCGGACCCTGGAACGAGTCCGGCGGGGCGGTCCGGTTGACGAGCCCGTCGTCGTCGAGCCCGGTGATCTCGTCGCTGGTCGATGCCGGCGAGATCAGCAGGACGCCGTCGGGGATCGCCACGGACTCGGCCGTCGGGATCGTGTCCGCCGAGGCCCACGCGCCGGCGATGCAGCTCGCGCCGTCTGACTCGACCATCTTGCGGGCAGCCTGCACGGCGCACTGCTGATCCGCGCCGCCGCAGTTGTCCTCGGTGACCAAGGTGACGGTGTGGTCCACCCCCGCGTCGTCGATCGCGGGCTGGATCACTTGATCGACCGCGATCTTGGCCGCCTTGTCGCCGGGCGGGCCGAAGTCGGCGAGGTCACCGCTCAGTGGCACCGAATCGCCGATCGTCAGGTCGAGCGTCGCCTCGCCGCCACCGCCCTCGTCGTCGTCGCCACACGCGGCGACGCCGAGCGAGAGACCGGCTGCGATCACAAGGGCGAATAAGGCTGGCTTCAGCCTGCTCATCAAACCCTCCTCCTCTCTCGATTTTCTGGAGCCATCATGGCTCCACCGAACACTATCCCGATCCGCGAATCGGTCGCATCCAGGCGCAAGGCCGGCTCAGGTCGAGCGGCTCGGGGCCTGCTCTATGCCGATCGCGACCCGCCGCCATTCGGTGATCTGCCCGTCCTCGATCACGAATGCGGTCTGCGCGGCGTTGCCGGTCCCGGCGCCGCAGGCGCCTGGGCCCGGTCGCTCGGTGAGCACGAACGTGGCGACGGTGAACTCGCCCTGGTCGTCGGCCCGGACCAGGCGAGCGCCGCAGGGAAGCGAGGCGTTGAAGAGGCGCGCGTCGTCAACGTCTTCGATTCGGATCAGCGTGCCCGCGTTCTCGGCGATGCTCGGGATCGCGAAATAGCCGGCCGCGCCCTCGATGTCGCCTTGGCGAAGCGTCGTCGCCCAGGCGTCGATTACCCGCACGGCCGCGGGATCGGCGTCGCCCGCGATCTCCTGTGCGGGCGACCCGGGGCCGGTGGTGTCCGCCCCGTCCCCACCGCCGCAGGCGGCGAGAGTGATCGCAATCGCGCCGGCCGCCAGGATGCCACGGGAAGCCACCCGCTCAGTATGGCTCCGTGCTGCGAGGGATCAGCGCCGGCCTTTCTTCTCGCTAGCGAGAAGAAGGCGCCAAAAAGACCCTTGACATCCTACGGATGTGATACGAACATGTGTTCGCATCACGGAATCACCAACTACACATGCCAGTTTCGCCGCTAAAGCGGCTCACCTAATCGCCTGTGCCCTCATCCCCAGGCTCTCGCTCGTCGCCGCACTGGGTGAGCGGCGCGAGATGCTCGGCCGACCGGTGGCGCTGGCGCCCGAGCCCGACGGACCGCAGGCGATCGGAGAGGCCTCGGGGGCCGCCGAGGCGTTCGGCGTCCGCCCCGGCATGCGGCTGTCCGAGGCGCTCGCCCGCTGCCCCTCGCTGGAACTGGTTCCGCCCGACGCCGTCCGCACCGAGGCCGTGTGGGAGGCGACGCTGCGTCGCCTGGAGGGGATCGGTGCCGCCGTCGAGCCGGGAAGGCCGGGAGAGGCGTTCTTCGGGCTCGAGGCGCTGCGTGGCCTGCATGGCCGTCCGGAGGCGGTGCTGCGGCGGGCGCGGCGGGCGCTGGGACCCTCCGGGCGCCTGGGGGCGGGCCCAAGCCGACTCTGCGCTCACGCGGCGGCCCGCAGGGCGCGGGCTCGCAGGCCGCCGCCGATCGTCGCAGAGCGGGCGGCACGCCGGTTCGTCGCCGGCCTCCCCATCGCCATCCTGCGCGATCTCCTGCCCGGCGAGTGGGAGCGACTGGAGCTGCCCGAGACCCTGGAGCGGCTCGGGGTGCGCACGCTCGGAGAATTCGTCTCGCTGCCGGATGCCGCGGTCGCCGACCGCTTTGGCGAGCCGGGGTTGCGAGCGCTGCGCATTGCTCGGGGCGCCGACGGGCCGCTTCGCCCCCGGCGTCCGCCCGAGGAGCTGGTCGAGCGCCTCGGGCTGCCGGAGGCGGCTTCGGGAACCCAGCTCGAGCACGCGCTCGGCCTGCTCGTCGACCGGTTGCTCGCCAGTCCCGCGCGGCGAGGTCGCAGCCTTCGCCGGCTGCGGCTCGAGGCGCGGCTCGCCGGAGGCGGCGGCTGGCGCGCCGAGGCGACCCTGCGAGAGGCGAGCGCCGATGCGGGGCGGCTGCGGCTGGCGCTTTGGCCGAAGCTCGAGGGATTGCCGGGGCCTGCGCTGGCGCTGGGACTGCGTGCGCTGGAGCTTGGGCCGGCATCGGGCGATCAGCCTTCGCTCGCCCGCTCGCCCGCCGAGGAGCGTCGCGGCCGCCTTGCCGAGGCGGTCCGTCAGACGCGCGCCGTGGCGGGGCGGGACGCGCTGCTGCGCGTGGTCGAGGTCGATCCCGCCTCGCGGGTGCCGGAGAGGCGCACCCTCCTCACCCCCTTCCCCGAGCCCGGCGGTGAGCGATGACCGGCGTCTACTGGCCGCGGCCGGTGGAGGTCGAGGCGGATGGGGACGGGTTCCCGAAGGCGGTCGGCTCGGTTGCGGTCGAGACGGTGCGCGAGGAGTGGCTGGTCACCGATCGCTGGTGGACTCCCGAGCCGCTGCGCCGCCGCTACTTCGAGCTCGCCCTCTCCGACGGCCGCTGCGTGGTCGTCTTCCGCGAGCCCGCCGAGGGCGGGCGCTGGTTCGAGCAGCGCGCATGAGCTACCTCGAGCTCCACGCGCACTCCTCCTACTCCTTCCTCGACGGCGCCTCGCTGCCGGAGGAGCTGGCGATCGCCGCCGCGGAGCGCGGCTACGACGCGTTCGCGCTCACCGACCACGATGGCGTCTGGGGGGCGATGGAGTTCGCGCAGGCGTGCCGCGGCCTCGGCCTACGCTCGATCGTCGGCGCGGAGATGACGATCGTCGACGGGATCGAGGTTGACGGTGATATGCACCGTGAACCCCGACCTCACCCGACCTTCCACCTCACGTTGCTGGTGGAGAGCGCGTGCGGGTGGAGGAACCTCTGCCGGCTGATCACCGAGGCGCATGCGGGGACGCGGCCGAAGCCCGATCGCGAGCCCCTCCCCCCTTACCTGCCTTTGGAAATGCTCGAGCGGCACGCTGAAGGGCTGGTCTGCCTGTCGGGATGCGCGCGGGGTGGGGCGCTGGCTGGAACCTTCGAACGCGCGGCGGGCCTCCCCTCCCCTGCCGAAGCGAGGCGTGCGGAGGAGCTGGGGCGCCGGTTGAGGGCGGCGTTCGGGGGCGAGCGGTTCCGGGTCGAGCTCCAGCGGCCCTACTGGCGGCGCGATCGGGCACGCAACCGGTGGCTCCAGGCCCTCTCTGAGCGTTTGGGAGTGCCCTGCGTGGCGACGGGAAATGTCCACGCACACGATCCCCGCCGGGCGGCGTTGCAGGACGCGCTGGTCGCCGTGCGGCTGGGAAAGACGCTGGAGGAGTCGGAGCCGCAGCGACGCGGCAATCCCAGCTTCGTCCTCGCTTCGCCGGCGGAGATGGCGGTGCGCTTTCACGACCATCCGGAGGCGGTTGCCGAGACGCGGCGGCTCGCCGAGCGGCTGCGCTTCGAGCTCGATCACGAGCTTGGCTACCGCTATCCAGGCGCCGAGGATCCGGAGGCCGACGGCGGGCTGGCGGAGATCTGTCGCGTCCGCCTCGAGCATCGCTACGCGGGGATGCCTGAGCGGCGCGAGGCGGAGCGGCGACTCGACGAGGAGCTGCGGGTGATCCGCGCGCTCGGCCTGTCGGGGTTCTTCCTCCTGCATTTCGACCTGCTGGAGCTGGCGCGCGAGGTCGCTGCGGAGGTTCGCGGGCCCGAGTCGGCACGCTCCCTGCTCCCCCCGGGCCGCGGGCGTGGATCCAGCGTCAGCTCGGTGGTCTGCTACCTGACCGGGCTCTCGCACGTCGATCCGGTGCGGGCGGGGCTGTTCCTGGGGCGCTTCCTCAACGACGAGATCTCGGAGATGCCCGACATCGATCTCGATTTCCCGCGCGACATTCGCGAGAAGCTGATCCCGCGGGTCCACGAGCGCTACGGGCATGAGCGCTCGGCGCTGGTCGCGGCGTTCGCCTGCTATCGCTCGCGGGGCGCCGTGCGCGATCTGGGCAAGGCGCTGGGGCTGCCCGGGGGCGAGATCGAGCGCGTCGCGGGGATGGCGGACATGCACGCGTTGCCGCGCGAGATCGAGGCCGATGTCGGCGAGGCGATCGGGCAGGGTCGTGCTGGCTCGGATCGCTGGCGGTGGCTTGCGCGGCTGGCGCGCGAGGCGTGGGGCCTTCCGCGGCACATCTCACAGCATCCCGGGGGGATGGTGCTCTCAACGCTGCCGTTGATCGACGTCTGCCCGGTGCAGCCGGCGGCGATGGAGGGACGCCAGCTGGTGCAGTGGGACAAGGATTCGTGCGCCGACTCGGGGTTCTTGAAGATCGACCTGCTCGGCCTGGGGATGCTGTCGGCGGTCGAGCGCTGCGTCGATGAGATCGCGCGGGTGCGGGGAGAGCGCATCGACCTGTCGCGGATCCCGCTCGACGATCGGCAGGTTTTCCAGGGCATTCGCCGGGCGGAGACCACGGGCACGTTCCAGATCGAGAGCCGGGCGCAGATGCAGATGCTGCCCCGCAGCCGGCCGGAGAGCCTCGACGACCTGATCGTGCAGGTGGCGCTGGTGCGTCCGGGGCCGATCCAGGGCGGGGCGGTTCATCCCTACCTGGAGCGGCGCAAGCTGCTGCGCGAGGACCCGAGCTACGAGGTCCCCTACGAGCACCCCGAACTCGAGCCGATCCTCCGCGACACGCTGGGGGCGATCGTCTTCCAGGATCAGGTGATCCAGGTGGCGATGGCGCTGGCCGGCTTTTCCGCCGGCGAGGCGGAGGGGTTGCGGCGGGCGATGAGCCGCAAGCGCTCCGAGGCGGCGCTGGAGGCCTATCGCGAGCGGTTCGTGGCCGGGGCGGTCGGCCGCGGTGTCGAGCGCGAGGTCGCGGAGCGGGTGTTCGAGCAGGTGCGCGGGTTCTCCGGATTCGGCTTTCCGAAGTCGCACGCCGCCGCCTTCGCGCTGCTCGGCTACCAGTCGATGTGGCTGCGCGTCTACTACGCGCCGGAGTTCCTCTGCGCGCTGCTCAACGAGCAGCCGATGGGCTTCTATCCGCCCGACTCCCTGATCCACGAGGCGCAGCGACGGGGGGTCGAGGTGCTCGGGGTGGACATCAACCGCGGCGTGGTCGAGTGCTCGGTGGAGCGGGTGAATGGGTCGTCGGCGGTGCGGATCGGGTTGGGGTATGTGAAGGGGATCGCCGAGAGCGAGGCGCGAGCGCTGGTCTCCGAGCGCGAGCGCGGCGGGCCGTATCGGGATCTCGCCGACCTGGCGTCGCGCTCGGGCATGGGCCGCGACGGGTTGGCGCGGCTCGCCTGGGCAGGGGCGTGTGGCGAGGTGCGCCGGGACGAGCTGTGGCGGCTCGGTGTCGCCAGCGGCGGTGAGTGGGCTCGTGGGCGCGAGCGGGTGCAGCTCTCGCTGCCCATCTCCCTCCCCGCCGCACCGGCACTGCGCGGGCTCGATGCCTGGGAGCGGATGGTCGCCGACTACGCGTCGACGGGGGTCACGCTCGGCGAGCACCCGATGGAGCTGCTGCGGCCCGAGCTCGATGGCGGGGTTGCTCGCAGCGGCGATCTCGAGCGCCTTCGGAATCGCACCCCGGTGGAGGTTGCCGGGCTGGTGGTCGCCCGCCAGCGTCCGGCGACGGCTCGCGGGGTCGTGTTCATGCTGCTCGAGGACGAGCTGGGGACGGTGAACGTGGTCGTGCCCCCGCCCGTGTATCGCCGGCACCGGCTGGCGGTGAGGACGGCGCCCTACGCCCTCGTTCGCGGCCTGCTCGAGCGCCGCGACGGGGTGACGAACGTGGTCGCGGCCGCGGTCGAGCCGCTGTCGGCGCCCGCACACGAGGCGGGCGAGGTACGGACGATCGAGCCGCCCGCGGAGCGGGAGACGGGCCGGGATGTGGCGGCCGGCGAGCGGCGTGCCGGTGCGGCTTCCGGCGCCTCGGGGGAGCTCGCCGCGGTGGCCCCGCGCGCACACAGCTTCGGGCGGCGTGGGTGAGGTGCAAGATCCGTTGCAGAACGTATGTTCCGTCCGCGCTCGACCCTAGCCTCGCCGCCCGTGTTCGCTTCACGCACAAGCCTCGCCCAGCGGGCGCTCGGCGCGATCGATTTGGCGCTCGACTTCGCGACGCTGGGCGAGTACGGCCTCGAGGTGCAGCCCGGCGGCGCGGGCGCGCACGCGGACGGGCCCTGTCGCGAGCGATCGAGGCACAGCGCGGTCGACCCATCCGCGCGCCTAGGTTGGGAGGCACTCGCGACGGCCCGCCGCGGCGCCCGCCTGCGCCCGGGCGCGCCGCAGCGTGCGCGGCTGCGCGAGCTCGCCTAGTCGGGCGATACAGGGAGGGTCCCGTCGCTCGGCTGAGCTAGTTGTAGGACCCGAGCGCGTTGTTCAGCTCGACGAGCCGAGCTGCCGGTGGCCTTCGACCGAGGGCGCCGTGCTTGCGCCGGTAGTTGTAGCGCCAGAGCCAGCCCTCGAGCGCGCCGGTGCGCTCCGCGGAGCTGCGGTAGA
>JBKPFS010000124.1:0-7384 GCA_046728935.1 Actinomycetota bacterium | reverse complement strand
GCACTGGAGAGCTTCGCGCTCGTCGCGGCAACGATCACCGTCGGGCTCATGGCGGATTGTCTGCCGTCTTCTCGTACGCGATCATGCTCGGCCACGCGAGGCGCGACCGGGATCGGCGGGCGTTCTCGAAGGGCTACGGTTTCGTGCCATGAGCATCGACGAACCTCAGTCGGGCCGGGGCTCGCCACCGCCCCCCGAGACGCCAGAGCCGCCACCGCCACCGGCGCCGCACGTCGCGCCGGCGACGCCGTGGCAGTCGGTTGGTGTCGTGCCGGAGAGGCTAAGTGACGTCTACTACCGCACCGGCCTCACAATCTTCCTAACCATCATCACGTTCGGGATCTGGGGCTTCTTGTGGACCTACCGAACGAGCGAGGACCTCAAGAGGTACAACGGCGACGGCCTTGGTGGCGTTCTTGGCATCGTCCTCTATCTGTTGATCTCCATCGTCCTTATGTTCACGATTCCGAACGAGATCAAGAACATGTACGAGCGAGACGGTCAGCCGAGCCCGATCACGGCCGTGTGGGGCCTATGGTTCCTGCTCCCGCTTGTCGGCAACATTGTCTGGTATGTCAAGGTGCAGCGGGTGCTTAACGAGTTCTGGTTGAGCAAAGGTTCACGACCCGCCTGACGCGGCTCGGTCGCAAGCGGGATAAGCGAGGGCACGCGGCCCTGGTGGACTGTCGCGCGCGCCGCGACGTCGACGGCCGCACTGGGACTCAAGGTTCCCCCCTCGCCGGGATGTGCTTCCGCAGGCTCCGGATGGAGCAGCCGCGACTATGCGGACGTGGGGGCGGGGATCGTTGGGGTGGTCAGGAGGGCCTTGTCGAGCTGCGCGCGGGAGCTGATCTCGAGCTTGCGGTAGACGTGGCTCAGGTGCTGCTCAACCGTCTTGATCGTCACGAAGAGGGTTTGCGCGATCTCCTTGTTGCTCAGCCCGTCGGCCGCGAGCTGCGCCACGCGCCGTTCGCTCGCGGTGAGTGCGTCTAGCCCTGTCTGGAGCACCTTTCGGGGCCTAGCACCGGTGGCGGCAATCTCCTCGTTCGCCCGCTCGGCGAGCCCGAGCGCTCCGACCGTTCGCGCGAGGTCGACGCCCCCTCGGAGCCGCTCACGTGCTTCGGTCCGCTGGTTTGCCCGGCGAAGAGCTGCGCCGAGATCGACGAGGGCATGCGCGTGCTCGAGCCGGGCATTCGAGCCTGCGAGTACCTCGACGGCCTCCCGCAGCAGACGGATGCCCGCCTCGCCGCGCTCGACGAGACCGAGCACGCGCAGGGAGGCGCCGATGGCATGCGAGTCACCCCAACGTCGAGCGAGCGCGAGCTCCTCGTCGGCGAGCGCGCGCGCTTCCTCGTTCCGGTCGAGAAGTCGAAGGCCCTCCGCGGCCCAGCTGCGCCAGGGCATGCCGCTTGGATTGTCGAAGGAGAATAGCCGAGCGGTCTCGCCAACCTGGAGCAGCTCCTCGACGCCCCACTCCAGGCTTCCGGTCGCGATCCGCACGCGGCCGCGGTTGAGCCGAAACCAGATGGGGTGGACCTGGTCGACCGGTAGCTGCTCGGGGAAGCCGCCCTGGTCGATGACGTGCGCCGCCTCGTCCGACTCCCCCTGCTCCAGGAGCGCATGTGCCAGGAACCCGACGTTGTACGGCCGGGCGATGAGCAAGCCGTGTGCGACGCCGAGATCCATCGCCTCCCGCAGATCGGCGACCGCGGCTCGAAGATCGCCGCGACGAGTCTGGCTGAAGCCGCGCCACACCAACATGAACGACACGTTGAAGACGTCACCGCGCCGGCGAGTCTCCGCGACCGCGTGGTCGAGGATCGAGCACGCTTCGTTCAGCAACCCTGCCCGCGCTAGCACCACTACCGCGTGAAGAAATGCAATCGACCCGCTCTCCAGCAGGTTCCGGGAGGCAAGCGCGCGCCTGGCGAGCTGGGAGGCGTGCTCGCGGTGCAGGCCCTGCTGGTACTCGTAATGCGCCATGGTCGCGAGCAGGATGTCGCTGCCGAGGCCTCCGTGGAGCGCACCCAGGTCGACCTCACTGAGGTGTGCCTCAGCAATGGAATAGGTCTGCGGGTCCCACCATGCCGAGGTCATGATCTCCGCCAGGAGCAGCTCGTAGATGTCCGGATCGCGCCGCCGATCGACATCGTCAAGCGCTCGCTCGAAGACGGCAAAGGCAGCCGCGATCCGGTCGGTGGACCAGAGCGCGCGGCCCAGCTCGAGCGCGACCGCACCGCGCCGCCCCGGGTCGCCGAGGAGATCGAGACCGGCCCGCAGGTGGTCGGCTGCAGCCGCGCCGTTCGTCCGCCGCTCCGCAAGGCCTAGCTCGACCAGCACCTCCGCTCGCAACGCCGGATCAAGCTGCTCGTCGAGCGCGCGGGTGAGATATCCGACCGCCGCATCGGCCGCGCCCTCGACGAGAGCGCGCGCGGCCGCTTGGCGGAGCGTCGAGACTACGAATGCGTCCGCTTGTGGAACGACCCGGAGAAGGTGCCCCGCTGCACGCTCCGGTGGTGCGCCGGCCCGCAGCAGCAGCTCGGCGGCCGAGCGATGCGCGGCGCCTCGTTCAACCACATCGAGCGTCTCGTACACGGCGGCGCGGACGATGGGGTGGAAGAACTCGAGCGGATCCTCGCGACGGAGGAGGTCGAGCCGGACGAGGGTCGCGGCCGACGGACCAAGCTCGCGTGCTTCCACGCCGGCAAGGGCGGCCGCGTGGCGCAGCTCGGTCCCGTCGCCGAGGATCGATGCCGCGCGGAGGAGGGCGAGCGCCTGTGGGGGCAGGCGAGCGAGGCGAAGCCCGACGACGCGCGAAACGCCCTGCGCTCCGACCTGCAGCAGACGGGGCACGTGCTCCACGGTCGGACTGGTTCCCTCCCATGCGACCGCGTCGAGTACCGCGCCGATGAATAGCGGATTTCCGCCGGTCGCCGTCGCGAGGGCGGCGCAGAAGGTTTCGTCCGGCTGCAGTCCGTGCAGCTTCTGCGCAAGCACGGCAATCGACTCACGGCCGAGCGGTTCGGGGCGAATCGCAATAACCTCCGGCTCGGCGATGAGCTGTGCGGCGAGCATGGGATCGCGGCTCTCTGCCTCCGGCGCCCGGGCTGCGGCGGCGACGAGCATGGGCACTCCCTCGAGCCTTCGGGTCAGGTAGAGGAGCCACCGCAGCGAGGGGGTGTCCGCCCAGTGCAGGTCGTCGACCGCGAGCAGCGTCGGCTGGTGAAAGGCCACGTTGGCGGCGAGCCAGTAGAGGCCGTGGAGGATCGCGAAGAAGCCCTCTGCCGGTGGCGCTTCCTGTGAGGGGGCGGGCTGCGAGGCTCCGAGGAGCGGTTCAACGAGCGCGGCAGGCCCCGAGAGCAGCTTCGCACGGAGATCCGGATTGGCGGAGGCGAGCAGCGGCTCGAACAGCTGACGGACGATCCCATAGGCGAACTCGCCCTCGAACTCGCCGCCGCGGGCGGCGAGCACTCGCATCCCCATCGAGCCGGCGATGGCGCGCGCCTCGGCGAGCAGGCGGGTCTTGCCGATGCCGACAGTTCCCTCGATGACGACGAATCGCCCATCGTCGCCCCGCGCCGCGTCGGCCAGTGCTTCCAGCGCCGCGACATGGACTTCGCGCTCCAGAAGCAACGTTCCGCCCGATGGGACGACACTCGCCGGCGCCATCACTACCCCTCCTGGCACGACCCTTAGGCGCACAGTTTAGGGGGGCGTCTTGGGGTTGGCCCGGGTGCGAGGCGGCCCTGTCCGAGTCCAGCATCTATCGCGTGATGATCTCATGTCCGTGCCGAGTCCGAGGCCTTCTAGAGCTGTGACCCGCCCGAAAGCCACGAATCATCGGGTCTTGATGATAGATCCGCGGAACGGTCGGGATTTGAACTTGGGGGACCCCGATGATGCACACGTCGTTGAGTCCGGCCGTCCATCTCGAGCTGCGCACCGGGAGCCGAGCGCGCGCCCGCTCCTTCTCTTCGCTCGTGTGCGGATGGCGAAACAGAGCAGCATCGAACTCGAGCATGGCTCCTACCACCCGCTCGACCGGGCGGCCGGTTCGCCGGCGGCATTGTCGACTGCGGTACCAACCGGCCTTCGTGGCTGCCCTATGCCGATGTCCCGCATATCGACGGGGTCACCGAGCGCGCCCACCGATTTGGGGCGGGCGTCCTCCTTCGGCACGGTGAGGGCTCGGCCGGCTGGCTCGGCGTCGTCCGCCGGGCCTGGGGGCCTTGAGATTCGTCCTGGTGGTCCCAGACCCCGCCGCTCCAGCAACTCCCGACCTCGGACTCCCATGAGCCGCCACGAATAGGAGGCTATTTATGAAGGAGACAGCATCCGACTCCCGTCGCCGGGCGGCGCTCAGCACCACACACTCCGCTCTAGTGTTCGTCACGTTCTTCCTCGCCGCTGCCCTGGTCTCGTGGGCGCCCGCAGCCACCGCGTCCACCCACCTCAATCTCGACGCCCGAAATGCGTCAAGCCTCTCCGTTCCCGGAGACAACTTCTTCCCGGAGAGCATCGCCGCCACACCGGCCGGCGCGCTGTTTGTGGGAAGCGTCGTCACCGGCGAGATCCTGCGGTTTGGCCCCGGCTCGACGAACGCCGAGACGTTTGTACCGGCCGGCGTCAACACCGGGACCGCGGGGGTGTTCGTTGACACGGTCCGGGGCGTGCTGTGGGCCTGTGTCGTGGACCTGACCTTCCAGAGGCCGACGGCGCTCCGCGCGTTTGATCTGCGGACCGGAAGTGTGCGGGCGACCTACGAGGTGCCGGATCGGGGTGTCTGCGGCGACCTCACCCTGGCGGACGGCGATGTCTATATCGCCGACTCGACCGATCCGACCGCTGGGACCCGCGGGCGGATCTTGCGGCTGACGACACCCCGACCCTGGCAGGCAGACGGCGGCGCGCTGACGGTCTGGTCCGCGGACCCCCTTTTCAGCAGCCCGGTGCCGTTCCTGCAGATCAACGGGATCGCGTTCGACGGCATCTCCACCCTCTACACGACGAACTTGAGCACCGGAGCGCTGCTTCGCGTCCCCATCAGGCGCGACGGCTCGGCCGCGCCCGCGACGGCGATACGCCTCGACCGAGACCTCGTGGTGCCCGACGGGATCCGAATGCTCGACCCTGCGCGACTTCTGGTGGCGGAGTTGGTCGGCCGTATCACCCTGGTGAACGTCGACACGGGTACGACCGCTGTGGTCTCCGAACTGGATCAACCCACGTCGTTGGTTCGGGTGGACGGGAGCCTCTGGGTGAGCGAGGGCCAAGTGCTGCGATTGCTGAGCGGTCAGCCACCCAACCTTCCTTTCAAGCTGCGGCGGCTGCCGATCACGACCGTGCCGCGTGGGCCCGTGTAGGCAACCGCCAGGCGCGCCAGTCCGACCTAGGAGGCCACCCATGACAGAGGACGCCGCGGGTTCGACGAATGAGACAGTTCGCGCCACCGGTCGGCTGAGCGCCGGCGCGCGCTTCGTCGCGTCCTACCTCGCCGTGTGGGCGCTCGTCGGTGTCGCCGTGTACCCGCTCCACCGGCCACCCGGGACGCTCGTCGTGGGGGCGCTCGCGATCACTGCTGGGATCTACGAGCTCACACCGCTCAAACTGTGCCGGCCTCGGCCCAGTCACCTCGTCCTCGGGACGAACCGCAAGGGGGGCACGCTCCAAGCTCGGCGAGGAGCTCCCGCAGATGCAGCCGGTCACCCTCGATGTGACCGAGCCGTCATCGGATGCCGGATTCGGACCGGTCCAAGCGCAGACTGTCGGTTGCGAGGTGCACACGCTCATGAACGTCGCCGGCACGATGGCCCTCGGCGCGGTGGAGGTCCTTCCGGACGACCCGGCGCAAGGCCGGTTCCCCATCAACCATGTCCGAAGCAGTACCCGAACCCGCCGCGGCCGAGCTCGAGCAGCTGCAACCCAGCGGGCTAACCGGACGAGTGGGCGGCGGCAAATACTGCCCATTCGTCCCGCCGCCGCGTACCCCGTGACGATGGGCGCCGCTGTCGGCAGTCCACCGTACGATCGGTCGTCATGAAGTACGGCTTCGTTCTCCCCCGTGGCGATGCCCGTATGGCGGCGGAGACTGCCGAACTCGCCGAGCGTGCGGGCTGGGACGGCTTCTTCGTCTGGGAGCCGATCTGGGGTGTCGATGCCTGGGTCTCCCTCACCGCGGCCGCGTTGCGTACCGAGCGGATCCGCCTGGGCACCATGCTGACCCCGCTGTCCCGGATGCGCCCGTGGAAGCTGGCCAGCGAGACGGCCACGTTGGACAACCTCTCCGGCGGCCGGGTGATCCTCGCCGTCGGCCTCGGCGCGGTCGATACTGGGTTCGCTGAGTTCGGCGAGGTGACCGATCGGCGGACCCGGGCCGAGCTAGTCGACGAGGGCCTGGACATCCTTACCGGGCTGTGGGCCGGCCAGCCGTTCTCCTACGAAGGCACGCACTACACGGTCCGCCCGACGAGGTTCATGCCACCCGACCCGCCTGTGCAGAAGCCGCGCATTCCGATCTGGGTTGTCGGCGCGTGGGGCCGGCCCAAGTCGATGAGCCGGGCACTGCGGTACGACGGCCTGCTGCCGCATGCCGGGAAGCTCGATCCGTCGGTCGTGGCGGAGATGCAGGCGTACGCCGACCGCGAGCGTGGCCCGGGTGCGGGTCCGTACGACATCGTGGTCGAGGCTGTGACGCCCGCCGACGACCATGCGGCCGGGGCGGCGATCGTGCGGCCCTACGCCGAGGCGGGAGCCACCTGGTGGATCGAGTCGCCATGGGAGTACGGCGATGACCACCAGGCCGTGGTGGCCCGGGTCAGAGCGGGCCCACCCCGTCCATAGGCTCGAACCGGCCGATCGGTGGGGCTTGCATTATGCAGAGGGAGATCGATGTGGATCTCATTGCCGTCCTGATCATCTTCCTCGCGTCGGTCGTCGTCGTCTGGCTCGTATCGTTGCTGGTGGAAACGCTCCGGCCCTACGTGAGGGTGGGCGACGGCCCGGTCCTTCTGCTACTCCACACGCCGCGGACTCAACTGGCTCTTTCACAAGGTGCTTCCCGAGCTAGCAAGGGACTTCACGGTGTACGCGGTCGATCTACCCGGCCATGGGTACTCCGATATCCCCGAGGGTCCATATGACGCGGACTTCTTCGTCAGATACCACTTCGCGTCTTGGACCGGCACCGCCCCCATCGACGCCTGGCTCCAGTTCGCGATCCCCCGCGACCCGGCCCTGCTCGAACGCGTCCTCAGTCGGGGTGTCATCCCGAACCATCCCTGGCAGGAGCCCGCGATCTTCGTCGACGATTCCCTAGCCACGGCCAGCCACCTGGCGTCATCATGACGCCGCAGGCGCAACCCGGACTCGCCAGGCGCTCC
Organism: Actinomycetota bacterium; assembly: GCA_046728935.1. Taxonomy (GTDB): domain Bacteria; phylum Actinomycetota; class Thermoleophilia; order Solirubrobacterales; family 70-9; genus DATAFO01. The sequence goes on along the minus strand of JBKPFS010000124.1, from coordinate 5 downwards.
CCAGT
>JBKPFS010000123.1:0-34732 GCA_046728935.1 Actinomycetota bacterium | reverse complement strand
GCCTCTACCCGGTCGGGCGGCTAGACGCCGACTCGACCGGCCTGATCCTGGTCACCAACGACGGCGAACTCGCCAACCGCCTCACCCACCCGCGCTACGAGGTCCCGCGCACCTACCGGGTGCGACTGCGCCGGGCGCCGGACGAGTCTGAGCTCAGGGCCCTGCGGAGCGGGGTCGAGCTGGACGATGGCCCGACGCTGCCCACGCGGGTGCGCCGTGTGTCGCCACGCGTGATCGAGCTGACCCTGCGCGAGGGCCGCAAGCGGCAGGTACGGCGGATGGCCGAGGCGATCGGGAACGAGGTCGTGTCTCTGGTCCGCATCCGCTTCGGGCCGCTTCGGCTCGGTGATCTGCCCGAGGGCGAGGCGCGCCGGCTGCGACCCGCGGAGGTGCGTCGCCTCTGGAAGGATGCGCGGCCGTGAGCGAGGACCGAATGTGGGCGGTGCGCGGCGCCGTGCAGGCGGAGCGAAACGACGAGGGCGCGATCCTCGGGGCGACCGAGGAGCTGATGCGGGCGTTGATCGAGCGCAACGGCCTCCAGCCGGAGAGGCTCGTGAGCTGCATCTTCACTGTCACCGACGACCTCGACGCGCAGTTCCCTGCGGTCGCGGCCCGGGCGCTCGGGCTCGATGCGGTGCCGCTGATCTGCGCTCGCGAGATCGACGTCCCCGGCGCGATGGAGCGGGTGATTCGGGTGATCGTCCACTACTACGCGCCGGCGGACCACGAGCCGTCCCACACCTACCTCGGCGAGGCCCAGAGGCTCCGCTCCGACCTCGATTCCGCACAATAGGCGGCGCGATGAGCGTCACCTTCGCCCAGAAGCTCGCAGAGATCCCCGGCTACACGGCCGGCGTGCCCCTGGGGCAGGCCCCGGAGACGATCGCGGAGGCGCGGATCGCCCAGCTGGCCTCGAACGAGTCGCCGTGGGGGCCGCACCCGGCGGTGGTCGAGGCGATCGGCAGGTCGGCGGCCGCCGCCAACCGCTATCCCGACCCCGGCGCGACCCTGCTGCGGCGGCGGATCGCGGAGCGCTTCGACGCCGACCCGGCCGAGATCGCGGTCGCCAACGGGTCCTGCGAGATCCTGCTGGCGGCGGCGGTGGCGCTCTGCGAGCCCGGGGCCGAGATCGTCTACGCCTGGCCCTCCTTCTCGATCTATCCGTACCTGGCACCGCTCTCCGGGGCGCGCGAGATCCGCGTCCCCCTCGACGGCGACTCCCACGATCTCGACGCGATGCTCGCCGAGGTCACCGCCGCCACCCAGCTCTTCCTCGTCTGCAACCCGAACAACCCGACCTCGACCCACATCCCCGCGGCGCGGATCGGGGAGCTGATGGAACGGGTCCCCGATCACGTCACGGTGATCGTCGACGAGGCGTACGTCGAGTTCCAGCTCCACGACGACCCCGACGCGACGGTGGATCTGTGGCGAAGGCGGCCGAACCTCATCCTGCTGCGGACGTTCAGCAAGTGCTACGGCCTCGCCGGGCTGCGGGTGGGCTACGCGCTCTGCTCGCCGGGCTTTCGCAAGGCGGTCGACGCCGTCCGCCAGCCCTTCAGCGTGAACGCGGTTGCCCAGGCGGCGGCGGCGGAGGCGATCCTGCATCAGGACGACGTCGCCCAGCGGGTCGAGAGGACGATCGCCGAACGGGTCGTGGTCGAGGAGGGTGTGCGCGAGCTCCGCTTGGCGACGCCGGACTCCCACGCCAACTTCTCGTGGATCGACCTCGGCGATCGCGAGGAGGCCGACCTCGTGGCGGCGCTCGGGGAGCGCGGCGTCATCGTTCGCCCCGGAACTCCGCTCGGCGGCCCCGGCCACATCCGGGTCAGCTACGGCACCGGCGAGGAGAACCGCCGCTTCCTCGACGCGCTCGCCGCGCTCTGAGCGGCGGACTACTTACTGCCCGTTCGCCGAGAAGTGCTGGTAGTCCCGCGGCCAGTCCCAGTCGCCGCCCCACTTCCAGCCGATGCGGCGAAAGGCGCGGACGACGACGTCGCCGCCGTGGATCATCCCCTTCGCGTCGCGGGAGCGGTCCGCGTAGGGCTCGCCGGCCGGCGGCGAGACGTGGCCTGATGAGGTCACGTAGGGGTTCTCGATCGGGTTGATGTCGATCGCCTTGCCGTAGGCGTGCATCGACCACCGGCTGGTGCCGGCGACGAAGCGGCAGTTGAAGCCGGAGGTGTTGTCGGCGTTCATCGAGCGATGGTCGTCGGCCCCGTAGCGGTCGATCAGCTTCATGCGGCGGATCGGGAAGCGCTCGCGGAAGAGCGTGCGGAACACATCCAGGACCTCCCGATCGTGGCCGCGGTGCACGACGAGCCGCCCGCTGTGGACGTCACCGTCGAAGCCCCAGCGACGAACGCGAAGCACGCGCAGCTTCCGCAGCGGGACCGGACAGCCTGGATGCCACGAGCTGCCCACGATCCGGTCCTTGAGCCGGCCGTGGATCTCGCTCGAGCCGCCGCGGAACTCCGGCTGGTTGCGGGAGTCGCTCGCGGAGGCGCCGGCTCCGGCGAGGACCACGGTCGCCGTGAGCAGGGAGAGGACGCGCATGAGCCGATGCTACGACCGACCCCGCAGTTTGCGGTTTTCGCACACGCGTGCTACAAACTCCGCCAATGGACGGCGAGCGCGCGCGGCACCTTCTCAGCTTCGGCGACGGCGTGCGCCCGCGTGCGCGCTACTCCCGTTCCTACTACTGGTATTGGCGATTTAGCTAGGCGTCCGGCCTGGCGGCTCATTGGAGCCGTCACACAGGAATCGACCGCCGGACGCCGTAGCGGCCCGTTTGTGCGGGCATCCCCGGATCACTCAGAACTCGAAGCGAAGAATCTGAAAGGCAAGCCAAGACCATGATGATCGTGATGAAAGAGGGAGCGTCCCAGGAGGAGGTCGACCACGTCGTCGAGCGGATCGAGGAGGTCGGCTGCTCGGCACACGTCTCCACCGGCGAGCTCCTGACCGTGATCGGCGCGATCGGCGACCGCGATCGCGTCGCCGCACTCGGGCTCGACGGGGCGCCCGGCGTCGACCACCTGGTGCCGATCCTGAAGCCCTACAAGCTCGCCTCGGCGCAGTTCCGCAAGGGCGAGCGAACGGTGATCGAGGTCGACGGGCGCAGGGTCGGCGGCGACCACTTCGGCCTCATCGCCGGGCCGTGCACGGTCGAGAGCCGGCAGCAGACGCTCGAGGTCGCCCGCGTCGTCGCCGACAACGGGGCGGCCATGCTCCGCGGCGGCGCGTACAAGCCGCGGACCTCCCCGTACAGCTTCCAGGGGCTCGGCGTCGAGGGCCTGCGGCTGCTGCTCGAGGCCAAGGAGCAGACCGGCCTGCCGATCGTCACCGAGCTGATGGACGTGCGCGACGTCGACGACGTGGTCGAGGTGGCGGACGTGATCCAGATCGGCGCCCGCAACATGCAGAACTACACGCTGCTCGCAGAGGTTGGTCGCGCCGGCCTGCCGGTGCTGCTCAAGCGAGGGCTGTCGGCGACTCTCGACGAGCTCCTGATGGCGGCGGAGTACGTGCTCAAGGAGGGCAATCCGGACGTGATGCTCTGCGAGCGCGGCATCCGGACCTTCGAGGGGTCCTACCGCTTCACGCTCGATCTAATGGCGGTTCCGGTGCTGCGGGAGCTGAGCCACCTGCCGGTGATCGTCGATCCGAGCCACGCGGCCGGGCGCCGCGATTGGGTTGGCCCGATGTCGCTCGCGGCCGCGGCCGCGGGAGCCGACGGGATCATCGTCGAGGTCCACAACGAGCCCGAGGAGGCGATCTGCGACGGTCCGCAGGCGCTTCCGACGGAGCGCTTCGCGGAGTACGCGGAGCAGGTCCGGCGCGTCGCCGAGGTCGCCGGCAAAGAGTTCTCCACCGTCTAGATGCGGATCGCCGTCCTCGGCGTCGGGCTGATCGGGGGCTCGATCGGCCTCGCGGCGAAGCGGCGGCTCGGCGCTGAGGTCACGGGCTACGACCCGGACCGCGAGACCATCGAACGGGCGATGGAGCTCGGCGCCGTGGACGGCGCGGCCGGCTCGGTCCCCGCTGCGGTCGAGGGAGTCGAGATCGCGTTCTGCGCGGCTCCCGTTGGCGCCCTCCCCGAGCTGGTCGGGGAGGCGCTTCGCGCGAGTGGCCCCGAGACGCTCGTCACCGACGTCGGCTCGACCAAGCGCGGGCTGATCGAGCGGCTCGCCGATGGCGTCGACGCCGACGACGCCGAGCGCTTCATCGGCGGACACCCGCTGGCGGGCGCCGAGACCTCCGGGGTCGAGAATGCGCGCGCCGAGCTGTTCGAGGGCGCGCGCTGGTACCTGACCCCGACCGAGCGCTCGAGCGGCCTCCTTTACGACCGCCTCCAGCGGGCCGTGGCGAACCTCGGCGCGCGCCCGCAGGCGATCGATCCCGAGACCCACGACCGGGTGATGGCGACGATCAGCCACGTTCCGCACGTGCTCGCGAACGTGCTCGTGCAGGAGGCGGCCGCAGCGCTCGCCGAGGAGTCCGAGCGAATCCCGGAGGTCGGCCCCAGCTTCCGCGACACCACCCGGGTCGCGGGCGCCAACCCGGCGATCTGGGCTGACATCTTCTCCAGCAACAGCGAGGCGGTCGCCGGCGAGATCGACGCGGTCGCGAACCGCCTGCGCGCGGCGGCTGAGGTGATCCGCTCTCGGGATGTGGACGCCGTCCGCGAGTGGCACCGCGCGGCGCGCAAGGACCGCCGTCGCCTGCTGGAGCGGGAGCTGGTGGGCGGCGAGCTCTGCGAGCTTCGGGTCGGGGTCCAAAACCGTCCCGGCACCGTCGCCGAGCTCGCGGTCGCGCTCGGACGCGCCGGCGTCAACATCGAGGACATGGGCCTCTACCCGGCTCCCGACATGCGCACCGGCGCGGTCTCGATCTGGGTCGCGGGCGAGCCCGAGGCCGAGCGAGCGGCCGATGTGGTGCGCGACCTCGGGCACTCGGTCTCCATCGTCGCCCACGGAGACGACGCCTGAGGCCGGCATGCCCTCGACGGCGTTCAAGCCCGCCGGCCCCCTCCGCGGGACCCTCGTCCCGCCCCCCGACAAGTCGATCTCGCACCGCGCCGCGATCGTCGCGGCGATGGGGGAGGGGGAGACGCTCGTGCACGGCCATCTCGACGCGGCCGACACGCGGGCGACGGTCGGGGCGATCAGGGCGCTCGGAGCCGACGTTGCGGAGGGCGCTTCAGGGGGTCCAGGGGCGGTTGATCTCCGGATTCGCGGCGTGGGGCTGCGCGGCGCGCGGCCGGCCGAGATCGACGTCGGCAATGCGGGCACGCTGCTTCGCCTCCTGCCCGGGTGGCTCGCGGGCCAGGGGAGCGGCGAATGGACCCTTGATGGCGACGAGTCCATCCGTCGACGCCCTGTGGACCGGATCGTCGAGCCGCTATCGCGGATGGGCGGCGAGGTGGCCGCGCAGGATGGTGGCCGCCTTCCCCCACTTGCGGTTCGGGGGGCCTCGCTCCACGGCATCGACTACCGCCTCCCCGTCGCCAGCGCCCAGGTGAAGTCGTGCGTGCTGGTCGCGGGCCTGCTGGCGCAGGGGAGGACGACGGTCACCGAGCCGGCGCCCACTCGCGACCACACCGAGCGCATGCTCGCCGCCGCCGGGGCCGATGTGGCCGTCGAGGCCGCCGGGACGCCGGTGACGATTCACGGTCAGCTACCCGCCCAGCGCATTGCCGTCCGTCCCGCCGAGCGGCTCGAGCCGGGGCACATCGAGGTCCCCGCCGACTTCTCCTCCGCGGCGTTCTTCCTCGTCGCCGCGCTGCTCGTCCCCGGAAGCGAGGTGCGTCTCGAGGGCGTCGGCCTGAACCCGACCCGCATCGGGCTGCTCGGGATCCTGACGAGGATGGGCGCGGCGGTGGAGGTGATCGAGACCGCCGCAGCCGGGCGCGAGCCGCGAGCCACGATCGTGGCCCGCCACGGCGAACTGGAGGGAGTCAGGGTCGGCGGGGGGGAGGTGCCCCTGGCGATCGACGAGCTCCCCCTCGTCGCCCTCGCCGGCTGCTTCGCCTCGGGCCAGACGATCGTCTCGGGCGCCCAGGAGCTCCGGCACAAGGAGTCCGACCGGATCGCCACCGTCGTGGACGGCCTTCGGGCCCTCGGGGCCGAGATCGTGGCCACCGACGACGGCTTCGTCGTCACCGGCACCGGCGCGCTTCGCGGCGGCGCCCTCGAGGCCGCTGGCGATCACCGCCTCGCCATGCTGGGCGCGGTCGCCGGCCTCGCCTCGCGCGAAGGCGTCGAGGCGGGCGGGTTCGAGGCGGCCGGGGTGAGCTACCCCGGGTTCGAGGGGGACCTTCGCTCGCTCGTCAGGCCGGCCTGATCTGGCCGGGCTGCTGGCGGTTGAACGCCTCGAGCTGGTCGCTCGCCTGCTTGACCAGCTCCCCCATGCTCGGCGTCGGATGGCTCTTCTTCAACTCCTGCGCCTGGGGTGTGAGCCGGAACATGTCCTTGAACACCCCTATCGCTGGGCCTAGCTCTGGCTCGGATGGCCCACTCCCGGCCACGGGGACAACAGGAGGAGGAGACGCGAGTCCTGGGTCGCGCGAACCTCGCGGCGCTCGTTCGGATCAAAGATCGCGAGCAGCCCCGGACCTCCGGACACAGAGTGGCCGCCCTGGTCGATCTCGACCTCTCCGGAGACGACGACGAGCCAGGCGCGCTCGTGGACCTGGTGCTCCTGGAGGCGCTCGCCGGCGGGGAGCTGGATCACGATCGCCCGGCCCTCCTGCTCGGAGTCCAGCACCTGCGGCTGATGGGCCTGCACGTCCAGGGTCGAGATGTCCCAGCTCTCCATCGCTCCTCCGGCGGTCGCTACAGGCCGCAACTCTATCCTCCGCGGGCATTCGGGTGAGGGGCATTTATGCCCCGAAAGACGCGTGTGAGTTATTTATGGTGATCGCGATCGACGGGCCCGCGGGGGCGGGCAAATCAACGGTCGCCCGTGCGCTCGCGCGGGCGCTGGGGGCCACCTACCTCGACTCCGGGGCGATGTATCGGTGCGTCGCCCTGGCGGCGCTGCGCCGTGGCGTGGACCTCGACGACCCGGAGGCTGCCGCCCAGGTGGCCCGCGAGATCGAGATCGAGCTCGCCGACGACCGGGTCGAGCTCGACGGCGAGGACGTGACGACGGCGATCCGTGACCCGGGGGTGTCCGCGGCGGCGTCGCGGGTCTCGGTCCATCTCGGCGTTCGCGGGGCGATGATCGAGCGCCAGCGCTCGCTCCTGGCCGGTGGCGACTACGTCGCCGAGGGTCGCGACGTCGGCACCGTGGTGGCGCCGGACGCGCCGCTCAAGGTATTCCTGGTCGCCGCCGATGAGGAGCGGGCCCTGCGCCGCGCCTCGGACACCGGGGAGGAGATCGCCGACGTGCTCGCGGCGCAGGCGGCCCGGGACTCGCGCGACCGCAAGCGCGAGCACGGCGCGCTGCGCCCCGCCGACGACGCGCTCGAGATCGACACCACCGGGGTCGACGTCGACGAGGTGGTCGAGCGCATCGTCGCGCTGGCGCGCGAGCGCGGGCTCGCGTAGCGATGGCGCGGCTCCCGCGCATCGCCGTCGTCGGCTTTCCCAACGTCGGCAAGTCGACCCTCGTCAACCGGCTCGCCGGGGGGCGCGACGCGGTCGTCCACAAGGAGGCCGGCGTGACGCGCGATCGAAAGGCGGTGGAGTGCGAGTGGAACGGGCTTCGCTTCGAGCTCGTCGACACGGGCGGCGTCGATCTGGCCGCGGAGGACTCGCTGTCGCGCGCGGTCCAGGCGCAGGCGCGCCAGGCGATCGCCGAGGCGGACGCGGTCGCGCTGGTCCTGGACGCGCGCGCCGGGCTTCGCGCCGGAGACGCCGAGGTGGCCGACATCCTGCGCCGCTCGCCGACGCCCACCGTCGTCGTCGCGAACAAGGTCGACTCCGAGCGCGAGGAGCCGCTCGCCGCCGAGCTCTACGCGCTCGGCCTCGGGGAGCCGTTCCCGGTGTCCGCGACCCAGGGCCGCGGCGCCGGCGACCTGCTGGACCGCCTCGTCGAGGTGGTGCGCGAGACCGCTGTCGAGCCCCCGACCGATGAGGACGATCGCGTTCGCGTTGCGGTCATCGGGAGGCCGAACGTGGGCAAGTCGTCGCTGGTCAACGCTTTCCTCGGCGCCGATCGGGTGATCGTCGCGGAGCAGGCGGGGACGACGCGCGACGCGATCGATTCCGACCTCGAGCTCGACGGGCGCGCCCTGACGCTCATCGACACGGCGGGCCTGCGTCGGCGGACCAAGGTCGCCGGCACGGTCGACTACTACGCGCAGCTTCGCTCCGAGCGAGCGGCCGAGCGAGCCGACGTGGCGATCGTCGTCTGCGACGCCTCCGAGGGGGTGACCTCCGAGGACCTGAGGGTGGCGGAGCTGGCCATGCGTTCCGGGTGCGCGACGCTGATCGCGCTCAACAAGTGGGATCTCGCACGCAAACCCGATACCCCCGCAGGCGAAGCCGAGGAGGTGGGCGGCTTTGATTTGGAAGACGCGAAGGCGAGGCTCGCGACGAGGGTCCGCCAGCGCCCGCCGGTGCTCGCCTGCTCGGCGCTCACCGGCAGGGGCGTGACGCGATTGCTCGAGGTTGCCCTCGAGCTGGCGGGCAAGCGCGCCGGCAGGGTGCCGACCCCGCAGCTGAACCGGTTCGTCGCCGACGTGGTCGCCACCCGTCCGCCGCCCTCAAAGCGCGGCCGCCGGCTTCGGCTGTACTACACGGCGCAGGTGGGCGAGCGGCCGCCCCGGTTCGCGATCCAGGTCAACGACCGGCGGCTGATCAAGCAGGACTGGGCCTACTACCTGGAGAACCGGCTGCGCGAGCGCTACGAGTTCCAAGGCGTGCCCGTGATCATCGACTTCGTGCCCAAAGCCCGTGGGCGCAAGCGAACCTCCGCGCGGCGACGCGGGGCGTCTGTATAAACCCGCCCGTGCGTGGACCCTCCCCGGGACGGATCCTGGCACCGGTTCGCTCCCGCATGTCGAGGATTCGCTACGTCCTCGCGGACATCCTCTACGTCGCCGGCAGGGCGCTGGGGCGGATTCCGCGCGCGCTTCGCGACGGCCTGCGCGGGTTCTGGTCGAGCCTCTCGATCGTGGCGCGGAGGCGCCTGCTCGGCGCGATCGCGGCGCTGGCGGCGCTCGCGCTGTTCCTCGGCCTCGCAGTCCCGACCCTGCCCTGCGAGGCTCCGGGCGGCGACAGCTGCCCGCCTGCCGACGACGCCGAGGACCTCGCGCCCTCCGACGCCCTCGCCTACGTGCACGCCAACCTCGACCCGGACACGGACGAGTACCGGGAGGCCGCCAGGGTCGCCGAGAGCCTGCCGACGATCACCCGCCAGATCGCCGCGCGCGCACTCGCGCTGCTGCCGGGTCCGGGCGGGGGCGCACCGAGCCTCGCGGATGACATCGAGCCGTGGTTCGGGGGCGAGGTTGCCGTCGTGGCGCTGCCGGCGCGGGGGAGGGGTGCCGAGCTGGTTCAGCTGCTCGAGATCGACGACTCCGACGGGGCGGCAAAGTTCGCCCGCGAGGTCGCCGCGGGCACGTCGAGGACCGAGGACTACAGGGACGTCGAGCTGAACGTCGACGGCCAGGGACTCGCGACCGCGCAGGTGGAGGGATTCCTCGTCACCGGCAACGAGGCCGGCGTGCGGTCGGTGATCGACACGGCCATCGGAGCCACGGGAGCCGACTCCCTCGCCGATGACGACGCCGCAAGCGAGGTGCGCGACGAGCTGCCGGACCACCGCTTCGCGGAGGCCTACGTCTCGCGCGAGGGGGCGCTGGAGCTGATCGGCCGCGCCGGGGGCGTGCTCGGGTCGCTGGAGCCGTTCGTCTCGCCGCAGTCCACGGAGGGCGCCGCGCTGGCGCTGAGCGCCGACGATCGAGAGCTCCGGGTCGCGGTCCGCAGCGAGCTCGACCCGGCCCGCACCAAGTCCACGCCGGGGTTCTTCGCCGCCTTCGCCCCGTTCGAGCCCCAGCTGCCCGACCGGCTCTCGGACGACGCGCTCGCCTACCTCGGCCTGGGCGATCCCCAGCGCACCGTCACGGCGCTCTTGGCGCAGGCGAGCGCGCAGGCGCCAGGCATCGCCAGCGGCTTCGAGAACCTGGTAAAGGGCCTTCGCCGCGACGGCGAGATCGACATCGAGAGGGATCTGCTGCCCGCCCTCGGGGGCGAGGCGGCCTTCGCCCTCGTGCCCCGGCCCGAGGAGCAGGGAGGCGGCGAGAAGGAGGCGACGATCCCGGCGCCCCCCGGTGAGGAGCCCGCGCCGACGCCCGGAGCCGGGCCCGCGACCCCCTACCTGGAGTTCGTCGCCAACGACGTCGACGAGGACCACGCCCGCAAGGCGCTCGCCCAGCTCCAGAAGCCGGTCGCGGACGCGATCCAGCCGGCGACCGGTCTCCAGGCACCCGTGTTCGAGGAGCGGGACGTGGGCGGGGTCGAGGCGCAGAGCATGAGGGTCTCGCCGACGGTCGAGCTCACGTACGCCGTGTTCGACGGGCTCGCCGTGGTCGCCACCGATCCGGCCGCCGTGTCGCAGCTGGCCGACGGCGACGGAGGCCTCGACCGCGACGACCTCTTCGAGCGTGCCACGAAGGACTTCGGCGACGAGGTCTCGGTACTCGCCTTCTTCGACCTGGGTCAGCTCGTGGCGGCGGCGGAGCAGCTCGGGCTAGCCGAGGACCCGGCGTATGTCGCGTTCGCCCCGGAGATCCGCACCCTGAGCGCCCTCGGCATCGAGGTCGACGCGGGGGAGGATTCCCTCGCCACGGACGCCCGCCTCGTCGTGGAGCCGCCGACCGAATCGGCTCCGGCCGAGTCCGAGGCCACGCCCGAACCCGAGGCCCCAACGCCGTAGCCGACGGGCGTCCGGCGGGCGCCCTTCCGCTACCCTCGCCGGCGAGATGAGCGCAAACGCGTACCTGTTCACCTCCGAGTCGGTCACCGAGGGGCACCCCGACAAGATCTGCGACCAGATCTCCGACGGCGTCCTCGATGCAGTCATGGCCGACGACCCCACCGGACGCGTCGCCTGCGAGACCCTGGTGAACACGGGTCTCGTCGTCGTTTCGGGGGAGATCACGACCGAGACCTACGTCGACATCCCCTCGCTGGTGCGCGAGACGATCCGGCGGATCGGCTACGACCGCCCCGAGTACGGGTTCGACTGCAAGAGCTGCGCCGTCCTGACCGCGATCGACGAGCAGTCGCCGGACATCGCGCAAGGGGTCGACGAGGCGTACGAGGCGCGCACCGATCCCAACGACGACGACGAGCTGGACCGGGCCGGGGCCGGCGACCAGGGAATGATGTTCGGCTACGCGACGCGCGAGACCAAGGCGCTGATGCCGATGCCGATCCAGATCGCGCACACGCTCGCCAAGCGACTCGCCGAGGTCCGCAAGGCCGAGGTGATCCCGTACCTCGGCCCGGACGGCAAGACCCAGGTCACGATCCGCTACGAGAACGACCGCCCGGTCGAGGTGGTCAAGATCCTGATCTCCACCCAGCACCACGAGGACATCGACGGCGAGACCCTGATCAAGAACGATCTCTGGGAGCACGTCGTCGAGCCGGTGCTCCACGCCGAGTACAAGGAGCTCTACACCGACAAGGAGCTCCTCGGGAACTTCCTCGTCAACCCGACCGGCAAGTTCGTGATCGGGGGACCGGTCGGCGACGCGGGCCTGACCGGCCGCAAGGTCATCGTCGACACGTACGGCGGCGCCGCCCGACACGGCGGCGGCGCGTTCTCGGGCAAGGACCCGTCCAAGGTCGACCGCTCAGCCGCCTACGCCGCCCGGCACGTGGCGAAGAACGTGGTCGCCGCCGGGCTCGCCGACCGCTGCGAGCTCCAGGTCGCCTACGCGATCGGGGTCGCGCACCCGGTGTCCCTGATGGTGAACTCCTTCGGCACGGGAAAGCTGCCCGACGACCAGCTCCGCGCGATCATCGAGGGCGAGTTCGACCTCCGCCCGGCGGCCTTCCGCCGCTATCTCAACCTCCACCGCCCGATCTTCCAGAAGACCGCCGCCTACGGGCACTTCGGGCGCGACGACCACGACTTCACGTGGGAGCGAACCGACCGCGTCGACTCCCTCCGCGCCGCCGCGCGGCTCGACGAGGGCGCCCCCGCGGAGTCCCCGGCTTCGGTCTCCTAGCCCGACCGTCTACCGCGGTGTCTCGGGCGTTCGGCCCTCGCCCAGGCTCGCGTCGCCCGCGCCCCGGGTCGCGTTGTCGACCATGTGGACGACGTCGGCGGGCTCGGAGACGCCGCCGAAGACGAAGTTGTAGTCGTCGCCCGCCGCGGTGTCGAAGTCGACGTCGCCGATCTGGAGCACGCGCTGGAGGATGCTCTGCTGGTAGTTGACGTTCTGCACCCGCTCGAGGCGAGTCTCCTGCACCGTGCGCGAGACGATGCCACGCTTGATGTGCAGGCGGCGGTCCGTGATCGTGTAGCTGGTGGTGACGCGCTTGATGAAGCCAGCGAGGATGGTGATGGCCACCCCGACCAGGGCCACGATCCCGACGAGGCCGCTGTCGGCGCCGCCCTCGCCGAGCCCGCTGACCAACGCAACGATGAGCGCCACCGCTGCGGTCGCCAGGATGCCCTTTACGTAGTAGTCGAGGATCGAGCGCCAGGAGGGATGCCCCTCGTAGAGCACCCGCTCCCCGGGATGCAGCTTCGGCGCCATCCGACGTGAAGCCTACTTCCCGCCGCCTGGGCTCGTACCGTCGGAAGACAAATGACGCACACGCCTCATTCGCGGCTGAGGCCGCTCACTGGAATACATTGATTGCCAAGGTAGAGCCGCTGACCACGGCCCGCGCGCGGCGCGGGCCGTACGACTATCGCCTGCCGCCCGAGATGGCCCCGGTCGAGGTCGGCACGGTGCTCCTGGTCCCGTTCGGGCACCGCCGCGTGCTGGGCGTGGTCGTCGAGCTCGCCTCCTCGAGCGCGCTTCCGCCCGAGCGCCTCGCTGAGCCGATCGAGGCGCTCGAGGCCGGAACGCCGCCCGACCTGGTCCGGCTCGGGCTTCGGGTGGCGCGCGAGTACTGCTCGACGCCGGCGCGTGGGCTCGACCTCGTGCTCCCGCCGGGGACCGGAAGCGCACGCGGCCAGACCCGCCCCCGATTCGAGCTCGTCGCGGAGGCCACGGCGGAGGGAGCCAAGGCGCTCGCCGGCGACGCGCGGCTCGGGGCCCGGCAGCGGACAGCGCTCGCGGAGCTCGTCGCCGAGGGCGGCGAGCTCGGATCGGCCGAGCTCGACGCGAGGGGGCTGGCGCGCGATGCGCTTCGGCGGCTCGAGCGAAGGGGGCTCGTCCGGTTGCGCGACCGCGAGGTTGCGCGGCGGCCGCGAACTCCGCGGGTCGGAGCCCTCGCCGCCGAGGTCACCCTCGATGACGCACAGCGGGCGGCCGTCGACCGGATCGTCTCCGGGCTGGATGGCGCCGGCGGCGAGCTGCTCCTTCACGGGGTTACCGGGTCGGGCAAGACGGAGGTCTACCTCGCCGCCGCCAGGGAGGCGCTCGAGCGCGGCCGCGCCGCGCTGGTGCTCGTGCCCGAGATCGGCCTCACGCCGCAGACCGCCTCCCGGTTCGCCGGTCGGCTGGGCGACCGCGTCGCGGTGATGCACTCCGGGCTCTCGGAGGGCGAGCGGCGCGACGAGTGGGAGCGACTGCGCCGGGGCGAGGCACGGGTCTGCGTCGGCCCGCGCTCGGCCGCGTTCGCGCCCCTGGACGGGCTGGGCCTCGTCGTGATCGACGAGGAGCACGACGCCTCCTACAAGCAGGAGGGTGACCCGCGCTACGACGCCCGCGAGGTCGCACGCTGGCGCGCCGCCGACGCGGGGGCGATCCTGTGCCTCGGGTCGGCGACCCCACGGCCCGAGAGCTGGTACGCCCTGGAGCGCCTCGAGCTGCCCGAACGAGCCGACGGCCGCTCGCTGCCGGGCGTGGAGGTCCTCGACATGCGCGGCGATGCGCGCGGGCGCACCTCCGGGCCCCTCCACGCTCACACTCGCACGGCGCTCGCCGCGCTGGCCGATCGGGGCGCCAAAGCGATCGTGCTCCTCAACCGCCGAGGCTTTGCCCCGCACCTGGACTGCCGATCCTGCGGGCGCGCCTGGGGATGTCCGGAATGCGACGTCTCGCTGGTCCTCCACCGGCGGGCCGGACGGCTTCGCTGCCACCACTGCGGACACGAGGAGGAGATCCCGCAGGCCTGCCCCGACTGCGGTTCGGTGACCCTGGCGCGACACGGAGCCGGGACGGAGCGGCTCGAGGACGCGCTCGCCGAGCTGGTCGCCCCGGCGCCGGTGTTCCGGCTCGACTCCGACAGCGCGGCCCGGGCCGGTGGCCACCTGGAGGTCCTGGAGCGCTTTCAGGCCGCGAGCTCGGGCGTCCTCGTCGGCACGCAGATGGTCGCCAAGGGCCACGACTTCCACGATGTCGTGCTCTCGGTCGTCGTCGACGCCGACGCAACGCTCCGCTTTCCCGACTTCCGGGCCGAGGAGCGCACCTTCGCGCTCGTCTCCCAGGTCGCCGGGCGGAGCGGGCGCGGGGAGGGCGGAGGCACGGTGGTGGTTCAGACCCTCGCGCCTGAGGCGGAGGCGATTCGCCACGTCGCCGCTCACGACGCGCCGGGCTTCCTCGCCGGCGAGCTCGAGCGCCGCCGGGCCCTTCGCTACCCGCCCTTCTCGCACCTGGTGCGGATCGAGGTGTCCTGCGCCGAGGCGGGCCGTGCGGGGGGCGCCATCGAGCGTGTCGCCGAGCGGCTGTCTGCGACCGCGCCGGCGGGCGCCGAGGTGCTCGGCCCGGCGCCGCGATTCCGGCTTCGCGGGCGCCACCGGCGCCAGCTGCTGGTCAAGGCCCCGGAGCGGGCGCCGGCGGTCGACGCTGTGCGCGAGGCCGTCGAGGGGGCGGCCGCGGCGCGCGAGCTTCGGGGCGTGGCGCTCTCCGTGGACGTCGACCCCCAGTAGGGCAACGCAAAATCCGGAGCACCTAGACTCGGACCTCGAACGCGATGAGCGAGGTTGCCGAACACGAAACCGATCAGCACGAGGTCTCGGGACAGGTAGCCGACCCCACCGGCGCTGGTCTCACCGACGAGGAACGCGAACGCCGCGAGGCGGCGCTCGCCGAGGTCCGGACGTTCGGCGATGCGGCGCTGCGCTCACGCGCCGCAGAGGTGTCGGAATTCGGCGAGGAGCTCGAGCGCGAGGCCGAGCGGCTGATCAAGATCATGCACGACGCGATGGGTGTGGGCCTCGCCGCGACCCAGCTCGGCGTGATGCACCGATTGTTGGTCTTCCAGGCCGGCCTCGACGCGACCCCGACCGCCGTCGCGAACCCGGAGATCGAGTGGCTCTCCGACGAGCTTGCGACCGCCGAGGAGGGATGCCTCAGCCTGCCGGGCGTCGTGGTCGACGTCGAGCGACCCCTGCACGCGCGGGTGCGAGGCGTCGACGCGCACGGCGAGCCCCTCAAGATCGAGGCGTCGGGGCTCGAGGCGAGGGTGCTTCAGCACGAGCTCGATCACCTCGACGGCGTGCTGATCCTCGACCGCACGGAGCGGGAGCAGCGGAAGGGAGCGCTCCGGGCGCTGCGGGAGGGGGAGACCTACGCGCCGCCCCGGCCGGACTCGGAGCCCGAGCCGGACGAGAGTTGAGGGTCGCGTTCCTCGGCACGTCCGAGTACGCGGTGGTCGTCCTCGAACGACTCGCCGCCTCCGAGTTTCGTCCCGCGCTCGTCGTCACCCCTCCGGATCGGCGGAAGGGGCGCGGCCGCAAGCTGGCGCCCCCGCCGGCCGCGGTGGCCGCCCGCGAGCTGGGGCTCGGGCTGATCCAGGTCGAGAGCGTCAACTCGCCCGACGCCGTCGCGCACGTTCGTGAGGCGGCACTCGACCTCGCGGTCGTGTGCGGCTTCGGCCAGCTGATCCGCGACCCGCTCCTCAGGGAGCTCGAGATGCTGAACGTCCACCCGTCGCTGCTTCCGCGATGGCGGGGAGCGGCGCCGATCGAGCGGGCGATCATGGCCGGCGACACGGAGACCGGGGTGACGATCATGCGCGTCACCGAGGGGCTCGACTCGGGCCCGATCGCGCTCCAGGAGCGCGAGCCGATCGCCGATGAGGACAACTTCGGCACCCTCGCTGCGCGGCTGGCCGCGCTGGGCGGGGACCTGTCGGTGCGGGCGCTCGAGCTTCGGCGGGAGGGGAAGCTCGAGTTCACTGAGCAGGACGAGGCGCTGGCGACCTACGCGGAGAAGATCGCGCCGGGGGAGCGGCGCCTCGACCCCGCACGGCCCGCCGTGGAGCTCGAGCGCGTGGTGCGCGCGCTCACACCGCGGGTGGGCGCCTACCTCGAGCTCGACGGCGGCCGGCGCCTCGGGGTGCTCGAGGCCCGGGTCGAGGGCAGCGGTCCGCCGCCCGGGGCGCTCGAGGCCGGCGGCGGCTCGCTCGTGCTCGGGTGTGCCTCCGGCGCGCTTCGGCTCGAGGTCGTGCAGCCCGCGGGCGGCAGGCCGATGCCCGCCGACGCGTACCTCCGCGGGCACGCGGTCCCGAAGCTCGCGGCTGGATGAACGCGGTGGCGGCTCCGATTTCGCCGGCGCGGCGGGTGGCGTTCGAGGCCCTGCGGCGGACGTTCGAGAACCACGCCTGGACGGATCGCGCTCTGGGCGCCGCGGCAGAGCGCACCGGGCTCGACGCGCGCGATCGCGCCCAGGCCCAGCGCCTCGCCTACGGCGCGGTGCAGCGCCGCGGGACGTCCGACCACCTGATCGAGCGGCTCGCGAGGCGCCCGGTCGACAGGCTCGACGCGCCGGTGCTCGCGGCGCTCCGCCTCGGCGTCTACGAGCTCCTCTTCTCCGAGCGGGTGCCCGACTACGCGGCGGTCGACCAGGCGGTCGCCCTGGCGCGCGACGGCATGGCCGCGGGGGGCGCCCCCGCGGGCAAGGCTCGCGCGGCGGCAGGACTTGCGAACGCGGTCCTTCGCCGCGCGGCGGAGCTCGGTCCCGGGTTCCGCTCCGGGCTCGACGATTCGACGCCGGAGGCGGCCGCGGTCAAGCACTCGTATCCGGTCTGGCTGGCGCGGATGTGGTGGGAGGAGCTGGGCGGCGCCGACGCCGTCGCGTTGATGGCGGCGATGAACGAGCCGTCCGAGACCGCGTTTCGCGTCAACACTTTGCGTGCGGACCCCGCCACGATGGCGGAGGAGCTCCGTCGCGCCGGCGAGACGGTCGAGGGACCCCTGGACGGCTCCGACCCGCTGTGGCCGACGGAAGCGATCGTCGTGCGCGGCAGAGTCGGCGGCGCCCTCCAGGCCGCGATCACCTCCGGAGGAGTATTTCCCCAGTCTCGCGGCTCGCAGGCGGTGGTCGGGATCCTCAACCCCCGACCCGGCGAGCGGGTGCTCGATCTGTGCGCGGGGCCCGGGATCAAGACGACCGCGATCGCCGCCCGCCTCGGCGGAGCGGGCGAGCTGGTGGCGGTGGAGAAGGACCCGGGGCGCGCGAGCCAGCTGCGTGAGCTGTGCGCCCGGGCGGGGGCGGGCAACGTCCGGGTCGAGGTCGCCGACGCGACCGAGGCCGACCTCGGCGAGGACTACGATCGGGTCCTGGTGGATCCGCCGTGCTCCGACCTCGGCACCCTCGCCTCGCGGCCCGACGCGCGCTGGCGGAAGTCGCCCGAGCTCATCGATCGCCTCGCCGGCCTTCAGGCCCGCCTGCTCGAGCGGGCGGCGGAAGCCCGCGCCCCTGCGGGTTCGCTCGTGTACGCGACCTGCACGATCTCCAGACGCGAGAACGAGGACCTCGTCCGCTCGGCGGTCGAGCGCGTTCCGGGCCTGGCCGTCGCCGACGTCGGGTCCGCCAACCGCAGCCTGGCGCCCTCGCGGGACCCGCGATTCATCCAGCTTCGCCCGGATCGCGACCGCACCTCCGGCTTCTTCATCGCTAGGCTCGCCCGGGCGGCATGACGGTGGCCGACGATCCCACCGCGCTGCCGCGCCCCGGATGCCCCGGCTGCGGCGAGCCCTGGCTTCGCCCGACCCAGCTGCCGGGTCGCTACCGCTGCGTCTACTGCCTGCGGCGGTACGAGCTCGTCTCCCACTGCCCGGAGTGTGGGGAGCACCAGACGATCGTCCGCATGAGCGCCTCAGAGGATCTGCGCTGCCAGCATTGCGGCCACTCGATGCTGAAGCCGGTGTAGGTCACGATGGAGGCCGCCGCCGACGAGCCCACTGAGCTCAGCTCCCCGCGCCACGCATTCGCCGGCAAGCGCGTCGCGCCCTCGATCCTATCCGCCGACTTCGCAGGCCTCGGTGCCCAGGTGGCGGAGGTGATCGCGGCCGGGGCGAGGCTGATCCACGTCGACGTCATGGACGGCCACTTCGTGCCGCCGATCACCATCGGCCCGCTGGTCGTCTCCGCGATCGCCGACCAGGTCCACGACGCCGGAGGCGCGCTCGACGTCCACCTGATGATCGAGCGGCCCGGCGCCCAGATCGCGGCGTTCGCCGAGGCCGGCGCGGACGGGATCACGATCCACCAGGAGGCTGACCCCCATGCTCACCGGACCCTGGCGGCGATCCGCGACGCGGGTTGCCTGGCCGGCGTGGCGCTCAATCCGGGCACACCCGCGGAGGCCGTCACCGATCTCGTAGCCGAGGCCGACCTCGTCCTCTGTATGACCGTGAACCCGGGCTGGGGCGGCCAGGCGTTCATCGCCGCCTCTCCGGCCAAGGTGGCGCGGCTTCGCGAGCTGGTGCCGGAGGCGAGGCTCGAGGTCGACGGGGGAATCGACAGCACCACGGTCGCCAGCGTCGCCGATGCGGGGGCCACCCTCTACGTCGCCGGCTCTGCGATCTTCGGCGACCCCGATCCCGGCCGAGCCTACGAACGCATCGCGGAGGCGGCCGGAGCTAGCTGAACCGCTGCGGCGGCGGCGTGCTCAGCGCGCCGATCACCTCCTGCCACCAGGCCCGCTCCTGCGCCGAGAGGTGCGGTTCCGCGGCTCGCCGCGCGCTCCACTCGGCCAGCTGGCGCCGGCCGCCGACAGCCACCACCGCCCCGGTGATCGCGTGCCGGCCATCGGCCAGCGCGACCAGGGCGCCCGGGCTGTCACGGCGGCTGCGAACACGGGCGGCCACGGCGATGCCCTCCACCCGCTGAGGGTTCGCCGCCTCCCCGTCGGAGTGGCGCCAGGGTCGCACCGAGAACACGTGCGGCGCTCCGCGCAGGGGAAGCTGCGGCACCGGCCGCTCGCCGAGCGGACCCGATCGCCAGCGCGCGGTGAGGCCCTCGAGTTCGGGCAGCGCCCGCTGGCGGGCGAGAATGTGGAGCTCGTCCCCGGCCTCGATCTCGGTGGACCCGCGCGGCGGGATCGCGACGCTGCCGCGCACGATCACGTTGACCAGCGCCTCGCGCGGCAGCTCGAGCTCCTTGACCATTCGCCCGACGGCGGCGTCGCCCGGCTTCACCTGCCAGACCATGGACTCGCCGCCAAGCCGGCGGACGATGCCGGTCTCGATCAGGGGCCGCGGGACCGCCGGCTCGGTGGTAAGCAGCCCGAGTCGTCGTGCCAGCGGGTCGAAGGTCGTCCCCTGAACGAGGGTCGAGGTGACGACGACGAAGAACACCGAGTTGAAGAGCAGCTCGCCCTCCTCGACGCCGGCGACCACCGGGAACGTGGCGAGCCAGATCGGGATCGCGCCACGAAGGCCGGCCCATCCGAGCATCAGCCGCTCGCGGAGGTCGAACCGCGTCGCCGCCGTGGCCACGAGGGCGGCGACCGGGCGGGCGACGAACATCAGCAGCGCCGAGAGCAGCAGGCCTTCCGCGGCGACGGTACCGAGGCCACTGGGGAAGACCAGTAGGCCGAGCAGCGTGAACAGCGAGATCTGCGACACCCAGCTGAGACCCTGGTGAAAGGCGATCGTGGTGCTCCGGGCCGGCACCGGCCCGGTCCCGAGCACCAGCGCAGCGATGTAGACGGACAGGAAGCCGGACCCGTGCGTGACCTCGGCGAGGCCGTAAGCCAGTGCGGCGGTCGCGATCGACGCCACTGGGTAGAGCCCCGGGCTGGGCAGATCGAGGTGGCGAAACGACCACCGACCCGCGCGCCCCACGATCAGCCCCACGACCAGCCCCAGCGCCAGCTTGCCGACCAGCGAGAGGGCCATGTCCGCCGCTCCGTAGTCGGGCTCCTGGATCCAGTCGATGAAGCCGGTGACGAGCAGCAGCGCGACCGGGTCGTTCATTCCGGACTCGCCCTCGAGGGCTCTCGCCAGGCGTCGCTCGAGCCTCGATCCACGCAGCACGGCGAAGATCGCGGCGCTGTCGGTGGCGGCCACGGCGGCGCCGATGATCAATCCCTCCAGCGGCTCGAGGTCGAACAGCCACATCGCGGCCACGCCGCTGAGAAGCGCGGTCACGATCGTGCCGATGGTGGCGAGGGAGATCGCGGTCCCGAGAACCGGGCGGATCTCGTTCCATCCCGCGGTGAGGCCGCCCTCGAACAGGATCAGGACGAGGCCGATCGTGCCCAGCGTTCGGGTCAGCTCGGCGTCGTCGAATTCGACCCCGCCGACCCCCTCCGAGCCAACGAGCATGCCTAACCCCAAGAACAGGAGCAACCCGGGAACCCGGACCCGGTCGGCGACCTTCGCCGCGGCGAGGCCGGCGGCGAGCAGCAGGCCGGCAACGAGGATCAACTCGCCGTCGGTCATTCACTTACTGTCTCGCACGCATGCCGTCCGGTGACTCGTCCCCCTCGCGTTTCGCGCTCCCGGTCGCGTCCGGGGACCGGCTCGGAGCGCTCGGGCCGTTCCTGCAGCGCCTGGCGCTGCTGTGCGCGCTGATCACCGGACTGCTCGTCCTCGGCACGGTCGGCTTCGTGCTGGCCGAGGACGTTTCCGTCTGGCACGGCTTCACCTGGACGCTTGACACGATCGCCACCGTGGGCTCGATCCCCAACCCCGGGACGACCGCGGGCCAGGTCATCAAGGTCGCGCTGATCGTCCTGGGCGTGGGTACGCTGTTCTACGCGCTCGTCACGGTGACGGAGTTCTTCGTCGCCGGACACCTGGGCGAGCTGCTCCAGGAGCGTCGCACGCTGCGGATGATCGACTCACTGTCTGGCCACTACGTGATCTGCGGCTTCGGCCGCGTCGGCCGCCAGGTCGCGCGCGACCTTCGGGAGGCGGGGCAGGACTTCGTCGTCATCGACAACAACCCGCACAACCGCGAGCGCGCGGAAGCGTTGGACGCCCCGTTCATCGAGGGCGAGACCTCCGACGACGAGGTGTTGCGGAGCGCCGGGATCGAGCGGGCGCAGGCGGTGCTCGCCTGCGTGGATTCGGACGCCGAGAACATCTTCGTCACCCTCACCGCCCGCGAGCTGCGACCGGACGCGATGATCGTCGCGCGCGCGAGCATCGAGGACTCCGAGAAGAAGCTTCGACGCGCCGGCGCGGACCGGGTGATCTCCCCGTACAAGACGAGCGGCACGGAGATGGCACGGATGGTGCTGCACCCACAGGTTCCGGTGGCGGTCGACGTCTCGCCCGAGTACCGGATCGAGGAGATCGAGGTGTCGGCGGACTGCGTGGGCGCCGGTCTGGCGCTCGAGGACGTCCGCGGCGCGGCGATCGTGGTCGCGCTGCGGCGAGCCGGCGGCGATGGCACGGAGCTGCAGCCGGCTCCGGAGACCCGGGTCAAGGCCGGCGACGTAGTCGTCGCCGTGGGCAGCGACTCGGCGATGGACGAGCTCGAGAGCCGCTTCGCGCCGGGCGACCAGCGGGTCGAGGAGTCGCATCCGCGGATGTGAGCGGGCCGGTCGCCCGCGGCCCTAGGCGACCTCCTCGGCCGCGGCCAGCCGCGCCTCGAGCTCCTCGGGGGAGTCTGGCTCGAGCCGCTCTCCCGGCCGTAGGTGGAGGGGGCGGAGCAGGAGGGCGAGCAGCGCCGCCGCGCCGGTGAACCCGATCTCGATCCTCCGTGGCTCGTCGAGGACGGGGAGCAGGCACCAGACCAGGAAGGCGATGGCGCAGGTCGCCCAGCAGGCGGACGCCGCGCGCACCCGGCCCTGGGCGATGGCCGCCTGGCTCAGGGTCGTCGCCGCCAGGTAGAGGCCCATGCCGGCGGTGACGATCAATAGACCGGCGCGGTCGTATGAGAAGTCGTCGCCGAATGCGAGCTGCATCAGGTCGGGGCCCGCCACGGCCACGGCCACGGCCACCACCGCGGTGAAGGCGCCCACGGCGCGCAGCGTGCCCTCGAGGGAGAGCCGGAACGCCTCGGCGCCGCCGGCGCCGCGTGAGCGCAGCCGGGTGAGGTGGGGGAGCAGGCTGGTGGCGACGCCCTGGAAGACGACCAGCGGCGCCCGGGCGAGCATCAGCACGTTGAAGATGAAGCCCGCCGCGGCGGGGCCCTCGAACCAGCGCTCGAGCAGCGGGCCGCCGTTGAGGAGCACCTGCTCGCTCAGCATCACGACGAAGACCGCGGCCGCGAATCCACCCCCGTGGACGAGGCTCATGTCTGCGTCACTGCGCTCCTCGGCGCGGGGCGCGGGTCTCTGCGCACGGAGCCGGGCGGCCCGCCGGCCGAAGGCGAGCGGGACCACGAGCAGGCTGAAGAGCGGCGCCGCCGCGACCCCGAGGGCGACGGCGGTCTGTCCCTCGGTGACGCCGACGGCGACCAGGAAGGCGAACGCCGCTCGCGAGGAGGCCTCGGCGAGGAGCAGCCCGGCGAGCAGGCTGAAGCGGCGGCTGCCGGCAAGGAACCCGCGCGCGAAGAAGCTCGCCCCGAAGCCGATCAGGGCCGCGAACATGATCCAGTAGAGGGCGTTGCTCCCCGCCAGCAGGTCGTCGCGCAGCGGATCGCGCAGCGCGAGGACCACCGCGGCGGTGGCGAGCGCGACGCCGAGCTGAATCGTCGCGGCGACTCGGAGCGCGGGGCCGCTCGGCTCTCCACGCGCGCTGCGTTCCGCGATCGTCCGGGAGAGCAGCTGCTCGACGGGGCGGTAGAGCACCGAGATCGAGACGAAGACCGCCGACCACAGGACCACGACCTCCCCGTACTCGGTCGGATCGAGGCTGCGCGAGGCGAGGGCGAAGTAGGAGTAGGTGAGCAGCCCGGCCGCCCCGACACCGGCCGAGAGCAGCCCCGCCGAGCGCCCGAAGCGTCGCGCCTCTGCGCCGGCCTCGGTCATTCGCCGCAACGTACACGCCGGGCAGGCCGTCAGCGGGGAGTACACTTGAGGCGATTGACTGATCAGTCAATCGGGATGTTTTCGGAGGTCGATCGGGATCGTTCCCGGAGCACCGACAACGCAGGTCACGGACGTTGACCGACCGCACCTGAGGCGGGCCCTCGAGCTCGCCGAGGGGGGGCGCGGGCGGGTCAGCCCGAACCCGCTCGTGGGGGCCGTGATCGCCCGCGGCGACGAGGTCCTCGGCGAGGGGTTCCACGCGGAGCTGGGGGGAGTCCACGCCGAGGTCGCGGCGCTCGCCGACTGCCGCGAGCGCGGTGGCAACCCCGCCGGGGCCACCCTCTACGTGAGCCTCGAGCCCTGCGCGCACCACGGGCGCCAGCCTCCCTGCACCGATGCGATCCTCGCCGCCGGGCTGGCGCGCGTCGTCATCGGCTGCGACGACCCGAGCGAGAAGGCGAGCGGACGCGGGCCCGGGATCCTTCGCGACGGCGGCGTCGAGGTCGCGTTCGCCGACGGGCCCGAGGCGGCAAGCGCGCGCCTCGCAAACCAGCCGTTCCGAAAGCACGCCCGGACCGGCCGTCCGCAGGTGACCTTGAAGTCGGCGCTGACGCTCGACGGCCGCACCGCGACGTCCTCGGGCGACTCGCGCTGGATCTCGGGCTCGGAGAGCCGCGCGCTGGTGCATCGCTGGCGCAGCGAGGTCGACGCGGTCGCGGTGGGCAGCGGCACCGTTCGCAACGACGACCCGCTCCTGACCGCGCGTGACCTGCCGAGTCCCGCCCCCCGCCAGCCGGCCCGCGTGGTCTTCGACTCCGAGGCTCGCCTGCCGCTCGACTCGAAGCTGGTGCGCAGCGTCGATCAGGCGCCGGTGATCGTGGTCGCGTCCCCGGGCGCCCCCGCGGAGCGGGTCCGGGCGCTCCGGGACGCCGGGGTCGAGGTGATCGCGGTCGACGGCGGCCCGGTCGAGCGGGTGCGCGCAGCACTGGCGGAGTTGGGCCGGCGCGACGTGACCTCGCTGCTGCTCGAGGGGGGCGCCGAGCTCGCGGGCTCGTTCCTCGATGCCGGGGAGCTCGACGAGCTGCGGCTGTTCATCGCTCCGGTGGTCCTCGGCGGCACGGGGGCGCGACCGCTCGCGACCGGGAAGGGCGCCGCCCGGATCGAGGCTGCCGAGCGCGCCCTCAGCATGGACTTCGGGCCGTGCGGCTCGGACATCTTGATCAGCGCCCGGCTGAGAGAGTGGTAGGAGCCGATGTTCACCGGCATCGTCCAGGAGCTGGGACAGGTTGAGAGCCTCGCGCGCGGTTCGGATGGGGCCCGCCTGTGGGTGAACGCGAAGCTCGCCGCCGAGCTCAAGAAGGGTGACTCCGTGGCGGTAAACGGGGTGTGCCTGACCGCGTCGGACGTCACCCAGGGGTCGTTCGGGGCCGACGTCATGAACCAGACCCTGTCGGTCTCGACGCTGGGCGATCTCGACGACGGAGACTCGGTCAACCTCGAGCTCCCCGTTCGCGCTGGGGACCCGCTCGGTGGCCACGTCGTCCAGGGTCACGTCGACGGGACCGTTGAGGTCACCCAGATCAAAGACGACGGGCTCGCGCGCCGAGTGCGGATCAGCCTGGCGCCGGACCAGGAGCGCTACCTGATCGAGCGCGGCTCACTGGCGCTCGACGGCGTCAGCCTCACGGTCGCCGAGCTCGGCGAGCGGTGGGCCGAGGTGTCGCTCGTCCCCGAGACCCTCGAGCGGACCACGCTCGGCACCGCGGAGCCCGGCCGGCGGCTGAACCTGGAGCTGGACCCGATCGCACGCCACGTCGAGCGGCTCGTGCAACGCTTTCAGACAAGGAGCGATCCCGATGGCTGAAGACCGAACTGCCACAGACCCGGCCGCCCGCGGACGCGGAGCGGAGCAGGCGGCCGGTGTTTTTTCCTCGATCGAGGAGGCGATCGACGAGATCCGCAGCGGTCGGATGGTGGTCGTCTGCGACGACGAGAACCGCGAGAACGAGGGCGACCTGACGATGGCGGCTCAGTTCGCGACCCCCGAGGCCGTCAACTTCATGGCCAAGGAGGCGCGGGGGCTGATCTGCCTCGCGCTCACCCCCGAGCGCTGCGATGAGCTCGGCCTCGACCTGATGGCGGCCAAGACCGAGTCCCCGTTCCAGACTGCGTTCACGATCTCGGTGGAGGCCCGCGAGGGCGTCACGACCGGGATCTCCGCCGCCGACCGCGCGCGCACGATCCAGGTGGCGATCGACCCGGGCTCGAAGCCCGCGGACCTGGTCCAGCCAGGCCACGTGTTCCCGCTCAAGGCGCGCGACGGCGGCGTCCTCGAGCGGGCGGGGCAGACCGAGGCCGCCGTTGACCTGGCGCGCCTCGCGGGGGTGATTCCGGCCGGGGTGATCTGCGAGGTGATGAACGAGGACGGGACGATGGCGCGGGTCCCCGACCTGGTGCCCTACTGCGAGCGGCACGGTCTCAAGATGATCACGGTCGCCGACCTGATCGCCTACCGGCGGCGGACCGAGAAGCTGGTCGAGCGCGTGGTGTCCACTCGGCTGCCGACCGCGTTCGGCGAGTTCACCGCGGTGGGCTACCGCTCGCTGATCGACGACAAGCACCACGTGGCGATGGTCAAGGGCGAGGTGGCGGGCGCCGAGGACGTGCTCGTCCGCGTTCACTCCGAGTGCCTGACCGGCGACGTCTTCCACTCGCTTCGCTGCGACTGCGGGGAGCAGCTCGCCGCGGCTCTGGCAATGATCGAGCGCGAGGGGCAGGGGGTGCTCCTCTACCTCTCCCAGGAGGGCCGCGGGATCGGCCTGCTCAACAAGCTGCGCGCCTACAAGCTGCAGGAGGACGGGCTCGACACGGTCGACGCCAACCTCAAGCTCGGTCTCCCGGCCGACCTGCGGGACTACGGCGTCGGGGCGCAGATCCTCGTCGATCTCGGGCTCTCGAGCATCCGCATCCTGACCAACAACCCGAAGAAGATCCACGGGATCGAGGGCTACGGGCTCTCGGTCACCGAGCAGGTCCCGATCCAGTCCGTTCCCAACCCCCACAACGAGGAGTACCTGCGCGCGAAGCGCGATCGGCTCGGCCACACCCTTCACCACCAGGGGCTGCCACTCGACGAGGAGATGGTCCACGAGGAGCACCGCCGCGACGTCGAGAAGGAGGCGCTGGCGGCCGAGGAGGACGACCGCCAGGCGGATGGCTGACGAGTTCGCCATCTGCGTCGCGACCTTCTACGAGGACCTCGCCCAGCGCCTGGTCAACGGCGCCGTCGAGGCGTTCTCGGAGCACGGTGTCAGCGCCGCGTCGGTGCACACCCACGAGGTCCCAGGCGCGTTCGAGCTGCCGCTGGCGGCGAAGTGGTGCGCGGAGTCGGGTCGCTTCGCGGGCATCGCCTGCCTCGGAGTGGTGATCCGCGGGGAGACCGACCACTACGACTACGTCTGCTCGGAGGCCGCGCGCGGCATCCAGCGCGTGCAGCTGGACACGGGCGTCCCCTGCGCCTTCGGGGTCATTACCTGCGACACCCGAGAGCAGGCGGAGGCGCGGGCAGGCGGCGACAAGCGGGACCAGGGCCGAAACGCGGCCCTGGCGGTGCTGCGCATGGCCGAGCTTCGCGCCTCCCTCTAACATGCCCCGTCCCATGGCCAAGGTGTGCTTTTCCTGCGGCAAGAAGCCCGCGTTCGGCAACTCGCGCAGCCACTCGATGGTCGCTACGCGGCGGCGCTTCAACCCGAACCTGCAAAAGGTCCGCATCGACGACGGCGGCCGCCCTCGTCGCGTCTACGTCTGCGCGCGCTGCCTGAAGTCGAACAAGGTCGTAAAGCACGCGTAGCGGGATAATCCCGCCGCCGATGCGGGATCCAGTGATCCATCGCTTCCGCCAGGTGGTCGGGGTCGCGCTGCGCCACCTCGAGGCGCGACAGCAGGAGATCAACGACCTCAACGTCTTCCCCGTCGCCGACGGCGATACCGGGGACAACATGGTGCTGACGATGCGCTACGTGCTCGAGGAGCTCGACCGCCTCGACAAGCGGGGTGATCCCGACCCGCCCCGGCCGGAGATCGTCCGGGCGGTGGCGCGCGCCGCGCTGATGGGGGCGCGCGGCAACGCCGGGGTGATCCTGAGCCAGATCGTGCGCGGCGCGGCCGAGGAGCTCGCGACCCCGCCGGGGCGCCTGATCGACCCGGAGCTGATCGAGCGCGCACTGCGAAAGGCGAGTGACGCCGCGTACGCCTCCGTTCGTGAGCCGGCCGAGGGAACGATGCTGACCGTGATCCGGAAGATGGCCGAGGCGGTCAGCGAGCGCCTCGCCCACTGGCAGCAGCGCCCGCTCGAGCCCGAGGCCAGCGACGCCGAGCAAAACGCCCTTCTGGCGGAGATGCTGGCGGCGGCGCTGTTTTCGGGAGAGGAGGCGCTGCGGCGCACGCCGGAGCAGCTCGAGGTGCTTCGGGAGCTCGGGGCCGAGGTCGACGCGGGCGCCCTGGGCCTGGTGGTGATCGTGCGCGGAATGATGTCCGGGCTCGCAGGCGAGCAGGTCGAGCTCCCCGAGATCCCGCGCTACGAGCCCGCACGAATCACCGACGTCCACCACGCCGATTCGCGGTACCGGTGGTGCACGAACTTCATCGTTACGGGATCCGGCCTCGACGGAGACTCCTTCGTGCCCCATCTCGAGGAGCTCGGCGATTCGGTGCTCGTGGTCGGCGACTCAGAGACGCTGAAGGTGCACGTTCACACCGACGAAGCCGACGCGGCGAAGGCGATCTTCGCCGGCGCGGGCACGATCGAGCGCGAGGACATCGCCGACATGCACGAGCAGGTGGCCGAGCGCAGGTTGCGGCTCGCCGGGAGATGCGGGGTCGTCGCCGTCGCCAGCGGCGAGGGCCTCAGGGCGCTGTTCGAGGACCTCGGGGCCGTGGTGGTGGATGGCGGCCCGAAGATGAACCCGGCCACCAACGACCTCGTCCGCGCGATCGACGCCTGCCCGGCGGAGGAGGTCGTGGTGCTGCCGGATTCGCCCGACGTGATCCTCGCCGCCCGCGAGGCCGCCGAGATCGCCGACAAGCCGGTCGAGGTCGTCGCGTCCGAGTCCCAGCAGGCGGGGGTGGCGGCCCTGGTCGAGCTCGACCCGGAGGTCGACGCCGCCGCGAACGCCGTCCGACTCGTGGAGGCTCTCGGGACCGTGCGCACCGGCGCCGTCGCGCCGGCCGCCAAGAACGACGTCGACGGTCGCTTCGCCGAGGGGGAGACGGTCGGCTTCGCGGGCGAGGAGATCGTCGCCTGGGGCGATACCGGTGCCACCCTGGCGGCGACCGTGGCCGAGATCGTCGACGGCGCCGAGATCGTCACCGTGATCGAGGGCGAGGGAGCGCCGATCCCGCTCGACCAGCTCCCGCTGGAGCTGCCAGACGGCGCGGAGCTCGAGCTTCACCACGGCGGCCAGTCGAGCTACTGGTGGCTGATCGCGGCGCAGTAAGCGCCGCCCGCACGTGACCAGGCTGCTCGACGAGGTCCTCGAGGCGCACGGCGGCGTCGAGCGGTGGCGCACGGCGCGCACCGTCACGGCGCGGGTGCGCTCCGGAGGGCTCTTGCTCAGAACCCGCGGCCCGGGCAACCGTCTTGCCGATTACCGCCTCACGGTGGACGTCCACGAGCCCAGGGCGGTGCTCGATCCCTTCCCGCGCGAGGGACAGCGGGGCGTCTTCGACCAGGGAAAGGTGCGGATCGAGACCGCGGCGGGGGACACCATCGAGGCGCGCCCCGATCCACGCCCGGCCTTCTCGGGGCTGAGCGGCGTGCGGCGCAACCTTCGTTGGGACGCACTCGATGCGACCTACTTCGCGGGCTACGCGATGTGGAACTACCTCGCCACGCCTCTGCTCTTGACGCGTGACGGGGTGGAGGCCGTCGAGGGCGAGCCGTGGAGCGAGGAGGGGGAGAGCTGGCGCCGGCTCGAGGTCACCTTCCCCGAGGGCATCGACACCCACTCGCGCCACCAGACCTTCTACTTCGACGCCCGCGGCGTGCTCCGACGGCTCGACTACGTGGCCGAGCCCGTCGGCCGCTGGGCTCGAGCCGCCCACTACTGCGACGAGCACGTCCAAGCCGGCGGCCTCGTCTTCCCGACTCGGCGCCGGGTGCGCCCGATGGGCCTCCGCAATCGCTCGCTGCCGGGCCCGACTCTGGTCTGGATCGAGCTCTCGGAGCTCCACGTCGAGCCGCCCGTACCTGAAACCAGGGATTGACCGGGTCGCGCGGCCCGGATAGCGACTTCAAGAACGCGTCGATCTCCGCCGTGGTGCTCTCGGCGCAGTAGCGCTACCAGCCCTCCGATCCCGGTTCGCCCTTGAACGGGCCCTCGATCTCGGCGGTGATCCAGCCGCCATAGAAGTCGCCGGGCTGTGGCGTGACCCGCTCGTCGTCGAGGTACGCGGCGTCGACGCGCCCTGCGTAGAAGGCGATCCAGTCGCGGAGCTGCTCGTAGCCGGGCTTGGGGTCTCGGTAGGTCCATGCCGCCCGCGGGCGAACCTTCCCGCCCGAGATCGCATCGAAGTACGACGCGGTCCCCTTCCACTCGCACTCGGTCGTGCCCTTTGCGGGCCGAAGCACCTTCGCGCGCACATCCTCCTGCGGCAGGTAGATCGTCGGCGCCCCCGCTGTCTCGAGCACCCGCACCGCCCGGTCGGACTCCGCGACCACCTCGCCCCCCAGCTCGACGCGCACGTGGCGGTCGAGCGGCTCGATCCGTGGCGGGCGGGGGTAGTCCCAGACGGACTCCTCGGGCCGCCGATTCGCGGCGAGCGAAGTCATCACCGGGTTCGACCGGCGGACGCGCGGTGCGTTACGCGGCGGCGGGCGCGGCGCCGTCCGGCGGGAGCGTCGCCTGCCAAGCGCAACTCGACGATCGCCTCGATCTCCACCGGGACGTCGAAGGGAAGCTGCGCCGCCCCGATCGCGGTGCGCGCGTGGTGGCCGTCGGCGCCCCAGAGCTCGAGCACGAGGTCGGTGAAGCCGTTGATCACCGCCGGCGGCTTGTCGAACCCGGGAGCGCATTGCACGAGGCCCAGCGCCCTCACCCAGCCGGTCACCCGGTCGAGATCGCCGAGCTCTTGCCGCAGCGAGGCGAGGATCGAGAGCGTGGTGAGGCGCGCCGCCTCGTAGCCCTCCTCGACGCTCAGCCCATCGCCAACCCGGCCTTGCACCAGGACATCCGAGCCGTCCATCGGCAGGTGCCCGGAGACGTAGCCGAGGCCGCCGCTGACCCGCACGAGGTCGAACTTGAACTCCAGGCCGGGGGGCGGCGCGAAGGGCTTTGGCAGCTCGAGGTCGAGCTCCGCGAGCCTCTCCTCGATTCGTCCCATCGCCACCGCAGCCTAGCCTTAGCCGCGTGAGCGAGGCAGCGGCGATCGCAGCCCCACGAGCGCCTGAGACGATGCCGGCGGCCCTGGGCTCTGGGGACGCCCAGGCCCGCGAAGCCCTGCGCTCGGTGGCGCTGCGCTCGGGTCCGCGCCCCGGCCTCCTGGCGGCGGCCCCGATCACGACGCTTCGCGGCGCCGGTCCCAAGCTCGCCACGGCGGCCGAGGAGATCGGGATCGCGACGCTTCGCGACCTGCTCTGGCACGTCCCGCACGGGTATCGCGACCGCACCGACGTGCGCGAGGTCGCCGAGCTACGGATCGGTGAGCAGGCGACCGTCCTGGTCCAGGTGCGCTCGGCGCGCGTGCGCCCGACGCGGCGGCGCAACCTGCGGATCGTCGAGGCGGAGGTCGCGGACGCGAGCGGGCCGCTGAAGGCGGTGTGGTTCAACCAGGCGTGGGTCGCGGAACGCCTGCTTCCCGGCACCCACGTGCTGCTGAGCGGCAAGCTCGACCGCTCGGGCCTTCGGGTCGACGCGCACGAAGTGGTGCGCGACCCCGGCGCCCCGCCGGCGGGCCGCTCCGAGGGAGTCGGCATCCACACGACGGGCCTAGTCCCGGTCCATCCCGCATCCGAGGGAGTGAGGCCGAACCGGATCCGGGAGTGGGCCTGGCAGGCGGCCGAGCTCGCCGCGTTCGCGCCCGAGCCGCTGCCCGCAGAGCTGCGTGCCCGTCGGAGGCTGGCGGGGGCGGGGGATGCGTTTCGCGCCGTCCACTTTCCCGAGACCCGCGAGGCCGCGAGCGGTGCCCGCCGCCGGCTGGCGTTCGAGGAGCTGATCGTTCACCAGGCGGCGCTGGCGCTCCGCCGCCGTGCGCGGGACGACACCCGGCTCGCGATTCCGATCGGCGCCCGCGGCGAGCTGGTCGAGCGCTGGCTTCGCTCGCTCCCCTTCGAGCTCACGGGCGACCAGCGCCGGGCGCTCGATGAGGTCGACGCGGACCTCGCGCGCGACCGGCCGATGCAGCGGCTCCTGATGGGGGAGGTGGGATCGGGCAAGACCGTGGTCGCTCTCTTCGCGATGCTGCGCGCGCTCGAGGCGGGGCACCAGGCGGCGCTGATGGCGCCCACCGAGACGCTCGCCGAACAGCACGCGGCGACGCTCGACGCCCTGCTGGCCTCCGAGCCGGTCCCGTTCGCGCTCCTGACGAGCGCCACGCCGGCGAAGCGCCGCCGGGACGCCCTTGCCCGCCTGGCGAGCCGCGAGCTCGGCCTCGCGGTCGGCACGCACGCGCTGATCGAGCCCGACGTCGACTTCAAGAGCCTGGCCGTCTGCGTCGTCGACGAGCAGCACCGGTTCGGGGTCCGCCAGCGCGCCGCGCTCGATGCCAAGGGCCCCGACGGGCGCGCGCCCCACACGCTCCACATGACCGCGACGCCGATCCCGCGCACGCTGTCGCTGACCGCCTACGGCGACCTCGACGCGACGGTGATCCGGGAGCTGCCCGCCGGCCGGCGCCCGGTCAAGACCTGGGTCGTGGGGGAGGAGAAGCGGCCCGGCGCGTACGAGTTCATCCGCGAGCGGCTGCGTGAGGGTCGCCAGGCCTACGTCGTCTGCCCGCTGGTGGCCCAGGGAGCCGAAGGCGACCGGTCGTCCGGCGAAGCCGGACGGGAGAAGCTCCAGGCGAAGGCGGCCGAGGAGGAGGCGGAGCGCCTTCGCAAAGGCGAGCTGGCCGACTTCGAGATCGGCCTGCTGCACGGACAGATGCCGTCGAAGGCAAAGGCGGCGGCGATGGATCGCTTCTCCAGCGGCGCCACCAACGTGCTCGTCGCCACGACCGTGATCGAGGTCGGCATCGACGTCCCCAACGCCACCGTGATGCTCGTGGAGGGCGCCGAACGCTACGGCCTCTCGCAGCTCCACCAGCTCCGCGGGCGGGTCGGGCGCGGCGCGCACGAAAGCCACTGCATCCTCTTCGCCGATCCCGAGTTCGAGCTCGCCAGGCGGCGCATGGAGGCGATCGCCCGCTCGGACGATGGCTTCGAGCTGGCCGAGATCGACCTCACCCTCCGTGGCGAGGGGGAGATCCTCGGCACGCGCCAGCACGGCCTGCCCCGCTTCCGAGTCGCCGAGCTGCCCGAGGAAACCGAGCTCCTGACCGCGGCCCGCGCGGACCTGCTCGACCTGCTCGACCGTCACGGCTCGCTGGACGTGCCGGAGCTGGCACCCCTCGTCGACGCCGCGCGGGAGCGGTTCGGGGACGAAGGCATTCCGGCTTGAGGGTGGTCGCGGGAGAGCTCAAGGGGCGGCGCCTCGCCTCGCCGCCGCGCCGCTCGGCTGACGTCCGGCCGACCTCGGACCGCGCCCGCGAGGCCCTGTTCTCGATCCTCGGCGACGTCGGCGGGCTGCGAGTGCTCGACCTCTTCTGCGGTACCGGGGCGCTCGGCATCGAGGGGGTCTCCCGCGGGGCGGCGAGCGCCGTGCTGGTCGACTCGAACCCGGTGCTCGCGAAGCGCAACGTCGTTGCGCTGGGGCTCGAGAATCGCTGCCGGGTCGTCCGCTCGGACGCGCTTCGCTACCTCGAGCGGACCAACGAGCGCTTCGACCTCGTCCTCTGCGACCCGCCGTACGCGTTCGCCGAGCGGATCGCCCCGGACCTCGAGCGGCTCGTGCCGCCGCGGCTCTCGGACGGCGGTCGACTGGTGCTCGAGAGCGCGGCGCGCGAACCGGTCGATCTCGACCTGCCTCAGCTGGCGGAGCGCCGCTTCGGCGAGGCGCTGATAAGGATTCACGGTCTCGAATGAACGCCGACCAGCCTCGTATCGCGGTCTGCCCGGGGAGCTACGACCCCGTCACGAACGGTCACCTGGATGTCATCCGCCGCGCCGCGCGGGTGTTCGACAAGGTCGTGATCGGGGTCGTCGATGTCCAGGTCCGCAAGCAGAAGCCGCTCTTCGACGCTGCGGAGCGTAAGCGGCTGATCGAGCAGGCTCTCGACGACAACGGGCTCGCCAACGTCGAGGTGAAGGTGTTCTCGAAGCTGCTGGTCGAGTTCGCTCGCGAGAACGGCGCGATCGCGATCGTGAAGGGGCTGCGGGCGATTTCGGACTTCGAGTACGAGTTCGAGATGAACCAGCTCAACCGCAACCTCGCGCCGGAGATCGAGTCGATCTACATCCTCGCCTCGCCCGACTACAGCTTCATTCGCTCGACCGGTGTGAAGGAGATGGCGACGTTCGGTGGAGACGTCTCCGGTCTCGTCCCCCCCGTGGTCGCGAAGGCGCTCGCGGAGCGCGTCAAGCGCGATTGACCCAGTTGGGCTGGGCAGGGTTTTGCAGGATTAGCCCGAACTGACGGATGGGGCGGCCCCTTCCCGACCGGCCGCGTAAGCTTTCCCGACGCCGATGGACGTCCTCGTCCTCATAGACAAGCTCGACGACCTGAT
This sequence comes from Actinomycetota bacterium, assembly GCA_046728935.1. GTDB lineage: Bacteria > Actinomycetota > Thermoleophilia > Solirubrobacterales > 70-9 > DATAFO01. The sequence continues at coordinate 680 of JBKPFS010000123.1, read as the reverse complement.
CCACAACGCACGTCCGGTGCCGTTGACCGACCAGGTGCGTGTGGATCGCGAGGAGATCTACGACCTCCTCGACCAGATGCGGGCGACGATCCCGGAGGAGATCAAGCAGGCGCGCTGGATCGTCAAGGAGCGCCAGGAGATGCTCGCCGAGGCCAAGCGCGAGGCCGAGCGCGTGGTCAAGGAGGCCCGAGAGCAGCAGGCCCGTCTGATCTCCGACGAGGAGGTCTACAAGCAGGCCGAGCGCGCGGCCGAGGAGATCATCGAGGACGCGCGCGAGACGGAGCGCCAGATCCGCCTCGGCGCGGAGGACTACGCCGACGAGATCCTCTCCACCCTCGAGGTCAACCTCGAGAAGTTCCTCGCCGCCGTGCAGCGCGGTCGCGACCGCCTGGCCGGCCGCGACGAAGAGCCCGCGGAAGTCGGCTAGCCCCTCATCTCAGAGCTCGGTCTCGTGCCCGCCGGCGCGACCGGCGTCCGATTTCTCGTAGAAGCGGCCGAGGAGCGCCTTCGTCTCCTCGGGGTCGGCGCACGTGTAGGCGTTCCACGCCTCGGTCCGGAGCTGGAAGTCGAGCGGCTGTCCGACCACGTCGAGGATCGTCTGCTTCGCGGAGCGGAGCCCGCTGGGAGTTGCGTAGGATCTGACGGGCGACGTTCTCTGCCTCCTCGAGCAGGCGGTCGTG
>JBKPFS010000122.1:0-18939 GCA_046728935.1 Actinomycetota bacterium | reverse complement strand
GGGCGAGCGCCTCGAGCGGCTGGGCCCGGCGGCGAGGCGAGCGGGCGCCGCGGTGCCGGCGCCGCTCCCCGCCGCGCGCTTGGATGGCGCGCCCGTGCTCCTCGAGACCAGGGTCGACGGTGAGATCCTCGCGCCGCAGATCGTGCTGCGGCCCCGGCGGCTGGAGCGCGGGCTGGCCCGCGTGTGCGCTTGGCTCGAGGCGTGGCAGGGGCTGACCGCGACCAGCGCCCGCCTCACCCAGGACCAGCTCGAGAGCGAGGTGCTAGGGCCCGCGCGACTCCTCGCCCCCCATCTCGACGGTGGTGCGGAGTACGCGGCGGCGCTGGAGGCCCAGTGCGCGGCCGCGGCGGACGCGCCGGTCCGGCTGGCCGACGCCCACAACGACCTCACGATGTGGAACGTGCTCGTGGACCGGCGCGGGCGCCTCGGGATCGTCGACTGGGAGGTCGCGGAGGAGGCGACGCTGCCGCTGAAGGACTTCTTCTACGCGGCGGTCGACGCCGTCGCGGCGACCCGACGCTACGTCGATCGGCCGTGGGCGTTCAGGGAGTGCTTCGGCGCCGGGGGTGCGCACGCCGAACGCGTCCGCACCCTCCAGGCGTTGCTGGCGAGCGCCGTCGACGCCTCGCCCCAGGGCATCGAGCTCGCCTTTCACGCCTGCTGGCTCGGCCATGCGGCCAACGAGCTCAGATCGGCCGCGGACGGCGATCCGATGCCGTTTCGCGAGATCGTCCAGGCCCTCGCGTGGGGAGAGTTCGCCATCGGTTCCTGAGCACGGGTCGTGCGCCCGCCAATGAGGTAATCCCTGCGCCGCAGTTGCGGTAGGTGGGGTTGTAAGTGTCCGGGCACGGGTGCAAGATCTGCCTGCGGCCCCGTTATCGGGGGGAACGCTAGTGAGAGGGAGAGATCGATGGACTCGCTGATCCGCAGACCGGTAAGCGCCGGCCGTCATCTTGCCGTGTGGCTCGTCTGGCAGGCGACCGGCACGTCGCTGGTCCGCGACAGCGCGTCGAGGGCCAGGACGCCGGGCGGTGCGCTGGGGGCGAGGTGCCCTATTACGGGGCTCGGCGTCCCGGAGTGCTCCTGCCCGCGCTGCATCGAGGAGCAGGTTCGCGATCACCGACCGGACCTGTTCGGCGCGCACGACGCGGTCTGAGCCGCAACGCGGGACGCCCTCAGCCCGCCGGGCGAATGGACCTGTCTCGCTGAAGCTGGATCGCTCCGACCCCGAGGAAGGCGAGGCCGGTGGCGAGATGGAACCACCCCCCCTCGTTGTTCGGCAGGTTGAGCACGAACAGCGGTTGGCTGTCCAGGGACACCCACACCGCGGTGATCACCAGGGCGGCCCCCGCGTAGAACGCGTAGACGAGAGCCCACGCAGGCCGGAGCGCGAAGAAGAACGCGGGGCCAAAGAGGAGCAGACCCGAAAGGGCGTGCCAGCCGTTGAAGTCGACGCCCAGAACGCGCTCGGTGGGCGCACCCTCGCCGGTCGAGAAGTCCGGCTCGGCGATGAATCCCGCCACGCTCCACAGGAGCAGGGCCGAGGCGAGCACGACGATGCCCTTCTGCGCGAAGGTCCACTCGGGCCGTACCGCAGTGGTTTCCACGGCCGGCCGAGTCTAGATGGGGCGCCGCTAGCGCGGGGGCGAGTACGGCTTGATCTGCGCTCCGTTCGGGGGCCTCGCGCACCGGGAGCGCGAGCTCCTCGGCTAGCTCAGGCCCGGCTTCGCGCCCTCGAAGCGGGCGGCCTCGGCCTCGTCCTGCACGCCTCCCAGGGCGCCGAGTTGGCGCAGCGCCGACTCAACGAGATCCGGCGTGAGCCCTTCGCCCTCGCCGGCGTCGGTGCGACCCAGCAGGTATGCGAGCGAGAGCACGTCGCGGTCGGCGATCGCCGCCGCGAGGGCGTCCGCGTACCGCCTCTCGTCCCCGCCAGCGGCGGCTAGCTCGCGCACCTCGGCGAGGCGCGATCGAGCGGGCGCCGTCCAGCCCCGGCGCGAGGCCGCCAGCTTGCGGTCGGCAGAGGAGACGCCGGAGACGGTGAAGTCCGCCGGGAGGGCCCCTGCGGTGCGCAGCCGCTCGATGATCTGGTACACGGCCGCCCGGGTGACCCCGATGTCCTTGGCGATCTGGCGCACCGACTGCTCGCCGCGCCCGACTCGCTCGAGCACCTCCTGCTGGCGCTTCGTCAGCTGAACTTGACTAGACATTGCCTTGACAGAACTATACAGCGAGGGCCGGGCAGGCCCGGCCCTCGCAACGTCGGCTCGGCGCCGGTGATTACTTCTTCTTGCCGCTCTTGGCGCAGACGAGGCCGAAGACGGCTTGGTACTCGGTGATGCCGTCCGCACCGAGCTGGTTGACCGTGAGCCGCCAGCTCCGCTTCGTGAGTGGATGCGAGCCGATCAGCGCGGTCTCGATGTTGTCCGTCTCGAAGGTGCCGTTGAGCACCTTCGACTTCTTCGGGCAGGCCCTGATGTCGACGTCCACCGCGCCTCCCTCCACCGTCTGAGGGTCGCTGGTCAGGTAGACGATCTTCGTCTTCCCGCTGCTCCGTGCCGGGACGCCCGCTGCGGCGGCCTGTGAGCCGCTTGCCTTCACCTCGAGCCGATCGAGGTCCGGCCGGTTGAGGCCCGACCCCTCGCCGAGCACGGCCGTCGCCGCCGCCGCGATGCCGCCCGCGGCGGCCATCACCGCGAGCGCGACGATCCACTTCCTGCTCATCTCTGCCTCCTGCCGTCGACCACAAGTGACATCGAGTCTATGCACAGCTCACGTTTCCGCGCCTCGCGGCGTTTCTCTGTTGGATGACGACGATGGCAGCGACCCAGCCGCCGTTTCAGGCCTTCATCGACGAGCACCGCGAGGCCGTGCTCGCGTTCCTGCGAGCGATGGTCGGCCCGAACGATGCGGACGATTGCTTCCAGGAGACATTCCTGGCCGCGCTGCGCGCCTACCGACGCGTGGATGGGCGCCACCCGCGCGCCTGGGTGATGACGATCGCCCGTCGCAAGGCGATCGACCACCACCGCTCGCGCCAGCGCCGGCCGGAGCCGCGCGGCGAGCTGCCCGAGGTCGGCGTCGAGGACCCCGATCCGGGGGCGGGGGAGATCTGGAGCGCCGTCGCCGAGCTCAGCCAGGCCCAGCGCGCCGCGGTGGCCCTTCGCTACGCGGCCGACCTGCCCTACGCCGAGATCGCCGCGGCGCTCGACTGCTCAGAGGACGCGGCGCGCAGGCGCGTCCACGATGGACTTCGCAACCTGCGCGCCATGATCGAACAGGAGGACAAGCGATGACCAGCATCGACGAGAGGACGATCAGAGGGGCGCTTCGGCCCGATCCCGCGGAGGCGGCTGAGGCCACGCGCCGGCTCGCCGAGCGGGCGGCGAAGGAGGGCCTGGTGGACATCGCTTACGCGACGCTCGACACTCCACTCGGGACGGCGATGGTCGCTGCCACCGACCGCGGCCTGGTCCGCGTGATGCTCCCGAACGACTCGGTGGACGAGACGCTCGAGCGGCTGGCGGCCGATCTGTCGCCCCGCCTGCTCGAGCTGCCCTCGCGAGTCGACCGCGAGCGCCGCGAACTCGACGAGTACTTCGGCGGCCGCCGACAGGAGTTCGAGCTGTCGCTCGACTGGCGACTGACCACGACGGACTTCTACCGGCGCGTCCTTCGGGCCACGGCGAAGCTGCCCTTCGGGGCCACCGCGACGTACGCCGAGATGGCGGCCGAGGCGGGCAACCCTCGCGCCTACCGGGCCGCGGGAAGCGCGCTGGGCCACAACCCGATCCCGATCGTCGTCCCCTGCCATCGCGTGCTCCGCGCGGGCGGCGATATCGGCCAGTACGGAGGCGGGCCCGAGATGAAGGAGTGGCTGCTGCGCTTCGAGGGCGCGCTCGAGGACTGAGCCACGCGGACACTCGGCGAGGTCGTTGCGAAGATCACGATTCCCGCTCCCGCCGGCCGCCGCTGTCCCGTGCCTTCATCATCGGCGTGGTAGAAAGTGCTGCTGAACGAACCCACTCCCAGGGGAGAAGAGGCTTTAGATGACCGTAGTCTGGATCGTGATCGGCGTCGTTGTTCTGCTGGCGCTGACCTTCATCCTGGTCCGCAACTCGATCATCGGCTCGCGCAACCGAGTCGACGAGGCGTGGTCGGGGATCGACGTCCAGCTCAAGCGCCGCCACGATCTCGTGCCCAACCTGGTCGAGGCCGTGAAGGGCTATGCGCAGCACGAGCGCGAGACCTTCGAGAGGGTCACCCGGGCTCGCGCGGCCGCGATGCAGGCGTCCGGGCCTGCCGAGGCGAGCCGCGCCGAGGGCATGCTGAGCCAGGCGCTCGGTGGGCTGCGCGTGGTCGCGGAGCAGTACCCCGAGCTGCGGGCGACGGAGAACTTCCAGCAGCTGACCCGCAACCTGAGCGAGCTCGAGGACGAGATCCAGGCCTCGCGCCGGATCTACAACTCGAACGTCCAGGCCTACAACACGAAGATCCAGGTCTTTCCGAACTCGGTCATCGCCAACGCCGGCGGCTTCACGCCGCGGGAGTTCTTCGAGATCGAGGACGCGGGCGACCGGGCTGTGCCCGAGGTCTCGTTCACCCAGCCGCCCGCGGCGGGCCCCCCGAGCCCCGAGCCCCCGGCCACTCCGCCCGCAACCGAGCCCCCGGCCCCGGCGCCGTAGCGCGGCGCAGGGGTGGCTGGATATCCGGATCCGGGCTCCCAGCCGCCCGCCTTCGTGCTCGAATCGGAGCCGCTGAGCCTCGCCTACTTCGTCGCCCGAAGCGCGCATGAGGGACAGACGCGAGGCGGCGGCGGCAGGCCCTACCTCGACCATCCCGTGCAGGTCGCCGAGCTGCTCCGTGATGAGGGGTGCGCGGAGCCGACGATCGTCGCCGGGCTCCTCCACGACGTTGTCGAGGACTCGGGGCTGACCGTCGGCGACGTCGTCGAAGCCTTCGGGGTCGAGGTGGGCGAGCTGGTGGCGGCCCTCACCGAGGATCCCTCGATCCCCGACTGGGAGCGTCGCAAGGGCGCGCTTCGCGACGAGGTCGAGGGCGCCGGCCGCGAGGCCACCGCGGTCTACGTCGCCGACAAGCTCGCCAACCTGCATGACTGGCGTTGCGTGTACGCGGAGGTGGGCGAGCGAGCGGTCGACCACTTCAAGGCACCCACGCTCGACGCCAGGGTGCGCGCCTGGAACGGCGATCTCGAGATGGCCGAGCGGGTCGCGCCCGACTTCGCCCTCGTCGATCGTCTCAGGGACGAGCTCTCGGCCTTCGAGGCCGAGCGGCGGGAGCGGCGCGACGTCGCTCGCGCCCGCGTTGGCTGAGCCCGTCGGCGGGCGGCATCCGCGCCGATCGCAAGCGGCCGGTCGGCGGCAGGAGGCGGGCGGCTGGGGCTGAACTCATTCGCGTGATCATCGATTCCGCGCACTACCGCGATGGTGTGCGCCAGCACGAGCCTCCCCTCGATATCGAGGAGGCAGCGAAGGCCGCCAGGGGCGAGGGCGAATTCGTCTGGCTCGGCCTGTACGAGCCAGACAACGAGGAGCTCGAGCGGGCACGCGTCGCCTTCGGCCTGCACGAGCTCGCGATCGAGGACGCGGAGCAGGCTCACCAGCGACCGAAGCTCGAGGACTACGACGACTCGTACTTCATCGTCCTGCGGACGGCGCGCTACGACGACGATCGCGAGGAGGTGGACTTCGGCGAGATCCACATCTTCATCGGGTCCGGGTACGTGATCACCGTCCGGCGTGGCGAAGCGAGCGAGCTGGGGCCCGCGCGGCAGCAACTCGAGGGCCGGCCGGATCTCCTGCGCGAGGGGCCGGCCGCGATCGTCTGGGCAATCCTCGACAAGGTCGTCGACGACTACGCCCCGGTGGTCGACGGCATCGACAACGACATCGAGGAGGTCGAGCAGGAGATCTTCGACACGCACGCGGACTCGACCCAGCGGATCTACTTCTTGAAGCGCGAGGTGATCGAGTTCCACCGCGCCGTCTTCCCGCTTCTCGGCCCCCTGGAGGCGTTCGAGCGCGGCGCCTTTCCCCAGATCAGCGACGTCCTGCGACGCTTTCTGCGCGACGTGGCCGATCACGCGCGGCGGATCGACGAGCAGGTCCACTCCCAGCGCGAGCTCCTGACCTCGATCCTCGAGGCCAATCTGACGCTGGTGAGCGTGCGTCAGAACGTGGTGGTCCGGCAGATCTCGGCCTACGCGGCGATCATCGCGGTGCCAACGTTCCTGGCCTCGATCTGGGGCATGAACTTCGCGGACATGCCCGAGCTGACCGAGCCCTGGGGCTACCCGACGGCGCTCGCCCTGATGCTGGTCGCCGTGCTCGTCCTCTACAGCTTCTTCCGCCGCATCCGCTGGCTGTAGCGCCGAACAAATGCGGCGATTCCTACGCGCCGGCCGGCATCCTGCCTGGCGCTCGGAATCGCCGGTCGCCTACGCTTGCCGCATATGCCCCTCGCGCACGTCGGCGGCGGTGTGTTCGAGCCGCTCCAGGTCGCCGCGCTGACCGCGGTCGCCTCGGCCTACGCGCTCCGCGCGGCGTCGCTCGCCCGCGAGGGACGCCCGGTCCCCGCGTGGCGGCTCGGGTGCTTCGCCGGCGGCATGGCGCTGATCGCCGTCGCCCTGATCTCGCCGCTCGCCCACCTCGGGTCGGAGCTGCTCCTCGCGCACATGACCCAGCACCTCCTGATCGGCGACCTCGCGGGCATCCTGATCGTCCTCGGGCTCACGCGGTCGCTGCTCCAGCCGGTGCTCGCGATCCGGCTCTTCGACCGGCTCCAGGTACTGATGCTGCCCTGGATCGCGCTGCCGCTCTGGATCGCCAACCTCTACCTCTGGCACCTCCCGGCGCTCTACGAGGGTGCGGTCGACCACGAGGCGCTGCACGCGCTCGAGCACGCCTGCTTCATCGGCTTCGGCGTGCTGCTGTGGATGCCGGTTCTCGGCCCGCTGCCGGCGCCGGCGTGGTTCGGCGGCGGCGCCCAGCTCGGCTACACCGCTGTCGCCCGCCTCGCATCCGCGGGGCTCGGCAACGTGCTGATGTGGTCGGGCACGGTGCTCTATCCCGTCTATGAGGCCGGCGACGACTACTGGGACATCAGCCCGCTGACCGACCAGGGGATCGCCGGGGCGATCATGATGGGCGAGGGCGGCCTCGTCACCCTCGGCGTGCTCTGCTTGGTGCTGTTGCGCTGGGCCGAGCGAGACACCGAGAAGCAGCGCCTGCTCGACCTCGCGCGCGAGCGCGGCGTGCCGCTCGACGAGGCGCGGGCGGCCCGAGCGGTCGCCGCGGGCCACGCGGCGCGCCTCGAGGAGCGCCTCAAACGCTCTTGAGCCACAACCGGTTCCTCTACCTGCTCGTGTTCGTCGTCGGCACCGCGAGCCTCGGCGCCGAGATCGCGGCGGCACGCCTTCTCGCCCCGTTCTTCGGCGCCTCGACGATCGTTTGGGCGAACACGATCGGCGTCGTGCTGGTCGCGCTCTCGGTGGGCTACTGGCTCGGCGGGAGGCTGGGCGACAGCCACCCCCGCTCGCGCGACCTCTGCCTGGCGATGGTGGTCGGCGCCGTCCTGCTCGCGGCCGTCCCCTTCGTGGCTCAGCCGTTCCTCGACGTCTCGGTCGACGCCCTCGACGAGATCGAGGCGGGGGCCTTCGTGGGCTCCCTGGTCGCGGTCCTGGTCCTGATCGGGGTCCCGATCGTCGTCCTCGGCACGTGCTCGCCGTGGGCGCTTCGGATCGCGGTTCCCGACGTGGAGCACGCCGGCCGGGTAGCGGGCCGCCTGTACGCGATCTCGACGGTCGGATCGCTGCTCGGCACGATGCTCGCCGCGCTCGTGCTGATCCCGTTCGCGGGAACCCAGCGGACGTTTTTGACCTTCGCGGTCGCGCTGGCCCTCGTCGCCACGGCCGGGCTCGGATGGCGCTACGCCGCCGTGCCCGTGGCGCTGGCCGGGGTGATCGCGCTTCCCGTGGGCACGGTGAAGGCGGCCGGCGACGGCAGGCTGCTGTTCGAGGACGAGTCCCGGCTCCAGTACATCCGCGTCGTCGAGCAGCCCGACGGCGACATCGCCTTGGAGCTGAACGAGGGGCAGGCCGTGCACTCCCTCTACCGGCCGGGCAGCTTCCTGACCTCGGACTACTGGGACAGCTTCCTCACCCTCCCGTTCACGGCGCTTCGCGAGTCGCCGGCGCGGATCGCGGTGCTCGGCAACGCCGCGGGCACGATCGCGAGGTCCTACGGCCAATACTTCCCGGCCACCGAGGTCGACGGGGTGGAGATCGATCCCGAGCTGGAGGACGTCGGTCGCCGCTACTTCGACATGGGCTCGAACCCGAACCTGACCGTGTTCAACGAGGACGCCCGCCCCTGGCTGCGGCGCTCCGACGGCGGCTACGACGTGATCGTGATCGACGCCTACCGCCAGCCCTACATCCCGTTCTACCTGGCGACGCGCGAGTTCTTCGAGCTCGCCCGCGATCGGCTTGCCCCGGGCGGCATGGTGATCGTCAACGCCGGGCATCCGGAGGGAAGCGACGACTTCGAGCAGGTGATGGGCGCGACGATGGATGACGTGTTCGCGACCGTCCTTCGCGACCCCGCCGAGCAGACCAACACCCTGCTCGTCGGCACCGACGCGCCCGCGTCGGCCGCCCGGCTTTTGCACGCCGCGCACGGGCTCCCGGATGAGCTGGCGGGCCTGGCCCGGATCGACGCCGCCCGGCTGGGACCCCGCCTCGAGGGCGGCACCGTGTACACGGACGACCGCGCTCCGGTCGAGTGGCTCGTCGATCGCTCGATCCTCGGCTACGCGGCCGACCGGTAGACGGTGACGCAGCACGCCCTCCGCGCTCGCGATCGCGCCCTGGCCTGGCTCGTGACCGGCCCGGTGGGGCGGTTCGTCGCCTTCTGGTGGGACCTCGGCGGGGCCTGGCTTCGGTGGGCGGGCGGAAGGCTCTCTAAGGTTGGGCGCCGATGAAGACCGAGGTCACCGAGCTGCCGGAGTCCCGCGTCCGGGTCGACGTGGGCATCGAGCCCGACGCCCTGGCGAAGCGGATGGAGCGCGCAGCCCGCGAGCTGGCGGGCGAGATGAGGGTCCCCGGCTTTCGCAAGGGCAAGGTTCCCGCCGCACTCGTGATCCAGCGCGTGGGCCGCGAGGCGGTCCTCGAGCAGGCGCTGCGCGAGGCGCTCCCCGAGTGGTACGAGCGCGCCGTTCTCGATGCCGGGATCAACCCGGTCGGCGATCCCAAGCTCGACGTCCCGGACCTCCCGGAGGAGGGCCAAGGGCTCGAGTTCTCGATCGAGGTCGGGGTGCGGCCGCGCGCCGAGCTGGGCGAGTACAAGGGCCTCGAGGTCGGCAAGCCCGAGGTCGAGGTGCCTGAGGAGGCGGTACAGGCCGAGCTCGACCGCCTGCGCGAGGGCTTCGCCAGCCTGTCGCCGGTCGAGCGGCCCGCAGCGGAGGGCGACGTGGTGCTGATCGACTTCGCGGGCACGATCGACGGCGAGCCGTTCGAGGGCTCGGAGGCGCGCGACTTCCTGGTCGAGCTCGGGCGCGAGGGCCTGCTGCCGGAGTTCGACCAGGCGCTTACCGGAGCCTCGGCCGGCGACGAGCTCGAGGTGGAGGTGACGTTCCCCGACGATCACCGGCCCGAGGAGCTCGCCGGGAAGACGGCGACCTTCGCGGTCACGGTGAAGGAGGTACGCGAGAAGAGCCTCCCCGATCTCGACGACGAATTCGCGGCGGAGGCCTCGGAGTTCGACACCCTGGACGAGCTGCGGGCCCACATCGAGGGCCGGATCGCGGAGGCGCTCTCCAGTCAGGCTGAGGCGGCCTTCCGGGACGCGGCCATCGACGCCGCGGCCGCGGCCGCACAGGTGGAGACGCCCAAGGAGCTCGTCCACGCCCGCGCACACGAGATGTGGGAGCGCGTCGAGCGCCAGCTGGCCGCCCGGGGCATCGATCCGGCGAGCTACGCCCGGATGCAGGGCAAGGACCGCCACCAGCTGATCGACGAGGCCGAGCCCGACGCCGAGCGGGCGCTGCGCCGCGAGGCCACGCTGGCCACGATCGCGGACGCCGAGGGAATCGAGGTCTCCGACGAGGAGCTGATCGAGGCTCTGGGCCCGGGGGACGGGGCGGAGGCACCGCAGCGGCTGCTTGCCCGACTCCGCGACTCCGGCCGCGACGCGCCTCTGCGCGAGGAGGTGCGGCTGCGAAAGGCCGCGGATCTGGTGGTCGAGACGGCGAAGCCGATCCCGGTGGAGCAGGCGGCTGCTCGGGAGGCGATCTGGACCCCCGAGAAGGGCGAGCAGGAGCGCGTCGGGGCCGAGGGCGAGCCGCAGCCGGCGAGCAAGCCCGGCGAGCTCTGGACGCCGGGCGGGTAGCACCTGCAGAACGCTCCGCGCTCCAGGGACGGACGAGCGCTTTTGTAGACTCGCCCACCGATGAGCCCCCTGGTGCCAATGGTCGTCGAGCAGACGTCGCGCGGAGAGCGCGCGTTCGACATCTACTCGCGGCTGCTCAACGAGCGCATCATCTTCCTCGGCACGCCGATCACCGAGGACATCGCGAATCTGGTGGTCGCGCAGCTGATCCACCTCGAGTCCGAGGATCCGGACAAGGACGTCTCGATCTACATCAACTCGCCGGGCGGCTCGGTCTATGCAGGGCTCGCGGTCTACGACACGATGCAATACATCAAGCCCGACGTGCAGACGATCTGCGTCGGGGTCGCGATGTCGATGGGGGCGCTGCTGCTCGCCGGCGGGGCCGGTGGGAAGCGGATGGCGACGCCGAACTCCAAGATCCTCATCCATCAGGTCACGGCCGGCTTCCAGGGCCAGGCCACGGACATCGAAATCCACGCCCGCGAGATCATCGACGTCCGCAAGCGCCTGGACGAGATCATCGCCAAGCACACCGGTCAGCCCTTCGACAAGGTGACCAAGGACACCGAGCGCGACTACTTCATGTCCGCCGAGGAGGCGAAGGACTACAGCATCGTCGACCGGGTCATCGAGCACCACTAGCTCGACCCCGCGGCGGCGGCGAGTCCCGGCGCGGTGGCGCCGCGAACGTTCAGGGGCAGGCTGGGTAGGAGCAGCGACTGCAGCTTTGTCTGACCTATGGGTCAGGGAAGGCTTCAGTGGTCACGAGCTCGGGTGGCGCCGGGCCCTCAGCCGCGCGGCCGTCGCCGCCAACGTCGCCCGTACGTGTTCGGGGTGGAAGCGAACCTTGCGCGTGCGTGAATCGCAGCGGCGTGACGCCGGCTGCTGTGTGCGCCTGGTCGCGCAGCTTGTCGCGGGCCTGCTGGGCGGGCGTGCGGTGATAGCGCAACCCGTCCGCCTAGACGACGAGGCCGAGATCGGGCCAGTAGAAGTCAACCCGGAACCCGTTGACCCATTGCTGGGTGAGTGGCCGCGGGAGTCCCGCCGCCGTGCGAGTGGCAGGAAGCGCCGCTCCAGCTGGGAGTCGGTGAGAGTGAAGGTCCGGCGGTCGAGCGTCTGGCGCAACCGCCCCAGCCCGGGACGGCGCAAGAGCATGTCGAGGGCACTGCGAAGGGACTCCGGGTCGATCAGGTCGCGCCTGTCTGCCTCGTTGATGGTGGCCTCGAGGGCATCGGGCTCGAGGCAGGTGGCGAGATCAATAACGGTGCATATGGGTCATACAAGGCTGCAGCGGACGGTTGTGCCCCCCGGGGTAGCTTGGGTCGGTGGTCAGCTCCCATTCAGCTCGCACGGTTCTCGACGCGGTGATGCCGCGCTGGGACTTCAAGGAGGTCCACTCGGTCGAGATCGCGGCGGGGCCCGCTGACACGTTCGAGGCGATCCGCGAGGTCACCGCACTCGATGTCAGGACGCTGGTGCCGCTGATGGCGCTGCGGGCGTTGCCGGTCGCCCTCCGTCATCCACGCCAGTTCGCGAGTCGAATGCGCCGACGGCTCGGCGAGGGTCGTTCGCGGCCCGTGATCCAGGACTTCCTCGATTCCGGCTTCATCGAGCTTGGCGAGGCGCCCGGCTCGGAGATCGCGTTCGGGGCGATCGGACGGTTCTGGTCGCTCACCGACAACCAGCCGCTCGAGATCCTCGACGCGTCAGCCTTCACGGCCTTCGACGAGCCCCGCTACGTCAAGGGCGCACTCAACTTCGTGGTCGAGCCGCTGGGGGAGGGTTCGCGAATCACCACCGAGACCCGTGTCGTCGCCACATCGCTCGACGCCCGGCGTGCCTTCGGCCGCTACTGGCGGTTGATCCTCCCGGGCAGTGCGCTGATCCGCCGCAGCTGGCTGGTGGCGATCCGTCGCCGAGCCGAGCGCTCCGAATCGACGGCAGCGGCGGGGTAGAGCCCAGGCCGGCATCTAGGTGGGTGGCATCACCAACACCGGCGGCAGCACCCTCCCGGTCGAGGGAAACGACTCGTTCGGAAACAACCGCGGCCTCATCGTCGAGGACTCGTACCTCGTCACAGCGCGGACCCGGGTCGCTGACAACCGCTTCCACGACAACTACCTCCCGGCACCGGCACGGCGAGCGGGATCTTCGTCCACAACAGCGACGGCGTCACGTTCACCGGCAACAACGCGGCCGGCAACGGCGTCTCCGGCATCCACCTCGACTCCGCCTCGGACGCAACCGGCTGTTCGACAAACGTCTTCACCGGGAACCCGGTGCCGGTTCTCGACCAGGGCGACGGAAACTGCGGCTCCGGGAACTCGCCCAACCCGTTCCCTTCCCGCTGATTGCAACCCGTCGGGCGCTTGAAGGGACCGCGCGCGCTGCCGAGTAACAGGTAGGGGTCCAACCCGGGACCGCAGGTGTTCTAACCTGACCAAACGGCGGCTCCGGGAACGTCCGAAACGCCGAAGGGAGATCCCGCCGTGGCACGCCCGACCGATTCCAACGAGCAGCTTCTGTGCAGCTTCTGCGGCAAGTCGCAGCGGCAAGTGAAGAAGCTGATCGCGGGTCCCGGCGTCTACATCTGCGACGAGTGCATCGATCTCTGCAACGAGATCATCGACGAGGAGCTGACCGCTCCGCCCACCTTCGAGCTCGAGAGCCTGCCGAAGCCGAAGGAGATCTACTCCGTCCTCAACGAGTACGTGGTTGGGCAGGAGGGAGCCAAGCGGGCCCTCTCGGTCGCCGTCTACAACCACTACAAGCGCGTCCAGATGACCCAGGACGGCAACGACGGCGAGATCGAGCTGCAGAAGTCGAACATCATGCTGCTCGGCCCGACGGGCTGCGGCAAGACGCTCCTCGCCCAAACCCTGGCCAGGATCCTCAACGTCCCCTTCGCGATCGCGGACGCCACCGCGCTGACCGAGGCCGGCTACGTCGGCGAGGACGTCGAGAACATCCTGCTCAAGCTGATCCAGGCCGCCGACTTCGATGTCAAGAAGGCGGAGACCGGGATCATCTACATCGACGAGATCGACAAGATCGCCCGCAAGGCGGACAACCCGTCGATCACCCGTGACGTCTCCGGCGAGGGCGTGCAGCAGGCGCTCTTGAAGATCCTGGAGGGCACCAGCGCCTCGGTGCCCCCACAGGGCGGGCGCAAGCACCCGCACCAGGAGTTCCTCACCATCGACACCACGAACATCCTGTTCATCTGCGGCGGCTCGTTCGCGCAGCTCGACCACGTGATCGAGCGGCGGATCGGCCGTCAGGGCGTCGGCTTCGGCGCCGAGCTGGCATCGAAGGCCGAGAAGGACACCGGCGAGCTGTTCGAGCAGGTGCTGCCCGAGGACCTGATCGAGTACGGGCTGATCCCCGAGTTCATCGGCCGCATGCCGGTAGTGGCGGCGATCCACCAGCTGACGCGCGACGACCTGATCACGATCCTGACCGAGCCGCGCAACGCGCTCACCCGCCAGTTCATGCGCTTCTTCGAGTTCGACGACATCGAGCTGGTGTTCGCCGAGGACTCGCTCGGCGCGATCGCCGACAAGGCGCTCGAGCGAGAGACGGGCGCCCGCGGCCTGCGCTCGATCCTCGAGGAGACCCTGCTCGACGTCCAGTTCGAGTTGCCCTCGCGCCGCGACGTGCGCAAGTGCGTCGTCACCAGGGAGACCATCGAGCGCGCCCAGCGCCCGACCCTGGTCACTGAGGCGGTCGCCGAGGAACCGGGCGAAGCCGGCCCGGACGAGCTGCGCGAGGAATCCGCCTGAGGAAGCAGCTCCGCGCGGGGAGGTCCAGCGACGACGAGACCAAGATCAAGCGCGCCAAGCGGCGCGTGAGGCGAGCGAAGAAGCTCGTCGCCGCGGCGCAGGACGCGGTCGAGCAGGCCTGCGCCTAGCCGCAACTAAACTCGCCGCTCCGATGGACGCTGAGCGACGAGCGACGCTGGAGGCGACGACGCGCTGGGACCCCGGCGAGGTCGAGCGGCGGGTGTTCGACGCCTGGTTCGAGGGCGGTTACTTCCATCCGCCTGCCGAAGGCACTGCGGCCGAGACCTACTCGATCGCGATCCCGCCCCCGAACGTCACGGGCGAGCTCCACATGGGCCATGCCCTCAACGGAACGATCCAGGACGCCCTGATCCGGCTCAACCGGATGCGCGGGCGCAACACGCTCTGGGTGCTCGGCACCGACCACGCCGGGATCGGCACGCAGGCGGTGGTCGAGCGCGAACTGCGCGCGGAGGGCCTGGATAGGCACCAGCTCGGACGGGAGGCCTTCGTCGAGCGGGTCTGGGAATGGCGGCGGGTGTACGGCTCGCGCATCATCGAGCAGTACAAGCGACTGGGGGCCTCCTGCGACTACGGGCGCGAGCGCTTCACGCTCGACGAGGGCTACGTGCGCGCCGTCTACAGCGTCTTCGTTGCGTTGTACGAGAAGGGGCTCATCTATCGCGACAACTACATAGTCAACTGGGACCCGGGCTCGCACTCCGCGATCTCCGACCTCGAGGTCGAGAACCGCGAGGTGACGGACACGCTGTACTCGATCGACTATCCGATCGAGGGCACGGAGGAGGTGCTCACCGTCGCCACGGTCCGGCCCGAGACGATGCTCGCCGACACCGCCGTCGCCGTGAACCCGGACGACGAGCGCTACGGGGAGCTCGTCGGCGGCCACTGCATCCTGCCGCTGGTCGGCCGTCGCCTGCCCATCATCGCCGACGAGCACGTCGACCCCGAGTTCGGGACCGGGGCGCTGAAGATCACCCCGGGCCACGATCCAAACGACTTCGAAATCGGGCGCGCTCACGGCCTCGAGGAGGTGACGGTGATCGGGGAGGACGGCCGGATGACCGCCGAGGCCGGTGAGCGGTTTGCCGGGCTCACCGCGGACGAGGCGCGGGAGGCCGTGGTCGCGGCGCTCCGCGAGCAGGGGCTGATCCGCGCCGAGGAGCCCTACGCCCACTCGGTGCCCTACTCGCACCGCTCGGGCGAGCGAATCGAGCCGCTGATCTCGCTGCAGTGGTTCTGCCGCATGGACGACCTGGCGAAGCCCGCGATCGACGTGGTGGACCAGGACCGGGTTCGCATCGTGCCGGCGAACTACAAGCGCGTGTACCTCGACTGGATGGGCGGGATCCGGCCCTGGTGCATCTCGCGCCAGCTCTGGTGGGGGCACCAGCTGCCCGTCTGGTACGGGCCCGGCGGTGAGGAGGTGGTGGCCGAGACCGAGGACCTGGCGCGCGACGCGGCGGCGGAGCGGGGCATCGACCCCGAATCGCTCCGCCAGGACGAGGACGTCCTCGACACCTGGTTCAGCTCGGCGCTCTGGCCCTTCGCCACCCTGGGCTGGCCCGACGACGACCCGCTGCTGCGCGCCTTCTATCCCACCGACGTGCTGCTCACGGCGCGGGACATCCTCTTCCTGTGGGTCGCGCGGATGGTGATGATGGGGCTCGAGTTCGCCGGCGACATTCCGTTCGATGACGTCTACGTGCACTCGGTGATCCAGGCGCCCGACGGGCGGCGGATGTCGAAGAGCCTTGGCACGGGCATCGACCCCCTGGACGAGATCGACGTCCACGGGGCGGACGCGCTCCGCTTCGGCCTGCTCGCGATGTCCTCGACCCAGGACGTCCGCTACTCGGCGGCCAAGGTCCGGCAGGGGCGCGACCTGGCGAACAAGCTGTGGAACGCGTCCCGCCTGGTGCTGCTGAACGCCGCCGGGGTCGAGCCCGCGCCGCGGCCCGCGTCGATCGAGGATCGCTGGATCCTCTCCCGCCTCCAGCGCACGATCGCACTGGTGACGGAGGAGCTCGACCGCTACGACTTCGCCCACACGGCGCTCGACCTCTACGCCTTCTTCTGGTCCGAGCTCTGCGACTGGTACCTGGAGATCGTGAAGCCCCGCCTTTACGACGGCGAGGAAGAGGCGTCGGCGACGGTGCTCTGGGTGCTCGAGCAGGTGGTCGCGCTCGCCCACCCGATCCTCCCGTTCGTCACCGAGGAGGTCTATGGGTACCTGCGCGACGCCGCGGGCGGGGAGCGTGCCGAGATGCTGGTCGCCCATCCGTTTCCCGAGGCCGACGACTCCCTCGTCGACCCACAGGCGGAGGACCAGGTCGGGGAGTGGATCAGGCTCACGCGCAGCGTGCGCCGCTGGCGAGACCTCGCCGGGGTCGCCGCCGCGAGCGTCCTCCCCGCCCGCGTTGCCACCGGCGGGGAGCCCCACGAGCTCGTCGCGCGGCTCGCGCGGCTCGAGTTCGACAGCGCCGACGGCGAGGCCCTCGCAACGATCGGCCCGATCGAGATCCTGACCTCGGACGCGGTCGACGCCGAGGAGGCGCGGCGCCGGATCGACGAGCGGCGGGAGACCCTGCGCGCGGAGGTCAACCGCGCCGAGCGCAAGCTCGCCAACGAGGGCTTCGTCGCCAAGGCGCCGCAGGACGTTGTCGACGCCGAGCGCGAAAAGCTCGACGGTTATCGCGCCGAGCTCGAGGAACTCGGGGATGAATGAGGCAAATGCTCCTTTTGTCACCTGAAGGTGGCTCACCGGAACCCTGAGCCGGGGCTACGAAGACCCGGAGGCGTACCTCGCCTCGCTCGAGCCGCTCGGATGGCGGTTCGGCCTCGACCGGATCCGGCGGCTGGTCTCGCTGCTGGGGATGCCTCAGCACCGGTTCGCCTCGGTCCACGTCGTCGGCACCAACGGCAAGTCCTCGGTGGCGGAGATGACGTCTGCGCTGCTCGAGGCGCAGGGGATCAGCACCGGAACCTATCTCTCGCCCCACGACGAGCGCTGGTCCGAGCGGATCCGGATCGGCGGCGCCGAGATCGACGCCGCGTCGTTTAGCGTCGCGGTCGAGCGGGTCGCGGAGTCGGTGCCGGCGGTGGAACGGACCCTCGAGGAGGGCGATGCCGTGACCCAGTTCGAGGCGCTGACCGCGTCGGCGTTCGTGGCCCTCGCCGCGGCCGGCGTCGAGGTCGGGGTGATCGAGGCCGGCCTCGGAGGCCGGCTCGATGCCACCAACGTGCTCCCCTCCACGGTCACGGCACTGACCTCGGTGGGGCTCGAGCATACGCAGTGGCTGGGGGACACCGAGGTCGAGATCGCGGGCGAGAAGCTGGCGGTGCTGCGGGACCACTCGACGCTCGTCCTGGGCGAGGTCGACGAGGACGTCGAGGGGCTCGCGGAGCGCATCGCCCGGGAGCGATCGGCGCAGCTCATGCGCGCCGAGGGCATGGCGCCGGACCTGCTTCCAAGCCACGCGCCCTACCTGCGCCGGAACTTCCTCGTCGCGATGGAGTGCGCCGAGGTGATCCTCGACCGCCACGAGCGAGGTGGCGGCGGTGCACTCGACCTCGGACGGGTGACGGACGTCGCCTCGCATCTGGAGCTGCACGGGCGCATGGAGATCGTGCGCGGCGATCCGACCCTGGTCCTCGACGCCGCCCACAACCCAGCCGGCGCCGTGGCACTCGCCGAAGCGCTGCCCGAGGCGGTGGGCGCGGACCCCGTGGTCGCCTGCGTCGCGGTGCTCGCGGACAAGGACGCGGCCGGCATCCTCGCCGCGCTGGCCGAGCGGGTGAGCGCCCTGGTGGCGACCGAGATCCCGGCGGGTCGACTCGAGCGCGCGGGGCGTCCCGGGGCGCGATCACTCGATGCGGGCGAGCTGGGGCGGATCGCGACCGAGGTCGGGATCCCAACGGTCGAGGTGAGCCGCGAGCCGGACGCGGCCGTGCGACGCGGCCGCGAGCTCGCCCGCGAGCGCGGCGTCGCGGCGCTCGTCTGCGGTTCGCACTACCTTCTCAGGTACGCGAGCCACGCCTGAGGCCGCGCCCGAGCGATGGACAGAGAGGCACGTTCAGAGCTGCTTCAGATGATGGGCCTCGTCGCCGCGGTCGTGGCCATCGTGATTCTGGTCTTCTTCGGGCTCGGATACCTGTTCGGGCGCCTGTTCTTGTAGTCGACGCCTCTGCGCACACGCGCATTCGGACTCAAACATCCGGCTGCAGGGGGGGACCCGAACCAGGGCTTGCTTCGTAGGTGACGAAGTACACTCGCGATCCGCCATGCCTGCGGCCCTCTTCGGCATCACAAACGACGGGCTCAACCTCGCGGTCAACCTCCTCGTCCTCTTCCTGATTGTGACGTGGATCGCGCTGGTGGCCTGGACCTATTTCGACGCCCGGCGCCGGCTCGAGGACCCGGTGCTCGTCATGTGCGCGACGGGCGCCTCGCTGTTCCCGTTCGCGGGCACGATGGTGTATTCGATCCTGCGCCCGCCCGAGTTCCTCGAGGACAAGCGCGAGCGGGAGCTCGAGATCAAGGCCTCGGAGATGCGGCTGCGCCAGCTTCGCGATCAGTCGTGTCCGCATTGCGAGTACCCGGTCGAGCGCTCGTACCTGCGCTGTCCGAACTGCAAGGCGCGGATCCACGACCCGTGCGAGTCCTGCGGGAAGCCGATCGACCCCCGCTGGTCGCTGTGTCCGTACTGTGAGACGCCGGTGCGTCAGGC
>JBKPFS010000121.1:0-15806 GCA_046728935.1 Actinomycetota bacterium | reverse complement strand
CGCGTACCGTTCGGACGCCGAGCAGGCGAGGCTGTTCGCCGCCCATCCCGACCCGCGCTGGGTTGCCCCGCCGGGCAAGTCGCTGCATCGGTGCGGGACCGAGCTCGACCTGGGGCCCACGACCGCGTACGGCTGGCTCGCGGCGAACGCCCCTCGATTCGGCTTCGTCAAGCGCTACGCATGGGAGCCGTGGCATTTCGGCTTCAGCCGGGGACCAGCCCCCTGCTCGGCGCGGGCATCCCTGGCCGGTTCCGGCCGGGGCGAGGCGGCCCCCGGCGTCGACCTCCCCGCCTACGTGCCCTCGCGCTTTCGCAAGCCGATCTCGCGTGCGGCGCAGCGCTGTAACGTGCCCGCCGGACTCCTCGCGGCGCAGCTCCTCGCCGAGTCGAACTTCAATCCCTACGCGGTCTCGCCGGCCGGCGCTCGCGGGATCGCCCAGTTCATGCCCGGGACGGCGGCGACCTACGGGCTTCGGGATCCGTTCGACCCGCCGGCCGCGATCGACGCCCAGGCCCACCTGATGGCGGATCTCTTGGAGCAGTTCGGCTCGGTGGCGCTGGCGCTCGCCGCCTACAACGCCGGCCCGGCCGCGGTCGCCGCGTGCGATTGCGTGCCCGCGATTCCCGAGACGGAGGCCTACGTGGCGCGGATCCTCGGCCTCATGGGAGGCGCCGGCGAGCTCGCGCCGGCGCCCCTCGAGGTGCGGTTGATCGACTGAGCTCCTCTACTCCTCGAGCTCGAGGATGCCGTGAGTCTGGCTGCCGTTCTCGTGGGCAGGCTCCGGCAGATCCCA
Organism: Actinomycetota bacterium; assembly: GCA_046728935.1. Taxonomy (GTDB): domain Bacteria; phylum Actinomycetota; class Thermoleophilia; order Solirubrobacterales; family 70-9; genus DATAFO01. The sequence goes on along the minus strand of JBKPFS010000121.1, from coordinate 15,013 downwards.
CTTGAACGTGTCTACCGGGTCCTCCTCCTCCCTCTGGAATGCGCCGTTCGTGCCGGCGCCGTCCGGCTTGTCCGCGACGTAGCAGTGGGTCGCCAGGGCCGTGCCGGTCGATCCGAGCATGATCCCGAGCGACAGGAGCCCGACAAGGATCAATCGCCTCATGCGCACTACCTCCTCCTCTTAGGTTGATGTGCCTGGCCCTCGCTGGTAATACGGGGCACGGCGCGGGGAGGGATTGCGACGTCGGCGAGTTCTTCGCGACGGCATGCGGCGCGAGGCGCCGTTAGCCTGCCCGCCATGGCAGCGGTCGAGGTCGAGGGAATCGAGGGTCTGCGAGAGCTGATCGGGAAGCTGGTCGGCCCGAGCGACTGGATCGAGATCACCCAGGAGGACATCGACATGTTCGCGCGGGTCTCCCGGGACGACCAGTGGATCCACGTCGACATCGAGCGGGCAAGGCGTGAGAGCCCCTACGGGTCGACGGTCGCCCACGGCAACCTCACGCTGTCGCTGATCGACGCCTTCAGGCGCCAGCTGATCGCCCAACGGGGAGTGGCGATGGGCATCAACTACGGCTGGAACAAGGTCCGGTTCCCGGCTCCGGTGCCGGCCGGTTCGCGCGTACGCGCCACGGCCGAGGTGCTCTCGGTGGAGGACCTCGGCGCGGGCTGGTGGCACGTCGTGACCAAGTTCGTGATCGAGGGTGACGGGCAGGAGAAGCCGGTCTGCGTCGCCGAGAGCGTCGGGCGTGCCCTGATCCTGCCCTCGGGCGACGGCGAAGCCCCCTCGGGCGACGGCGAACGCGGCTGAACTCGTGCCGCGGCGGCTCGAGACGGAGCTCGACGGGCTCGTCCTGATCGAGCCGGATGTGCACGCCGACGATCGCGGCTTCCTGGTCGAGACCTTCGGCCTCGAGCAGTGGCGGGAGCTTGGGGTCGAGTCCGACTTCGTCCAGGACAACCACTCGCGCTCGCGGCGCGGCACTCTCCGGGGCCTTCACTTCCAGCTCCATCCCGGCCAGGCCAAGCTGGTTCGGTGCCTGCGGGGTCGGATCTGGGATGTCGCGGTCGATCTGCGGCGCGACTCGCCGACGCGCGGGCTGTGGGAGGGGCACGAGCTCGACGACGCCGCCCACCGTCAGCTGTTCGTGCCGGTCGGCTTCGCGCACGGCTTCTGCGTGCTCTCGGACGAGGCCGACGTCGCCTACCGCCTCTCGAGCCCGTTCGACCCGGACCAGGAGGCGGGGATCGCATGGGACGACCCCGACCTGGGGATCGAGTGGCCGCTGTCGGACCCGCTGCTGTCCGAGCGCGACCGCTCGGCCCCCCGGCTGGCGGAGGTCGCCGACGAGCTCCCGTTCTAGCACTCGAGTCGGGGCGCCACAAACCGGCGGCTCTGACGCCGGCGCCTCAGGTGCGTCCGGGGCGGCGGGTAAGAGCCGACGCCATTTACTTGACCGTGAGGGGGCCCTCCATGCCCTGCTCGCGGTGCGCGTCGACCGAGCAGAAGAAGGTGTATTCGCCGGCCTGGAGATCGGTCTCTGCGCTGGTCGAGCCGCTCGAGATGATGTCCGTAGAGGTGACCTCGTTGCCGTCCGCGTCCTCGATCACCACGTCGTGGTCGATGCCCGACTCGTTGGTGAAGTTGATCGTCACCGTGCCGGCGGATGTCTCGAGCGACGCCTGGTCGTAGGAGATCCCCTCGCTGGCTGAGACGTCGACGGTTCCGCCGCCCCCTCCGCCGCCGCCTCCACCGGCCTCAGTGGTCGTCGTGGCGGGGGCCGCTTCCGTGGTCTCCTCGTCGTCGTCGTCGCCTCCGCACGCGGCGATGCCGAACGCCGCCAGGGCGAGGACCGAGACCAGGACTGCGAGCTTCTTCATCATCCACTCCCCTTTCGTGACGGGTTCGACGCGAGTCTATATCCGCTTCGCTTAACGCCCGGTAAAGGTCGCCTGCCGGCCCTCGAAGAACGCGCTGACGCCCTCGCGGAGGTCCTCGGTCGCCATCGAGTCGGCGATCCCGTGCCGCTCCAACTGGAGGTGCTCGGCGAGCGAGTTCTCGAGGCTCTGGGCGACGAGCAGCTTCGACATCCGCACGTAGTGCGGGGCCTTTGCGGCCAGCTCCTCGGCCTTCGACCGCGTCGCGGACATCAGCTCATCACCGGGAACCACCTGAGCGACGAGGCCGAGCTCGAGCGCCTGGTCGGCGCAGAGCAGCGGATCCTCTACAAGCAGCTCGAGCGCCTTGCCGGGGCCGACCACGCGAGGCAGGAAGTAGGTCATGCCGCCGTCGGGCGAGGCGCCGATGCGCCCGTACGCGATCACGAAGGCGGCGTCGGCCGAGGCGATTCTCAGGTCGCACATCAGCGCCAGCGAGAACCCCGCCCCCGCCGCGACCCCATTGACCGCCGCGATTACCGGATAGGGGATGCGCCGGAAGTCGACGATCGCCTGGTGCAGCACCTCGGCGCCACGGCGCACGTCGCTGGGCAGGTCGTGGTCGGGATCGTCGACCCCGCGCTTGAACCAGTTGACGTCGCCGCCCGAGGAGAACGCGCGCCCGGCGCCGGTGACGATGAGGCCACGCAGCGGCGCCCGGTCGGCGAGCCAGCCCGCGGCTAGCACCAGCTCCCCGATCATCTCCGGGCTCATCGCGTTGAGGCTGTCCGGGCGATTCAGGGTGAGGGTCCCGATCTCGCCCTCGACCTCGATTTCGAGCGTGCTCAGCTCCGGGGGCGCGGGGGCGCTCATGGTGCTCATCGTGGAGCCTCCTGGCTGGTTGGGGGCGACGGGAGCGAACCCTAACCTTTCGTCCGTGGCCGAGAAACGGACTCCCACTGACCGCTCCGCCAGCGGAGTCGCGGCCGAGCGGGCGGAAAGCCTCGACGAGCAACGGCGGCGGCTGCCCGACCAGCCGGGCGTCTACCTGTTCAAGGACCGCGATGGCGAGGTGCTCTACGTGGGCAAGGCGCTCTCGATTCGAAAGCGCGTCGCCGGTCATTTCTCGGGCAAGGCCTCGCGCGGGAGCTTCGAGTTCATGGACCGCGTGGCCTCGATCGACTGCCTGGTGACCGAGACGGAGGCCGAGGCGCTGCTCGCCGAGCAGCAGTTCATCAAGCGCCACCGGCCGCGCTTCAACATCCGCCTGCGCGACGATAAGTCCTACCCGTACATCGGGATCAGCCTCGACGAGGAGTTCCCGCGCGTCTACTTCACCCGTGAGCGCCATCGCTCCGGCCGGCTCTATTTCGGGCCCTACTCGAACGCCAAGAGGGTGCGGGAGACGCTCGACCTGCTCGGGCGGCTGTTCCAGTACCGCACCTGCGAGGGCCCCGAACCGGGGCGGCGCTCCGGGGTGCCCTGCCTCGATTACTACATCAAGCGCTGCGGGGCGCCCTGCGTGGGCTACGTCGATCGCGAGGAATACCGCCGCGGCATCGACGCGATCGCCGACTTCCTGTCCGGGCGCTACCGCGACGTCGAGCGCGACCTCGAGCGCAAGATGGCCGCGGCTTCCGGCGCGGAGGAGTTCGAGCGCGCGGCGGTCTACCGCGATCGCCTCGACTCGGTGCGCTCGCTGATGGAGCGGCGCAGCGTCGCCTCCGAGGCGCTCGACACGGCCGACCTCGTCGCCATCGCGGTCGAGGGCCCGGACGCCAACGCCCAGGTGTTCCAGGTTCGCGACGGGGTGCTCGCCGAGCGCCAGGGCTTCTACCTCTCCAACGCGGCCGAGCGCGACGAGGCGGAGGTGACCGAGGAGTTCATCGCCCAGTACTACACGGCGGCGCCCGCCGTGCCGAGGCTGGTGGTGGTCGGCGCGGCCCTGGCCGAACGGGCAGGGCTGCTCGCCGAGGCGCTCAGCGCGCGCCGCGGAGGGCCCGTGGAGGTCCGCGTCTCGGAGCGGGGCGAGAAGCGGCGCCTGCGGGAGTTGGCCGAGCGCAACGCGCGGCTCGCGCTCGCCCAGGACAAGCTGCGGCAGGAGCGGCGCCGGCAGCAGCGGGTTGACGCCCTGGCCGCGCTCCAGGAGGCGCTGGGGCTCGAGTCGCTGCCGATCCGGATCGAGGGCTTCGACGTCTCCAACCTCGGCAGCGAGCACACCGTCGCCTCGATGGTCGTCTTCGAGGGCGGTGCGCCGAAGAAGTCGGACTACCGCCGGTTCAAGGTCCGGGGTGACCGCGCGACGGGCCCCGACGACGTCTCCTCGATCGAGGAGGTGCTGGGCCGGCGGGCGGCCCAGTTCGGGCAGCAGGCCGACCGCTCGCCCCACGACACGGACCGCGACGAGAGCTTCGCCTCGGCCCCCGACCTGATCGTGATCGACGGCGGCAAGGGTCAGCTGTCGGCCGGGATGCGCGCCCTAGCGCCGCTGGCTGGACGCGGAACCGCCGTGGTCGCGCTGGCGAAGCGGGAGGAGGAGGTGTTCGTCCCCGAACGCCCGGAGCCAGTCGAGCTGCCGCCCGACTCGCTCGCCTCCCGCCTGCTCCAGCGCGTCCGCGACGAGGCGCACAGGTTCGCCGTCGACTTCCATCGGGGCCGGCGCGACCGGGCGATGACACACTCGCTGCTCGACGAGCTCCCCGGCGTCGGGCCGGTGCGCAAGCGAGCCCTGCTCGAGCACTTCGGCTCCCCGGACCGGCTGGTCGCCGCCTCGCGCGAGGAGCTGGAGGCCGTGCCCGGCATCCCGGGCAAACTCGCGCGGCAGATCCACCACCAGCTCCACAGGGCGGGCTAGGCGCGTGATCCCGAGCCCGGTCGACCTCGTGGTGATCACCGGCTACTCCGGAGCGGGGAAGTCGGAGGCGATCGCGGCGTTCGAGGACTCGGGCTACTTCTGCGTGGACAACCTGCCCCCGCAGATGATCGGCTCCCTCGGCGAGCTGTTCAGGCACGAGGGCAGCGGCGTCCGCAGGGCGGCGGTAGTGACGGACGTGCGCGGAGGCGAGTACTTCGCCGAGCTCCAGGCGGTGCTCAACGAGCTCGAGACCGGGGGCCTCGATCCCCGCGTGGTCTTCCTCGAGGCCGACGAGCAGACGCTGGTCGACCGGTTCAAGGAGACCCGCCGCCGCCATCCCCTGGCGCCCGATGGACGGGTGATCGAGGGGATTCGCGCCGAGCGCGAGGTGCTCGGCCCGCTTCGAGAGCGCGCCGACGTCGTCGTCGACACCAGCGAGCTCTCGGGAGCGATGCTGCGGCGCCGGATCGCGACTGAGCTGCTCGGCCCGCGCGACAAGGCGAAGCTCGCGCTGACCCTGCTCACGTTCGGCTTCAAGGCCGGGCCGCCCCGGGAGGCGGACCTCGTCTTCGATGTGCGCTTCCTACCTAACCCGCATTACCGCGAGGACCTGCGGCCACTCACGGGTCGCGACCCGAAGGTGGTCGAGCACGTCGAGGCGGGCGACCTCGCGAAGGAGTACTACCAGCGCCTACTCGGGCTGCTCGATTTCCTTCTTCCCGCCTACGTTGCCGAGGGGAAGACCCACCTCACGATCGCGATCGGCTGCACCGGAGGCAGGCACCGCTCGGTCACCGTGGCCGATCGGATCGCCCGGCACCTCGCCGGCCGCGAGGACGTCGCGCTGCGCGTCGTCCACCGCGACGTCGACCTCGAGTAGCGCCCTCATACAATCGCCATCCGATGAGCGAGGCGGTGATCAGTGTCCGCGGCCTGCGCAAGTCCTACGGCGACCTCGAGGCGGTGCGGGGAATCGACCTCGCGGTCGAGCGCGGTGAGATCTTCGCCTTCCTGGGTCCCAACGGCGCCGGCAAGACGAGCACCGTCGAGATCCTGGAGGGCTATCGGCGGCGGAGCGCCGGCGAGGTGAGCGTGCTCGGAACCGATCCGGCCGCCGCCGGCCGGGAGTGGCGGGGGCGGATCGGCATCGTCCTTCAGGAGTCGCGGATGCATCCCGAGCTCACCGTGCGGGAGACGATCGAGCTCTTCGCCGGCTACTACCCAGCGCCGCGCCCGGTCGACGAGACGATCGAGCGCGTCGGCCTCGAGGAGAAGGCCGGCGACCGGGTCGGCCGCCTGTCCGGTGGGCAGCAGCGCCGCCTCGACGTGGCGCTGGCGCTGATCGGCGACCCCGAGCTGCTCTTCCTCGACGAGCCGACCACGGGCTTCGACCCTTCGGCGCGGCGACGGGCCTGGGATGTGATCGCGGGCCTCCGGCAGCTGGGCAAGACGATCTTCCTCACCACGCACTACATGGAGGAGGCCCAGGCGCTCGCGGACCGCGTGGCGATCATCGCCCGCGGGGAGCTCGCGGCCCAGGGCTCGCCCAGCGAGCTCAGCGGCCGGCAGGGCGGCGCGTCGCGGATCGCCTTTCGGCTTCCGGACGGCGTCTCCATCGACCAGCTCCCCGAGCGCGTCCTAGCCGAGATCGACGGCGCGGGCGGCGCGGCCGGGGGCGCCGTCCGGCTTCGCACGGAGGACCCAGTGCCGCTGCTCAACGAGATCACGGGCTGGGCGCTGGAGCGCGGGCTGCCACTCGCCGGGCTGGAGGTCCGGCGACCCAGCCTCGAGGACGTCTACCTCGAGCTCACCGCGGGCGGCGCCGTCGACGACGAGGCGATCGAGGAGGCGCGGCCGTGAGCGGCCCGGCGCTGGCGGCGCACCAGTTCCGCTTCGACCAGAAGACGTTCTGGCGCAATCCCGCCTCGGTCTTCTTCACGGTCATGTTCCCGGTCATGTTCCTGCTCATCTTCGATCTCGTCTTCGGGGGCGATGATCCGATCGAGGGGCTCGGGGTCGACGTCAGCACCTACTACGTGCCGGCGATTCTCACCCTGGCCGTGGTATCGGCGACGTTTCAGAACCTCGCGATGTCGGTGACGATCGACCGCGAGTTCGGGATCCTCAAGCGCGGCCGCGGTACACCGTTGCCGGACTGGGTCTTCTTCTGCGGTCGGGTCGGCAACTCCCTCGTCGTCTCGTTCGCGATGCTCGCGCTGCTGGCCGGGCTCGGCCGCATCGCCTACGGCGTGGAGATCCCCTGGGAACACCTCCCCGCGGTGCTGGTCACGCTGGCGGTCGGGGCGGCGGCCTTCTGCTGCCTTGGTCTGGCGCTCAGCGGCCTCATCCCCTCGCAGGAGTCGGCGGCGCCGATCACCAACATCGCCATCTTCCCGCTGTACTTCCTCTCCGGCGTCTTCATCCCCGAGAGTGAGATCCCCGACGGGGTCCTGCACGTGGCCGACGTGTTCCCGGTGCGCCACTTCTTCGAGGGCTTCTTCACCGCCTGGGATCCCGCCACGACGGGCGCGGGCTTCGAGTGGGCCGATCTCGCGATCGTCGCCGCCTGGGGGATCCTCGGCCTTCTCGTCGCGACGCGGACGTTTCGCTGGGAGCCCCGCCACGCCTAGACGACTGATTCCAAACCCCCTCGGCGGCCCGCATCCACGCGGATTCGGAATCAGCCGTCTGTTTGACCGCCCGGCCGAGCCGCCCGCAGATAAGGTCTGGCCGGTGATCCATCACGTGAGCGTGGAGGTTTCTGACCTCGAGCGCAGCGGAGCCTTCTACGACGCCCTGCTGGGACCGCTCGGGTGGAGGCGGCAGGTCGAGTCCGATGAGCGCATCGGCTGGGGGATCGTGAAGCCGATCTTCTTCGCTGTCGCGCGCCCGCCCGCCGCGACCGGCGCGGGGCACGTGTGCTTTGCGGCCAGCGGGATCCCCGCCGTTCGCGCCGCGTGGGAGGGCGGTGTCGGCGTGGGTGGGGCCGACGACGGCGCCCCGGGCCCCAGGCCTGAGTACGGCGCGAGCTACTACTCCGCCTACCTGCGTGACCCGGACGGGCACCGGGTGGAGGTCGCGGTGGGCGTCGACTAGCGGCTCGCAGGACGAATCCGGCAGACTGGAGACGGATGGCGAACGTGAAGGTGGGCATCAACGGCTTCGGGCGCATCGGGCGCAACCTGTTCCGGGCCGCCTACGAGGCCGGCAGCGAGCTCGACTTCGTCGCCGTCAACGACATCACGGACGTCCACACCCTCGCGCATCTCCTGAAGTACGACTCCATCCTGGGGCGCTTCCCCGGCGAGGTCGGCGAGCGCGACGACGCGATCACGGTCGACGGTCACGAGATCAAGGTGGTGGCCGAGCGCGACCCAGCCGCGCTGCCGTGGGGCGACTTCGGGGTCGAGGTCGTGATCGAGTCGACTGGCCTGTTCACCAAGCGCGAGGACGCCGCCAAGCACCTCGAAGCCGGGGCGAAGAAGGTGATCATCTCCGCGCCCGCCACCGATCCGGACGTCACCGTGGCGCTCGGCGTGAACTTCGACGAGACGTACGACCCCGCCAACCACCACATCATCTCCAACGCGTCGTGCACGACGAACTGCCTCGCGCCGGCGGCGAAGGTGGTGAACGACAGCGTCGGCATCGAGCGCGGGCTGATGACCACCATCCACGCGTACACGGCCGATCAGCGGCTCCAGGACCTACCCCACAAGGACCTGCGGCGGGCGCGCGCCGCCGCGCTCAACCTGATCCCGACGTCGACCGGCGCCGCGAAGGCGATCGGCCTGGTGCTTCCCGAGCTCGACGGCAAGTTGAACGGCGTCGCGGTTCGCGCTCCCGTCGCGACGGGCTCGGTGGTCGACCTGACGTGCCAGGTCGCTCGCGAGACCAGCGCGGAGGAGCTGAACGCCGCTGCGAAGGAGGCAGCGGACGGGCCGCTGCGAGGCATCCTCTCCTACACGGAGGACCCGATCGTCTCAACGGACATCGTCAGCGATCCCCATTCCTCGATCTGGGACGCCGGGCAGACCCTCGTGATCGACGGCACGCTGGTGAAGGTGGTCGCCTGGTACGACAACGAGTGGGGGTACTCGAACCGCTGCGTCGAGTTGGCGGCGCGGGTGCTCGAGCGCGAGCCGGCGGCCGTCGCCTGAGCCTGAACGCTTGAGCGGCCGCGGGACCTTCACCAAGGCGAGCGTTCGCGATGCCCCCCTCGCCGACCGGCGCGCGCTCGTGCGCGTCGACTTCAACGTCCCGCTCGCCGGCGGGACCGTCGCCGACGACACTCGGATCCGCGCGGCGCTTCCGACGATCGAGTTGATGCGCGAGCGCGCTGGGATCCCGGTCCTCGTCTCGCACCTCGGACGGCCCGAGGGCCCGGACCCGGCGCTCTCGATGGCGCCGGTCGCGGCCCGGCTCGGGGAGCTGCTTGGGGCGCCGGTCGGGCTCGCGCCCGCGGTCGTCGGAGGAGAGGTCGACGCGCGGGCAGCCGCGCTCGGCCCCTCCGAGGTGATGCTGCTCGAGAACAGCCGCTTCGAGCCCGGCGAGACCGCGAACGACCCGGAGCTGGCGAGGGCGCTGGCCAGGCTCGCCGACCTCTACGTGGACGACGCCTTCGGCGCCGCCCACCGCGCGCACGCGACCACCGAGGGGGTGGCCCACGAGCTCCCGGCCTACGCTGGGCTGCTGCTCGAGCGCGAGGTCCGCGAGCTGACCGCCGTCCGCGACGACCCGCGGCGGCCGCTGGCGGTCGTGCTCGGCGGGGCCAAGGTTGCCGACAAGATCGGTGTGATCGAGCGCTTCCTCTCGACCGCGGAGCAGGTGCTGATCGGCGGGGCGATGGCGTTCTCGTTCACCAAGCGACAGGGGTTTGGCGTCGGCAACTCGCTCGTCGACGAGCAGGGCGTCGAGCTCGCCGGGAGGGCGCTGGAGCGCGCGCGGGAGTCCTCCTGCGAGCTGATGCTGCCGGTCGACCTCGTCGCCGGCAGAGAGCTCGACGCGGACACGGAGGTGCGAGCGCTCGACGGTGTCGAGGTCCCGGACGGCTGGATGGGGCTCGACATCGGGCCCAGGACGGCGGAGCGCTACGCGGGCGTGATCGCCGCCGCCGGCACGGTCTTTTGGAACGGGCCCATGGGCGCGTTCGAGCTCGAGCCCTTCGCGTCGGGCAGCCGCGTCGTAGCCGAGGCGGTCGGCTCGACGGAAGCATTCACGGTGGTCGGCGGCGGCGACTCGGCCGCCGCTCTTCGGGCCTTCGGCCTCGCCGACGAGGTCGACTGGCTCTCGACCGGCGGTGGCGCGTCGCTGGAGCTGCTCGAGGGGAGGGCGCTCCCGGGGGTCGAGGCGCTACTCGACGCGAGCGAGGTGGGTGCCCATGCCTGAGCGGGTCCCCGTGCTGGCGGCGAACTGGAAGATGCACAAGACGGTCGCCGAGACGGAGTCGTTCCTCGAGCGCTTCCTGCCCGAGGTCGACGGGCTCGGCGGGATCGAGATCGTCGTCTGCCCGCCCTTCACGGCGCTCGCGGCGGCCGTCGAGCGAACGCGGCGCTCGCCGCTCGTGGTCGCTGCGCAGAACGCCCACCACTCCAGCCACGGCGCGTTCACCGGCGAAGTCTCCCCGGGGATGCTCGTCGAGCTTGGGGTCAGCGGGGCGATCGTCGGCCACTCGGAGCGGCGGGCGCTCTTCTGCGAAACGGACGCCGACCTGGCGCTGAAGGTGCCGGCCTTGCTCGACGCCGGGGTGATGCCGATCCTCTGCGTCGGCGAGAGTGAGGCGGAGCGTGATCAGGGCGAGACCGAGGCCGTCCTTCGCCGGCAGGTCGAGGCCGACCTCGCGGCGGTGGCGGACGGGGATCTGGGCGACGCCACGATCGCCTACGAGCCGATCTGGGCGATCGGCACCGGGCGCACCGCCTCGAGCGAGCAGGCGCAGGCGGCGATCGCCTTCATCCGCTCGCTGCTGGCCGCGCGCGACGCTGGCGCTGCCGACCGCGCCCGGATCCTCTACGGGGGCTCGGTGAAGCCCGACAACGCGGCGGAGCTGCTCGCCCAGCCGGACATCGACGGAGCCCTGGTGGGCGGGGCGAGCCTCGACCCGGACGACTTTCGAGCGATCTGCGCGGCGGCTCTGGGCTTGTGAGCGACGACACCGTCGCGGTCGCGGACGAGCTGCCGGCCGGTCCGGACTCGCTGCCCGTCCCGTCGGCAGCGCTCGTGGTCCTCGACGGGTGGGGCCTGGCGCCACCCGGCCCCGGGAACGCGATCGAGCAGGCCGCGACCCCGGTCTTCGATCGGCTCTGGGAGCGCTATCCGCACACGGCGCTCTCGGCCACGGGCCGGGACGTGGGCCTGCCCGACGGGCAAATGGGCAACTCCGAGGTCGGACACATGAACCTGGGCGCCGGCGCGGTGGTGAAGCAGGACCTGGCGCGCCTCGACGACGCGATCGCCGACGGCAGCTTCTTCGACAACCCGGCGCTGAAGGCCGGGTGCGCCGCGGCGCGCGAGGGCCCTCGCGGCAGGCTGCACCTGATGGGCCTGGTCTCCGACGGCGGCGTCCACTCAGGTTGGGAGCACATCGAGGCGTGTATCGAGCTGGCCGCCCAGGAGGGCGTCCCGGACCTCGTCGTTCATGCCTTCACCGACGGGCGCGACACGCCGCCGACGTCGTCGCCGGGCTACCTCGCCGAGCTCGAGCGGTGGCTCAGGCAGGCGGGCAGGATCGGCACGGTCGCGGGACGGTACTACGGGATGGATCGCGATCGCCGCTGGGAGCGGACGAAGCTCGCGTACGACGCGATCGTCCACGCGCGCGGGCCGCGGGCTGCCAGCGCCGCGGAGGCGATCGCAGCGGCGCGCGAGCGCGGCGAGACCGACGAGTTCGTGCAACCGACGGTGATCGGCGACTACGACGGTGTCGCGGACGGGGACGCCGTCCTTCACTTCAACTTCAGGCCGGACCGCGCGCGCCAGCTCGTGCGGGCCCTCGCCGAGCCCGGGTTCGCAGAGTTCGACCGGGGACCGGCGCCGACGGTTCGCCTCACCACGCTCACCCGCTACCGGGAGGACTGGAGCTACCCGGTCGCCTTCCCGCCGACCGTCCCGGAGACCACGCTGGCGAAGGAGCTCGCCACCGCGGGCCTGCGCCAGCTCCACGTGGCCGAGACCGAGAAGTATGCCCACGTCACCTACTTCTTCAACGGCGGTCGCGAGCAGGAGTGGGAGGGGGAGGAGCGACAGCTGGTGGACTCGCCGCGCGACGTTCCGACCTACGACCAGCGCCCGGAGATGAGCGCGGTGGCTGCGGCGGACGCGTTCTGCGAGCGGTGGCGGGAGGGGGACTACCGCTTCGGGATCATCAACTTCGCCAACCCCGACATGGTGGGTCACACCGGCAGCGTTCCCGCGGCGGTCCGGGCGGTGGAGGCCGTGGACGCGTGCCTGGGGCGCGTCGTCGCCGCCGTTCACCGCTCAGGCGGGGCATGCGTGGTCACGGCCGACCACGGCAACGCCGACAACATGCTCGAGCCGGATGGCTCCCCGAACACCGCCCACTCGAAGAACCCGGTTCCGCTCGTGGTCACGGTCTCCGGCCTGCGCCTCGCCGAGCGCGGGATCCTCGCCGACGTCGCGCCCACGGTGCTGCACCTGCTCGACATCGAGCAGCCGTCGGCCATGACCGGCCACTCGCTGGTCACGGCCGAAACCCCCTTGTCAGATAGCTGATTATCTGCTATATACTGACTTAGATTTTCATCCTATCTCGTAACAAGGACAAAGGAGGATTGGCAATGGCACTCGTACGTTGGGACCCGGCCCGTGAGGTCGATTCGCTCCAGTCCGAGGTCAATCGGCTCTTCGACGCGTTCTTCGGCGGCACCGAGGCCAACCGGCGTCGCTGGGTGCCGGCGATGGACCTGGTCGAGACCGATGAGCACCTCGTGCTGCGCGCCGACCTCCCCGGGCTGAACAGGGACGACGTCAACATCGAGATCAAGGACGGCGTGCTGACCATCTCCGGCGAGCGGAAGTCCGAGCACACGGAGCGGTCCGAGGGCTTCCACCGCGTCGAGCGGGCCTTCGGCAGCTTCTCGCGGTCGCTCAGCCTCCCCGACGGCGTCGACGCCGACAAGGTGCGCGCCGAGTTCGAGAACGGCGTGCTCCAGATCAAGATCCCGAAGCCGGAGGAGACCAAGCCGCATCGGGTGGCGATCGGCGCCGGCAGCGTCAACGGCAAGGCGACCGAGAAGTAAGCGCGGACACATACGCTTCGGGTCGTGCGCACCGACCCGGAGAGACTGCGGTTCGAGATAACCGCTCGCGACGGAGCCGCCCGGGCAGGGCGGCTCCGTACCGCTCATGGCCCGATCGAAACGCCGGCCTTCATCCCGCTGGCGACGCGGGGCAGCGTCCGCTCGCTGGGCTCGGCGGAGGTCGAGGCGCTCGGCTACGAGCTCGTGCTCGGCAACACCTTCCACCTGTTCCTCTCACCCGGCCCCGGGCGGATCGCGGCGCTTGGCGGCCTGCACGCCTTCATGGGCTGGGAGCGCGCGATCATCACGGACTCGGGCGGGTTCCAGGTCTTCTCGCTCGCGCACGGCACGGTCGCGGACGAGATCAAGGGCCGCCGCGGTAGGTCGGGCTCGGAGGGGGCGGTGCTCGAGATCTCCGAGCGGGGGGTGAGGTTTCGATCGTACGTCGACGGCTCGGAGCGATTCATGGGTCCCGAGGAGTCGATGTCGGTCCAGGCGGCGCTCTCCTCCGACATGGCGCTCGCCTTCGACGAGTGCACCCCCTTCCACGCCGACCGCGACTACACCGCCCGCTCGACCGAGCGCACCCACCGCTGGCTCCATCGCTGCCTCGAGTGGCATCGGGACAACGCCCCTCGGACGCAGGCCGTGTTCGGGATCGTCCAGGGCGGGGTGCACGAGGACCTCCGCAGGGCCTCGGCCGAGACGGTCGCGGCGGCGGCCGTCGACGGGCTGGCGATCGGGGGGACCCTGGGGCGCGACAAGAACGAGATGTACGGGGTGCTCGACCTCACGCTCCCGCACCTGCCGGCCGAGGCGCCGAAGCACCTGCTGGGGATCGGCGAGCCCGACGACCTCGTGGAGGGGATCGGACGCGGGGTGGACCTCTTCGACTGCGCCGTGCCGACGCGGCTCGCTCGACACGGGATGGCGCTCGCGCCGCTGCCCGAATCGCGGCACCGGTTCGACCTGAGACGAGCCGACTACGCGTCGGATCCGCGTCCACTTGTCGAGAGCTGCGAATGCCCCGCCTGCTCGCGTCACTCGCGCGCCTACGTCCACTACCTCGCCCGCGAGCATGAGCTGACCGCCGTCCGGCTGCTCTCGGCGCACAACCTCTTCTACCTTGCCGCGCTCACCTCTGGGGCGAGGGATGCGATCGAGCGGGGCTCGTTCGACGCTTACCGGCGAGCGATCCTCGACGGCTCGGCGCCCTGGGCCGCGCGCGAGGCCGCGCGCTCGACCTAGCCGGTGTTGTCCTGGATCAGGTCGCGGAGCTGCTGGACCTCCTCGTTGATGTTGTCCTTGAGGAACTCGCCGACGTCCGTGCTCTGCCCCTGGTCGGTGAGCAGCAACACGGCGCCCGCGATCGCCGCCGCTAGGATCGCGATCAGCAGCAGGACGCCGAGCATCCGAGCCAGCCGGCTGCCGACCGAGCGGCGGGGCCGCTCCGCGGGCGTGATCACGGGCCGCCGGCGAGCCGGGGCGCGCGGCGGGGCGGCCCGCTCGGTGACAGGGGTCGGGGGCTCCGGCGCCATCCGCCGCGTCGCCGCGGTTGGTGCGCCGGCGCCGAGCGGCCTGGTGGGGGCCTCCTCGGGCGCGGCCGGGGCGCGCCCCGAGAGCCCGTCGCGCAGCGCCCTCGCGAGCTCGCGCGCCGAGCCGTAGCGCTCGGAGACGTCGGATTCGAGCGAGCGCAGCACCGCCGCCGACAGGGTCTCCGGCACCTGCGGGTCGTACGACGTCGGCGACAGCGGACGCTCGTTCTCGCGGCGGATCGCCAGCTCGGCGAGGGTCGAGCCCTCCCAGGGAAGCCGGCCGGTGAGCAGCTGGTAGATGACCACGCCCAGCGCGTAGACGTCCGCCGCGGGCGTGGCCTCCTCGCCGCGCGCCTGCTCGGGGGCGAGGTAGGCGGCGGTCCCGACCACCGAGCCGACCTGGGTCAGCCGGGTCTGCGCCGTCGCCCTCGCGATCCCGAAGTCGGTGAGCTTCACCGTCATCTCGCCCGTGGGCGGATCGTGGCCGCC
>JBKPFS010000120.1:0-25440 GCA_046728935.1 Actinomycetota bacterium | reverse complement strand
GACGGACAGCCGCTCAGCACCAGCGCGAGCTCGATCTCCTCGCGCAGGAGCTCGAGCACTCTGCGCGCGCCCTGCTCACCATCGACCGCGAGCCCCCACAGCGGAGCGCGCCCGGCGAGCACCGCCCTCGCGCCGAGCGCGAGCGCGATGACCACGTCGGTGCCCCGGCGGATGCCGCCGTCCATTAACACGTCGGCCCGGTCGCCCACCGCCTCGGCGACAGCGGGCAGGATGTCGAGGCTCGCCGCCACCGTGTCCAGCTGGCGGCCGCCGTGGTTGGAGGCGACCACGCCGGCCGCCCCGTTCTCCACCGCCAGCCGCGCGTCCTCGGCGGTCTGCACGCCCTTGACCAGGATCGGAAGCGAGCACTCGCCGGCGAGCGATTCGAGGTCGCGCCAGGTGAGCGAGGGGTCGACGAACGAGAACACCTCCTGCGGCGTCAGCGGCTGCTTGGAGCCGGTGGCGGCCTCGATCGCGGGGACGCTGACGTCGGCGGGCACCGCGAACCCGGTGCGAAAGTCGCGCTCGCGCCGCCCGGCGCGGGGAGCGTCCACGGTGAGCGCGATCGCGCTGAACCCGCACGCCACCGCCTCGTCGATCACCGCCCTGGTCACGCCCGGGTCCTTGAAGCAGTAGAGCTGCATCCACCGAGCCCCATCCGGAGCCGCCTCGGCGATCTCCCGCGGCGCCGCCGAGGCGATGCTCGACAGGCACATGATCGTGCCCGCCGCGGCCGCCGCCCGCGCCATCCCCGGCTCGCCGTCGGGATGCGCGATCCGCTGAAACGCGACCGGCGCGACGAGCAGCGGCATCGAGATCTCGCTGCCGAGCAGGCTCATGCCCGCGCTGGTCGCGGCGACGTCGACCAGCACTCGCGGCCGCAGCTGCCAGCGAGTGAAGGCGGCGACGTTGTCGCGCAGCGTCCGCTCGTCCCCGGCCCCGCCGGCGAAGTACCCCAACGCCCCCGGCTCCAGCTTCTCCGCCGCCAGCCGCTCGTAGTCGGCGACGTTGATCGGCTCGGTCGCCACCTCGCGACTATAGGCGTCGAAACCCGACTTGAGCACCCATATCGTGCGCAACTCCGGTCTCGCCGGGACCGGGCGGGGGTCGGGAGCCGCGCCTACAGGGAGACGATGGGGATGATGAGCAGGGCGACGATATTGGCCACCTTGATCATCGGGTTGATCGCCGGGCCGGCGGTGTCCTTGTAGGGGTCGCCGACCGTGTCGCCGGTGACGGCGGCCGCGTGTGCCTCGGAGCCCTTGCCGCCGAAGGCGCCGTCCTCGATCAGCTTCTTCGCGTTGTCCCAGGCGCCGCCCCCGGCGGTCATCGAGATCGCCATGAACAGGCCCACCACGATCACCCCGATCAGCAGGCCGCCGAGCGCCTTGGCGCTGATCACCCCGACGATCAGCGGCACGACGATGGGGATCAGCGACGGCAAGATCATCTCCCGCTGCGCCGCAGCGGTCACGATCGCCACCGTGCGTCCGTATTCGGGCCGGGTGGTGCCCGCCATGATCCCCGGGTCCTCGCGGAACTGCCGGCGCACCTCCTCGACGACCTGGCCGCCCGCGCGCCCCACCGCCTCGATCGCGAA
This sequence comes from Actinomycetota bacterium, assembly GCA_046728935.1. Taxonomy (GTDB): domain Bacteria; phylum Actinomycetota; class Thermoleophilia; order Solirubrobacterales; family 70-9; genus DATAFO01. The sequence goes on along the minus strand of JBKPFS010000120.1, from coordinate 23,840 downwards.
GGCCGCGAACAGGTAGACCATCAGTCCACCGACGAGCAGCCCGATCAGCACCGCCGGGTCGGCGATCGAGAACACCAGGCCCTCGCCGCCGGGCTCAGCGGCAAGCTCGATCTGGAAGGCGTTGAAGAGCACCAGCGCCGCCAGCGCCGCGGAGCCGATCGCGTAGCCCTTCGTGACCGCCTTGGTCGTGTTGCCGACCGCGTCCAGCGGGTCGGTGACGTTGCGCACGTCCTCGGGCAGATCGGCCATCTCGGCGATCCCGCCCGCGTTGTCGGTGATCGGGCCGAAGGCGTCCAGGGCGACGATCAGGCCGGTCAGCGAGAGCTGTGCCATCACCGCGACGCCGATGCCGTAGATCCCCGCGAGCTCGTTGGCGCCGAGGATCGCCAGCGCGATCAGCAACGCCGGTGCCGCGGTCGATTGGAGGCCCTGCGCCAGTCCCTGGATGATGTTGGTGGCGTGGCCGGTGATCGAGGCCTGGCTGATCGTCCGCACCGGGCGGAACCTGGTCGAGGTGTAGAAGTCGGTGATGATGAACAGGCCGGCGGTGACCGCGACGCCGATCAGGCCGCACAGCCACAGGTCGCTCACCGAGGGCGCGAAGTCGAGGCCCTCGGCGCTCTTCAGCGTCACGTCGCCCATCAGCCAGTCGGTGATCGGGTAGAAGGCCGCCGCCGAGAGCAGCCCAGAGACGATCAGGCCGCGATAGAGCGCGCCCTCGACGCGGTCGGTGCGCGTGCGCACCACCAGGGCGCCGATGATCGAGGCGATGATCGCCACGCCGCCGAGCACCAGCGGGTAGATCGCCACCTCGCGCGCCTCGTTGAAGGTGAGCACCCCGAGCAGCATCACCGCCACCGCCGTGACGGCGTAGGTCTCGAACAGGTCGGCCGCCATGCCCGCGCAGTCGCCGACGTTGTCGCCGACGTTGTCGGCGATCACCGCGGGGTTACGCGGATCGTCCTCGGGGATCCCCGCCTCCACCTTGCCGACCAGGTCGGCGCCGACGTCGGCGGCCTTGGTGAAGATGCCGCCGCCGAGGCGGGCGAAGACCGAAATCAACGAGCCGCCGAAGCCGAGACCGACGAGAGCGTCGACCGCCTCCTTGTCGGACTTGTCGGCGAGGATGAGGATGCCGAAGTAGCCGGCGACGCCGAGCAGCGCCAGGCCGACCACCAGAAGGCCCGTCACCGAGCCGCCCTTGAAGGCAGCATCGAGGGCTGGCGGCACACCGCCGCGGGCCGCCTCGGCCACGCGAGCGTTGGCGCGCACCGAGAGGTTCATGCCGATGAAGCCCGCCGACCCGGAGAGGGTGCCGCCGATCAGGAAGCCGATCGCCGGCAGCACGTCGCCCTGGACGATCCACAGCAGGATGGCCACAGGCAGGGCGACCACGGCGATGATCGTGTACTGGCGGCGCAGGTATGCGCGCGCGCCCTCCTGGACGGCGCCGGAGATCTCGCGCATCCGGTCGCTGCCGGGTGAGCGGCGGAGCAGGCGCCTGGTGATGATCGCGCCGTAAACGACCGCCGCGCCTGCGCAGACGAGCGCGACGACGACGCCGTAGTCGGTGAGGAAATCCGTCAAGTGTTCAGTCCTCCGCCGGGCCTATCTCAGAACGATGCGGCCGGAGCACCCCTCCGGCCGCGAAGCGGCGGCAGTGTATCTCGGCGCCTTGGATCACGCCGATCCGGGCGGGGTCCACAGGCCCGATCCGCGCCTGGACCCGCCGCCCTTCGGCGCCTCCGAGGCAGGGGCGCCGGCGCCCGGCTCGCCGGTAGGCTCGGGCGCTCCGCCGGCCTCGCGGGCGTAGAGCATCTGCAGCTCTGAGAGGGCGTTTCGCACCTGCTCGCGCGGCTCGGGGTCGAGCAGCTCGAGCACGGCCCGCACCGCATCGATCCCGATTCGCGCTTGCCCGAGGTCGCGTTCGTCCTGCTTGGTGATCCGGCGCGCCGAGAGGTTGAGGATGCTGGCCACGCTCTCCAGGAGCACCTCCTGCACGCGCACCTTGCGCAGCTGCTCCTCGAGGCGCTGGCGGAGCTCCTCTCGCTGCTCGGCCGTGAGCTCCGGCTCCTGCTCCTCGCCACCCGGTCCGGGCTGCTCGGTCCCTGGTTCCGGCTGATCGCTACCCGGTTCGGGCTGCTCGGGCCGCGCTTCCTCGTCGCCCATCGAAGCCGAGCCTAGATGGTTGAGTCCGAGTACGCGTGTGCGCGGGGGCGTCGCAGGCCGAGCTGGGCGGTGCACGCGGCCGAAGCAGGTAGCAGCGCTACCTGCGAGGGTCGTGGGCGCCGATCCAGCGACGGCATGCGGCGTCATCCGCGTGCGCGGGTATTCGGAGTCAGCCATCTAGCCGGAACTAACCGACGACGCGCTCGGGCACGTACGTGCGGCGGGTCTCCTCGACGGCAGCCCGGTAGACCTCCTCGATCGAGTCGCCTTCGGTGACGGCCCGGCGGGCGCGGATCGCGCCGTTCTCCTCGGGGAGCTCCACCGGCAGCCCGAGCGACTCCCGCGCCGGGGCGGTCCACTCGAGCAGGGCGGCGATCGCGGCCCGCGTGGGCACCAGCTCCCCGCGGGCGAAGTCGATCATCTCCCCCTCGAGCCCGTAGCGGATCGCGCGCCAGAGGTTCTCCTCGATCTCCCGCTGGCGCAGCGGCTTTGGCAGCGCGCCGTCGTCGTAGTCGAGCGCGCTCTGGACGATGCAGGCGGTGATCAGCGCCGCGAGCGCGAACGACTCCTCGCCCCCGGTCTGGGCGTCGCAGATGCGCAGCTCGACGGTCCCGAACGAGTGGTGCGGCCGAACGCTCCACCAGAGCTGGGTCGCCTCCACCACGGTCCCGGTGCGCGTGAGCAGGTCGAGGAAGCGGGCGTAGGTGTCCCAGTCGCCGAACGGCTCGTGCACGCCGCAGCGCGGGAAGACGCGGGTGAAGATCTCGGTCCGCACCGAGTGGAGCCCGGTGTCGTGCCCGTCGAGGAAGGGCGAGTTGGCGGACGCCGCGAGCAGCTGGGGCAGCACCCCGCGTAGGTGGTCGCAGACCGCGATCACCCGATCGACGTCGCGGACGCCGACGTGGACGTGGAGGCTCCAGGTGTTGTTTCGCTGCGCCACCCAGCGCAGCTCCTCCCGCAGCCGGTTGTAGTGCGCGGTGTCGATGATCCGCTGGTCCAGGTAGCTGGCCCACGGGTGGGTACCCGTCGCCGCCAGCCCGAGCCCCATCCCCTCCGCGAGCGTGAACAGGCGCGCGCGCCGCTCGCGCTGAAACGCGATCGCCTCGGTGAAGGTCTCCGCCTTGCCGGAGCGGATCTCGATCTCGGTATCGATCAGCTCACCCGCGGCCGACTCGGCGAGCAGCTCGTCGTCCTGGCAGGCCGCGTAGAGGTCGTCGAAGCGGTGTGCGAGCTCGAGCGTCGACGGATCGACGATCGCGAACTCCTCCTCGAGCCCGATCGTGAAATCGGTCGAGGCCGCGAACAGCTCGCGGGTCGCCTCGAGGTCGAGGCTCGAATCCATCGGTCAGTGCTGCACTAGGTGAGGTAGAAGTAGAGCGCGTAGAGGAGGTCGACGGCGGGGCTCGAGGTGTGGACGGTCACCTCGGGTGGGACATGGAGCAGCTGCTCCGAGTAGTTGAAGATGATCTTCACCCCCGCCTCCACCAGCCGGTCGGCCACGTCCTGAGCGGCCGAGGCCGGAACCGCCAGCACGCCGACGACGACGTCCTCATCCGCGACCACCTGATCCAGCTCGTCGTACGAGCGCACCGGCACGTCGGCGAAGTCCTTGCCGACCAGCTTCGGATCGACGTCGAAGATCGCGACGATGCGGAAGCCGTGGTCGGCGAAGATGTCGGAGCTGGCGATGGCCTGGCCGAGATGGCCCGCGCCGAAGAGGGCGATGTTGTGCTGACCGGAGGTGCGGAGGATCTTGCGGATCTCCCCCACCAGGGACTCCACCCGGTAGCCCACCCCGCGCTTGCCGAACTTCCCGAAGCCCGACAGGTCGCGGCGGATCTGGGTCGAGTTGATGTGGGTGTACTCCGCCAGTTCCTGGGAGGAGATCGTCTCCTTGCCCATCTTGCGGGCCTGGGTCAGCACCTGCAGGTAGCGCGACAGGCGGGCGGCTACCCCGAGTGAAAGACGTTCCCCCTCGGTCAGTGCACCGTCCGCCGTGGCCGTTCTCGCGGCCGTGCCCTCGCCAGCCTGCGCGCTCACTGCCGGACAGTATGAAGCCCGGCGAGCGCTCGGGAAAGCTCGTGCGGATCGAGCCGAAGCTCGCTGAGCACCTCGCCCTCGAGCTCCACCACCGGGATGCGCTCGAGGTAGCGAGCGAAGAGGGTGTCGTCGTCCTCGATGTTGACCTCGCGCAGCTCCACCCCGTCGCCGGCCCGCCCGAGGGCAAGGATGGCGTCCCGCGCCTCGTCGCAGAGGTGGCAGTCCGGCCGCCCGTACAAGGTGAGGATCGTCATGCGCGCGCGTCCCAGGATAGGTACTCGGGGAAGAGCGCGGGACGGACGAATCGGGCCGCCGAGGCGATCATCGCCGCGTTGTCGGTGCAGAGCTCGGGCGAGACCAGCTTCAGCCGCAGACCCCTCGTTTCGCAGAGCTCGCCCGCCCGCCGCCGCAGCTCGGCGTTTGCGGCGACCCCGCCACCCAGCGCGACCGCCGTCCACTCGCCTCCGTCGAGGGCCCGCTCGAGCTTCGCAGCCAGCTGCTCCACCACGGCCGCCTGGAAGCTCGCCGCGAGGTCGGTACGACGCTCGCGTGCCGCCTCGTCGCCCAGCTCCCTCACCCGGTAGAGCAGCGCGGTCTTCAGGCCGCTGAAGCTGAAGTCGAGCCCGGGTCCCTCCCGCATCACCGAGGGGAAGCCGAACGCGTCGGGGTCCCCCGACGCCGCCTCCCGCTCGATCGCGGGCCCTCCCGGGAACCCGAGGCCGAGCATGCGCGCGCCCTTGTCCAGCGCCTCGCCCGCGGCGTCGTCGAGGGTCTGCCCGAGCACCTCGAACGAGCCCCGATCGCGCACCCCGGCAAGCAGCGTGTGCCCGCCGCTCGCGACGAGGCAGAGGAAGGGTGGATCGAGCGGGTCGGGCTCGAGGAAGTTGGCGGCGACGTGCCCGTGGAGGTGATCAACGCCCGCGAGCGGCTTGCCGGTCGCGGCAGCGAGCCCCTTGGCGGTGCTGATCCCGACCAGGAGCGCCCCGATCAGCCCGGGGCCGCGGGTGACGGCGAACGCGTCGAGTTCGTCGAGACCCGCACCCGCCACGTCGAGGGCCGCGTCGACGACGGGGTTGATCAGCTCGAGATGGTGGCGCGAGGCGACCTCGGGGACGATCCCGCCGAAGCGCTCGTGCGCCTTCGCCTGCGAGGAGATCACGTTGGAGCGCACCAGGCCGTCCTCGATCACGGCGGCGCAGGTGTCGTCGCAGGAGGTCTCGATGCCTAGGATGCGCAACGGCCGGCGATCAGGCGGGGGCGCCGGCCCGCTCGAGCCACATGATCAGCGCGTCCTCACCGTTGTCGTGGTAGTAGCGCCGGCGGTGGCCCCCGGGGCGAAAGCCGAACCGCTCGTACATCGCGATCGCCGGCCGGTTCGAGGTCCGGACCTCGAGGGTGTAGCGGGCGTCGCGCCCCGCCTGCTCGAACAGGCTCTCGATCAGGTTGGTGGCGATCCCCTCGCGGCGGCGGTCGGGCGAGATGGCGACGTTCATCAGGTGCCAGACGTCGGCGTAGCGAGAGCAGATCAGGTAGCCCACGAGGTGGCCGTCCGAGGTCGCGGCGAGGCAGATCCCCGACGGCTTCGACAGCTCGAGCACGAACATCGCCAGGGACCACGGGGTCGGGAAGGACCGGCGCTCGATCGAGAGCACCGCCGGGAGGTCCGCGTAGACAAGCTGGCGGATGCTCACCCGGCTGGGTCCAGTCTCAGGCTGATTGCCCGCCATCGCGATCTCGCTCACGCCAAAGCTCCGCGTCAGGTCGTCTCAGGTAGATCGGCTCGACCGCCTCCGGCGCGACCGGGGTGACCGCGGAAGCCAGCCGGCAAACGAACCTGGCCCAGATCCTGTGCGCCGGCTCATCCTCAGCGAGCACCTCGATGCCCTTGGCCTCGAGCTCCTGGCGGAATCGTAGCGACCCCGATCCGGCGGCCAGCGGTCGTTCGCCCAGCTCGGTGAGGCGCTCGGCGATCGCCGCGGGCGGCGCCACGAAGGGCTCCCACACGGGGATCCCGTGCGGGTCGTAGAGGGCGGCGAACAGCTCGCCGCGTCGCGCGTCGATCGCCGCGAGCCGCGGCCGGCCCGCGGCCGCCGGGCGCTCGCCCATGCCCGCCGCCAGGGCGGCGAGGGAGACGACGGGGGCGAGCGGCTTGCCCAGGGCCTGGGCGAGCGAGCGGGCGGTGGCCACGCCGACCCGCAGCCCGGTGAAGGCCCCCGGGCCGACGCCAACCGCGAGCGCGTCGACCGCTCCCCAGCCGCCGGCCGCGTCCACCGCCTCGACGATGTGCGGGAGCAGCTCGTTGGCGTGCCGGGGGCGCTCGCCCCCATGCCCGTCGGCGCGCCATTCGGTCAGCACCTCGCCGTCGCGGGTCACCGCCACGGTTGAATCGTCGGTGGCGCTATCGAAGCCGAGGATCACGGCGCCGGCGGTTGACGGCTCCACGCTTCAGAGACTAGGGTTCGCCGGCCGCTCCGCGGACGCGGCGCTTCTACCACCACAAGGAGGGATCCACAGTGAACGAGCGAGTGAGGCTACGCCGTCGTCTCCTGAGCGGCCTTGGCATCCTGGCGATCGGCGCCACCGGCGTTGCCTGGTCCGGCTGCGGCGATGACGAGAGCGACGCCGAGAAGGCCGCGGAGGAGCTCCAGCAGCAGGGGGAGGAGATCCAGAAGGACGTCCAGGGACAGGTCGAGGAGGCGCAGCAGCAGGCCGAAGAGGCGGCCGAGGAGGCGCAGCAGCAGGCCGAAGGGGCGGCCGAGGAGGCCAAGAAGAAGGGGGAGGAGGCAAAGGACGAGGCCGAGCAGGCGCTTGAGGACTCGGGGTACTAGCCGCCGTCGGCACCGGGCGAGCGGATCTCGATCTCGCGCCGATCGCCCCCCGCGTGGCGAAGCGCGACGTTGCGCGCCACGCGGACGCCGTCGCGCTCCAGCGCGCCGGCGGCGAGCTCGGGCCACTCGACGAACGTGATCGCCTCCTCGCTCAGGTAATCGTCGAGCAGCCCGGGCTCCTCGACGCTCAGATCCTCGAGCCGGTAGAGGTCGAGGTGTGATACCGGCAGCCTGCCGGCGTAGCGCCGCCCGATCGTGAACGTCGGCGAGACCACCGGCTCGGTCACGCCGAGGGCACGGCAGGCGCCGCGAATCAGGGTCGTCTTGCCGCTGCCGAGCTCGCCGCTGACGAGCACCAGGTCGCCAGGTCGAAGCTCACCCGCGATCCGCGCCCCGAGCGCCTCCGTCTCGGCCGCCGACACGGTCGTCTCGGCGCTCAAGCGAAGAGGTCGAGCTGGTCGGCCGGTGGCGCCTGCACCACGGCGACAGGCTCCGGCGCGTCGCTCCCGGGCAGCTCGGTCGCAATCAGCTCCGGCAGCTTGGCGAAGTCCTCGCGCAGCGTGTCGACGAGCGCCGGCGTGCGAAGTGCCGCCGCCGGGTGAAGCAGCGGCATCACGAAGAGCGTGCGCCCCGCAAGCGTGTGCACCTGGGGCGTGCCCCGCACCCGCATGATCCCCACCCTGCTCCCGGTCAGCAGCTTGGTGGCGAAGTTGCCCAGAGTCGCGATCACACGGGGCTCGATCAGCTCGATCTGCTGGTCCGTGTACGGCCGGCAGGCATCGATCTCCTCCGGCTGGGGATCCCGGTTGCCGGGCGGACGGCAACGAACCACGTTGCTGATCCAGACGTCGTCGCGACTCATCCCGATCCCCTCCAGGAGCTGGTTGAGGAGCTGCCCCGCCCGTCCCACGAACGGCAGCCCCTGGCGGTCCTCCTCCGCACCGGGTCCCTCGCCGATGAACATGAGCTCCGCGTCCGAGTTGCCCGCGCCGAAAACCACATTCGTCCGGCCCTCGGCGAGCGGGCACAGCGTGCACACGGACGCCTCCCGGTAGACCTCGACCAACCTCTGGCGTCTCGACTCCTTGCTCACGACCCATCCCCCGAGCCGGAGCGGCCGCGCGCCCGAGCACGCCGGCGCGCCTCCTTGAAACGGGCCTCGGTGCTCGCTCGCAGCCTCGCGTTGCGGCGCTCCTGCTTGCGGCTCCCGCCGGGCGTCTTGAGGAGTGAGAACGGCGCCGCCTGCGCAGACAGCATGCGCCGCGTCCGCTCGGAGCCGCAGGCGGCGCACGTCGTCGCCTCGGTCCCCGCCTCGACGAGCTCCTCGAACACGGCGCCGCAAGCTTCGCAGCGGAACTCGTAGATCGGCATGGCGTCGATGGTAGCCGCCAAATCGGAGCCTCCTTCACGCGAGGCGGGCGCTCCGATCGTCGCGGCTCTGGCCGGCGGGGTGCTCGACAACCGTCCCTATACTTGCGCCCCGCCGCGACCCGCGAGGGCGTGGACACGCAGCCTCCGGGCTAACCCCCAGGAATGACACGAAAGCCGTCTGGTATCTCCCATGCGGGAACTGGAACGGGATCTCCCGACCGACGCAGCCACCTCCCTGCACGACGAGCCGCTGCCCGCGCTTGCGATCGTCGGCGCCGGTCGGATGGGCGGGGCGCTCGCTCGCGCGGCGGCGAAGGCCGGGCTCACGTTCGCGCTGACGGGGCGTGACGACGCCGTCAAGTCCTGTCGCGTGTGCGAGGCGGCGCTGCTCTGCGTCCCGGACGCCGCTGTGGCCGACGCGGCCACGGCGATCAGCGAGGCCGTTCCGCCGCTGCGCCTCGTCGGCCATACCAGCGGCGCAACCGGAATGGACGCCCTGAGCGCTGCGGCCGAGCGAGGAGCCGCGACCTTCTGGTTCCACCCACTTCAGACCGTGCCCGGCCCCGACGCCGACCTCGACGGCGCCGCCTGCGCCGTCGGGGGGTCCGATGAGGAGGCCGAGCACTTTGCAACGCGGCTCGCCGCCCGGCTCGGGCTCCGCCCCTTCGCGGTCGCCGAGGATCGGCGCGCGGCCTATCACGCGGCCGCCGCGATCGCCTCCAACTTCCTCGTCGCGCTCGAGGAGTCGGCGGCGGAGCTCTTCGAGCGGGCGGGAATCGACGGCCCTCGCGATCTGCTCGCGCCGCTGGTCCTACGCGCGGCCGCCAACTGGGCGGAGGATGGAGGCGCCGCATTGACCGGCCCGATCGCCCGCGGCGACGAGGCGACGGTCGTTCGGCACCTCGAGGCGATCCGCGAGGTCGCTCCCGAGCTCGAGCCCATGTACGAGGCGCTCGCGGCGCGCACACGCGAGATCGCGCGGAGGCAGGGGCGATGAGGGTGATCCGGGCCAAGCGCGAGTTGCGCGAGGCCCTGGCGCCCGCGCGCCTCAAGCGTCGCTCGATCGGGCTCGTGCCGACGATGGGCGCTCTGCACGAGGGCCACCTCTCGCTGCTCAGGGCCGCCCGCGCGCGATGCGACGTCGTCGTTATGAGCCTGTTCGTGAACCCGGCGCAGTTTCGCCCGGGCGAGGACTTCGATGCCTACCCTCGCGACGAGGCTCGCGACTCGACGCTGGCGGAGGCCGCGGGCGTCGACGTGATCTACGCGCCCGCCACCGAGGAGGTCTACCCAGAGGGCTTCGCGACCTCGGTCGAGGTCGCCGGCGGGCTGACGGACGTGCTCGACGGAGATCCCGAGCGGCGCGGGCCCGAGCACTTTCGAGGCGTGACCACCGTGGTGGCGAAGCTGTTCAACACGGTGCAGCCCGACGTCGCCTTCTTCGGCCAGAAGGACGCCCAGCAGGCGATCGTCATCCGGCGCATGGTTCGGGACCTCGACTTTCCCGTCGAGGTCGCGGTGCTGCCGACGGTGCGCGAGCCAGACGGCCTGGCGCTGAGCTCGCGGAACGCCTACCTCGACCCCGGCGAGCGAGAGCGCGCCGCTGCCCTCAGCCGGGCGCTTCGCGCCGCCGAGCGGGTGGCGGCGGCGGGCGAGCGCTCGGTTGCCGTCGCCCTCGACGCTGCGTGGGCCGAGCTGCGGGTGGCGGGAATCGAGCCCGAGTACCTGGAGGCGCGGGACGCCGAGCGGCTGGCGCCCGCCGAGAGCTTCAACGGGCGGCCTGTGCTGGTCGCGGTCGCCGCGCGGGTGGGCAGGGCCCGCCTGATCGACAACGTCGTGATCGGAGCCGGCGGTGAGCCGGCCTGAAAAGAAGGAGAACGGGCGTGCAGAGACAGATGCTGAAATCGAAGATCCACCGGGCGACGGTGATCGACTGCGACCCCGACTACGTCGGCTCGCTGACGCTCGACCCCGAGCTGATGCGAGCGGCCGACGTGCTTCCGAACGAGCAGGTCCACGTCTGGGACATCGCCAACGGCGCCCGCTTCGTCACCTACGCGATCGAGGGCGAGCCGGACTCCGGCACGGTGCAGGTGAACGGCGCCGCGGCCCTCCTGGTCAACCGCGGCGACAAGGTCCTCGTGGCCTCGTTCGGGGCCTGCGGCGAGGCCGATCTCGAGGCGTACGGGCCGGTGGTCGTGCACGTGGACGACGACAACCGGATCGCCCGAGTCGACTCCCATCCCGAGGTGCTGCTCGATTCCGGGCTCGCCTCGCATGCCGACTTCGCGATCCCGGGGGAGCTTCGATGAGCGGCCATCTGCAGCAACCGGCCCAGCCGAGCGAGCGCAAGCCGATGACCCTGCCCCGCCTGGCGGAGATGAAGCTCGCCGCCGAGCCGATCGTGATGGTGACCGCCTACGACCACCCCTCGGCGCAGGTGGCCGAGGAGGCCGGCGTCGACGTGGTGCTGGTCGGGGACTCGGCGGCGATGACGGTGCTCGGCTACGAGTCCACGGTCCCGGTCGGCATGGCCGAGATGGTGATGCTCGCGGCGGCCGTCCGCCGCGGCCTGCGCACGCCCCTGCTGGTCGGCGACATGCCGTTCGGCTCCTACGAGCGCTCCAACGAGCAGGCGGTCGAGAACGCACAACGGTTCGTCAAGGACGCGGGCTGCGACGCCGTGAAGCTGGAGCGCGGCGGCGCCTCGGTCGACCGCGCCCGGGCGATCGTCAGGAGCGGGATCCCGGTGATGGGCCACGTCGGCCTCACCCCGCAGACCGCGACGGCGCTCGGCGGCTACAAGGCGCAGGGCAAGACGGCCGCGCGCGCCGCGCAGATCGCCGAGGAGGCGCTCGCCCTCCAGGCGGCGGGCTGCTTCGCGATCGTCTTCGAGGCGATCCCGGCGGCGGTGGCCGGGGAGCTGGTGAAGAGGATCAGCGTGCCGGTGATCGGGATCGGCGCTGGACCCGACACGGACGGCCAGGTGCTCGTCTTCCACGACCTGCTCGGGATCTTCGGTGGCCACGCCCCGAAGTTCGTCAAGCGCTACGCCGAGGTTCGCGATCAGATGGTTCGAGGCGTCCGCGACTATGCCGCCGAGGTGCGCTCGCGCGCCTTCCCGGGCCCTGAGCACACGTACGCGATCGAGCCCGAGGAGCTCGAGGCGTTCCGCAGCTACCTCGATCAGGAGAGCCTGGCCGCCGCCGACTGGGACTGGACCGCGACCGAGATCTGAGTCCCAGAAACCCGGCGAGAGCAGCAGGTTCCTGGTAACCGCCTGAGCCCTTCGGTGTATTTCTTGTGACGATTCGCACGAAGATGTGCGAACAGAACTTCGCAGGAAAGCGAGGAATCACATGGAGATGCTGAAGAGGTTGGAGCCCCTGGCGCTCTTGGTCATGTTCCTGGGCGCCCTCAACTGGGGCATCGTCGGCATCACGGACGGCGATACCAACGTGCTGTCCGAGATCTTCGGGACGGGCACGCTGACGAACATCGTCTACGTGATCATCGGCGTCGCCGGTCTCGTGTCGGTCCCGCGGCTGATGGACGAGTTCCATCTCACCCGCGGCCCGCACCCCCGCGGCGTCTGACGCGCTGAGGAGAGAGGTGCAGAGCGAGCCGGGCGTGACGCCCGGCTCGCTTCGTATTACGGTGAAACGAGTGGACATGCTGCTTTCGCTCCTGCGGTCGCTCACCTAATACATGGCCGTAAGTACCTCCGAGATCCGGCTCTCGACCCGCGGCGACGCCGACATCATCGACATCACCGACGAGGTGGAGGCGGCCGTTGCGGCGAGCGACATCGACGAGGGCCAGGCGAGCGCGTTCGTCCGCGGCTCGACCGCGGCGATCACGACGATGGAGTTCGAGCCCGGTGGCGTGCACGACCTTCGCGCGCTGCTCGACCGTCTGATCCCGGTCGAGGGCGACTACGAGCACAACCGGCTCAACCGGGACACCAACTCGCACGCCCACCAGCGGGCCTCGATCGTCGGGGCGTCCGAGGTGGTCCCGATCCAGCGGGGCCGGCTCAGCCTCGGCACCTGGCAGCAGCTGGTGCTGATCGACTTCGACGACCGGCCTCGCGAGCGCACCGTCGTCGTGCAGGTGATCGGCTAGGAATCGACGCCCAGCGCTTGCCGGACCGCCTCGGCGCCGGGGGCGGTCTCCGCGTCCAGACGGGCGAGCAGATCGCGCCAGCCCGTATGGGCCTCGATCGCGCGGCCGACGAGCGCGGCCCCCTCCTCGACGTCGCCGTGCTGAGCCCTGCCGAGGCCGCCCCAGAAGACCAGCTCGTCGTTGTCGGGGGCCAGCTCCAGTGCCCTGCGGTAGCGGTCCGCGGCCTCGTCGTAGCGGCCCGCGCCGGAGAGATCATCGGCCTCGTTCGCCAGCGCGTACGCATCGTGCAGATCGAGGAGCCGCTCGAGCTCGCCCAGGGGATCGGCATGGTCCTCCACCCTGAGCTCGACCGAGCGCCGCCACGGCTCCCCCGACTCGGGAACGACCACCATCGCAGCGGACTGGCGGCCTCGCACATCGCCGCCCGCACCCTCCCCGGCCTGGAGCGCTGCGAGGAGCCGCCTCGCGAACGTCCCCTCCGCGCCCTCGAATGCGGCGGCCATGGCCGGCCACACATCGGGTGAGGCCATCATGTTCGCCTGCACGCTGAAGCCCTGCCCCGCGACGTCGCCGGCGAAGCGGATGCATCCGTCGCCTGTGTGCGCGGCCGTCTCGCCGTTCGCTGAGGCCACCGCGACTTGGCGAAACCGGGCCTGATCGTCCTCGGAGACCAGCCGGTCCAGCGCCGAGCCTGCCGATTCGCCCGCCGCGATCGCATCCAGCAGCCGCGGCCCGTAGGCGGGCTCGGCGAATGACTGCGTCGCCACCGCCCCAACCCCCGCCCGTGCCCAGCTGACGATCGACCCGACCGAGAACCAGTGCGACTGCACCGCCACCCCGAGCTCGCCGGTCTCCGCATCACGGGCGACGATCGAGTAGGTGCCGCGGCGAGGGCTCACGGGCCGACCCGGACCCGCGACTTGAGGTCGTCGACCTTCCAGGTGTCGTCCTCCTGCACCAGCTTGACGTCGATGCGCTCCCCGCTCGACGGTCCGCCGTGGGGTACCGCGACGGCCGTCGCCTGATCACCGTGCACCTCGACGTCTTCGACGCCGGCTGAGTTGGCGACGCCCCCGGCGGCCACGGCCGCCTCGCAGCCAGCCTCGCTTCCGTAGTTCTCGCCCACGTAGTCCTCGCTGACGAAGTCGTGGCACGCGGTGGCGACGTCGCCCGTCAGGACCGCCTTGACCACCGAGGCGGGGTCCGAGGCCTCGACGGTGGCTTGGGGGCTCGCCGACGAGCCTTCCCCGCTCTCCCCGCCCCCTCCCCCCGATCCGGCAGCTACGCCTTGGGCGCCGGTGGGGCCGCTGGCCCCGCTCGCCGCGGTCTGGGTCTCGTCGTCCCCGCACGCCGCTCCCACGAGGCAGATCGATGCAAGGAGGATCGTCATTGCGCTCCGCACGCTACTCAGGCCTCCGCCTGAACTCGATCTCGCGGATCACCATCGCCGGGGCGCCGGCGGCGATGACCCCCGCCGGGATGTCGTTGGTGACGACGGAGTTGGCCCCGATCACCGCTCGGTCGCCGATCTCGACCCCGCCGGTGACCACACAGTTGACCCCGAACCACACGTTGTCCCCGATCCGGACCGGCCCGCGCGGCTCGAAGCCCTGCCAGGTAATCGGCTTGTCCGGGTCGTCGTAGCGGTGGTCGCCGTCGCCGACGAAGCACCCGTTGGCGAACATCACGTGGTCGCCGATCTCGATTCGCTCGACCGAGGCGAGCATCGTCTCGCGGTTGAGGAAGCAGCCCTCACCGATCACGATTTGCGCCTCGGGCCCGAGGGTCAACCAGCAGCCGGGCTCGAGCAGGGTTCCCTCCCCCACCTCAAGCCGGCCCGAATCGAGCGCCTCCAGGACCTCGCCCTCGACCGGATAGCGGATGAAGAAGCCACCCCGGGCGGCGTGACGGGTGATGCGCCAGCGGCGCCGCCAGCGCCGGTTGCGCTCGTACCAGCGGCGCTTCACCCACCAGGTCCGCCAAGCGGAGAGCTCGCCCATTTCCGCGGGGCAGCTTCTCAGACCGAAGGCAGGCGGTAGGGTGGCGCGGACACCACCAGAGGGGAGTCCGAGGATGGGCATGCTCGACATCAGCGAGGAGACGGCGGCGGAGTACACGGAGAAGTCCGCCGCATGGCCGAGGAGAAGGTCGGCGAGCAGGTGCTCGCCGTGGGGCCGTTCCGCCGCGGAGGCGCCGCATCCTCCTTCGCGATCTCCAAGGGCCAGCTCGGGGGCCTCGTCTACGCCGCCAACGCCCTGCGCAACAAGAAGAAGGCCGGCGGCCTTCCGGCGAGGCTGCTCCTCGCGGTCACGCCGACCAAGCTCCACGCCTTCAACTGCAAGCAGAAGGGCCGGAACTACGCGATGAAGGACGAGGCTGCCGTCTGGGACCGCGCGGGGCTCGAGATCAGCACGGATCCGAAGCTGGGCCTGACCATGCTGACCATCAGCTCGCCCGCAGAGGGCGAGAAGGCGACCCTGGCACCAGGCGGCGTCAAGGACGATCCGTGGACCCAGGAGGTCATTCGGGTCCTCCGGGAGGGCACCACGCAGGCCCCCGCGTCGGGATGACCATCCACCGCCAGCGTGGCGGTCGCTACTGGTACCACTCTGTCGTGATCATCGGCGGGTCGATCTTCGTGATCGCGGCGGCGGCAACCGACATGTTCGGGCTCGGCGCCTGATGGCCGATTCGATCCGGCCGCTGGTCAAGTCGGGCGACGACATCGCGCGGGCGCTGAACGAGGCGGGGTGGCTCCCCGGCGTGGTCAAAGGAGCGACGATCCTGCGCCAGGGCCACTCGCCCTCCTACCTGGCGGCGACGCTCAGCTTCGGCCTGATGGTGTTGAAGCCCCGGGCGAGCAAGACGCTCCCGCGCACCTTCGTGCTCGCCGTCACCGACAACGAGGCGCGCGCCTTCAAGGCGCGCGGGGTGACGATCGACGACACCGACTACTACGTCACGATCTGGCCCGAGGCGGCGGCCTCGTGGCCACGGGATCAGGTCCGGGTCGAGCCGGCGAAGGCCGGCATCACCGAGAACGTCGACATCCGGATCGAGGGCACCGGCGAGACGATCCCCTGCGCCTCGCAGGCGGACGAGACGCTGGAGGCCGTGCTCGCGGAGCTCGGCCCGCGCTAGGGCTCGGGCGTCGCGTCGGCAGACGGCGGGCGCCCCTCGACCGCGTTCTTCAGGTGCCCAAGGCCCTCGTCGAGGCTCTCCTGGAGGGTCCTCGTCATGCGGCCGCGAAGCAGGCGAGGAAGCAGCCCCGTCCACGATTCCTCGGTGCGCACGCCCGTCCCTCGCGCGATGGGCTCCAGATGCCAGGCGTGGATCGCGTGGATGCCCATCGTGCGACCCGTCCAGACGATCGATCGTGGCGGATCGACCTCGCGGATCGTGGACGTCAGCGTGCTCGCCCCGGCCTTCCAGGTGAAGCTCGTGCCCAGAGCGACCGGGCCATCGATCGAGACCGTCTTCACGGCCGGGTTCCAGCCCGGCCACCCCTCGAAGTCGGTGAACACGTCCCAGACGGCCTCGGGCGTCGCCGCGACCTCGATCTCGCTCCCGGCGATCGCCGGAGCCGCGCGGTCGATGTCCATCAGGCCGCGACCGGCTCGCGTTTGCGGGGCTTCGCCCGGCGCGGCTTCGGCGCCGGCTCCGAGGGCTCGACGAGGTCGCGCAGGAACCGGCCCGTGTACGACGCGCGCTCGGCGGCCACCTGCTCCGGCGTGCCCGTGGCGAGCAGCTCGCCCCCGGCCTCGCCGCCCTCGGGCCCCAGGTCGACGATCCGATCGGCGGACTTGATCACGTCGAGGTTGTGCTCGATCACGACCACGGTGTTACCGGCGTCCACGAGGCGGTCGAGCACCTCCAGCAGCCGCTCGACGTCCGCGAAGTGGAGACCGGTGGTCGGCTCGTCGAGGATGTAGAGCGTATCGCCCGTGGCGACCTTGGAGAGCTCGGTGGCCAGCTTCACCCGCTGCGCCTCGCCGCCGGAGAGCTCGGTCGCCGGCTGGCCGAGCCGGATGTAGTCGAGGCCGACGTCATGCAGCGTCCGCAGGCGGCGGGCGATCTTCGGGATCGCGTCGAAGAACTCGACCGCCTCGGCGACCGACATCTCGAGCACGTCGGCGATCGACTTGCCCTTGAAGCGCACCTCGAGCGTCTCGCGGTTGTAGCGACGGCCGTGGCACTGCTCGCAGGGGACGTAGACGTCGGGCAGGAAGTGCATCTCGATCTTGATCTGCCCGTCGCCGCGGCACACCTCGCAGCGCCCGCCCTTGACGTTGAAGGAGAAGCGGCCGGGCTTGTAGCCGCGGGCCCGCGCCTCGCGGGTGCTGGCGTAGAGCGCCCGGATGTGGTCGAAGACGCCGGTGTAGGTCGCGGGGTTGGAGCGCGGGGTACGGCCGATCGGCGACTGGTCGATGTTGATCACCTTGTCGATCTGGTCGATGCCCTCGATCCGATCGTGCGCGCCAGGCCGCAGCCGCGCCCGATGCAGGCGGTTCGCCACCGCTCGGTGGACGATCTCGTTGACCAGGGTCGACTTGCCCGACCCCGAGACCCCGGTCACGCAGCAGAACACCCCGAGCGGGAAGGGCACGTCGATCGCCTTCAGGTTGTGCTGGCGCGCGCCCCGGACCAGCAGCTCGCCTCGTGGTTCGCGACGGTCGGGGGGCACGGCGATCTGACGCGAGCCCGAGAGGAACTCCCCGGTCAGCGATTCGGCGGCCGCCGCGATCTCCGTCGGCGTGCCCTCGGCGACCACCTCGCCGCCGTGCTCGCCGGCGCCGGGGCCCAGGTCGACCACATGGTCGGCGGCGCGAATCGTTCCCTCGTCGTGCTCGACGACGATCACGGTGTTGCCGAGGTCGCGCAGACGCTCGAGGGTGCCGATCAGCTTGCGGTTGTCGCGCTGGTGCAAGCCGATCGAGGGCTCATCGAGGATGTAGAGCACCCCGACTAGGCTGGAGCCGATCTGGGTCGCGAGCCGGATCCGCTGCGCCTCGCCACCCGACAGGGTCGCGGCCGCGCGCTCCAGCGAGAGGTAGCCGATGCCGACGCTGTCGAGGAAGCGCAGCCGCTCCGCCACCTCGCGCACGACCAGGCGGGCGATCGCCCGCTCGGTCTCGGTCAGCTCGAGTCCCTCGATCCACTCCAGCGCGGCTCGCGCCGACATCTGCGTGTACTCGTAGATGTTCAGCCCGCCGACGATCACCGAGAGGCTCTCGGGGCGCAGGCGGGCGCCGTGACACGCCGGGCACGGCCGCAGCGCCATCAGCCCCTCGATGCGCTCGCGGGTGTTGTCCGAGTCGGTGTTCTCGTAGCGGCGCTCGAGGCTCGAGAGCATGCCGTCGAAGCGCACCGTGTAGGTGCGCCGACGACCGAAGCGGTTGCGGTAGGAGACGGTGTGGCGCTGGTCGCCCGTGCCCTCGAGGAGCAGCGCCCTGTCACGCTTGGGCAGGTCCTGCCATGGCACGTCGACGTCGATGTCATTCGCCTCGGCGACCGCCTCCAGCAGCCGGCGGTGGTACATCGACGCCGCCTTGGTCCAAGGCTCCAGCGCGCCCTCTGAGATCGACAGCGTGGGGTCAGGGACGATCAGCTCGGGATCGATGACCCGCTGGAATCCGAGCCCGTGGCAGCGCTGGCAGCAGCCGTGCGGCGAGTTGAAGGAGAAGATGCGCGGCTCTAGCTCCGGCATCGACGTGCCGCAGTTGAGACAGGCGAACTTCTCGGAGAAGACCAGGACCTCGCCGCGCTTGCCGGCGCTCGGCCCGGACAGCACCTGAGCGCCGGGGCCCTCGGCCGCCTTGCCGTCACCGGATCCGCCGCCGTCCATCAGCTCGATCTCGACGATGCCCTCGGCGAGCTGGGAGGCCGCCTCCAGCGACTCCGCGAGCCGCTTGCGGATGCCCTCCTTCATCACCAGGCGGTCGACGACGATCGAGATGTCGTGCTTGTACTTCTTGTCGAGCTCGATCCGCTCGTCGAGCCGGCGAAGCTCCCCATCGACCACGGCGCGGGCATAGCCCTGCGAGCGCATCTCCTCCAGCATCCGTCCGTATTCCCCCTTGCGCTCGCGCACCACCGGCGC
The DNA here is from genome assembly GCA_046728935.1 of Actinomycetota bacterium. Classification (GTDB taxonomy): domain Bacteria; phylum Actinomycetota; class Thermoleophilia; order Solirubrobacterales; family 70-9; genus DATAFO01. Next base: position 5,207 of record JBKPFS010000120.1, on the reverse strand, counting down.
CAGGAGCATGAACCGCGCGCCGTCCTCGAGGGTCAGCACCCGATCGGTGATCTGCTCGAGCGACTGGCCCGCGATCGGCGCACCGCAGTTGAAGCAGTGGGGCTTGCCGATCCGCGCCCAGAGCAGGCGCAGGTAGTCGTAGATCTCGGTCACGGTCCCGACCGTCGAGCGCGGGTTGCGCGAGGTCGTCTTCTGGTCGATCGAGATCGCCGGCGAGAGACCCTCGATCGAATCGACGTCGGGCTTCTCCATCTGCCCCAGGAACTGGCGGGCGTACGCCGAGAGCGATTCCACGTAGCGTCGCTGGCCCTCGGCGTAGATCGTGTCGAAGGCGAGGCTCGATTTGCCCGAGCCGGAGAGGCCCGTCACCACGATCAGGGCTTCTCTGGGCAGGGTCAGATCGATGCCCTTGAGGTTGTGGGCGCGTGCACCGGAGATGACGATCTGACCCGCCGCGGCCATGGGCGAACAAGTGTACGAGGGGCCCCAGAGCACAAACTCCGGCGGCGTGCTCCGCTTCGCGTCCGCCGCCGCCGGGCTAGGGCCTGTTGCCTGACCCGGCAGGCCGTAAGCGCCGACGACCGGTTATTTACCGGTCTTGGCCAGGACGTCGTCGATCAGGCCGGCGGTGTCGTCGAGCTGATAGCCGTCGGCCAGCGCCCGTTCGATCTCCTCGCGAGAGGCCCCGTCCAGGGCCATGTTCATCGCCACCAGGCGCGCCGCGACGGCGTCGCCGGACTTCGCCACGCCGTTGCCGGCGGACGGGGGCGTGCCCTCGTCGGGGGGCGGGGTCGGCTCGGGCACCGGCTCGGGCGTCGGCTCCGGGACCGGGTCCGGCGTCGGCTCGGGCACGGGGTCGGGCGTGGGCTCCGGGACCGGTTCGGGACTCGGCTCCGGGACGGTCGCCGGCCCGGGGTCGACCTCGGACTTCGTGCCCGGAACGGCCACGCCGAGCTTCCCCTGAAGCTCGTCCAGCGCCTTGCGCACGTCGTCGAGCCGCTCGCGACCCTCGGCCTCGGCCCGCTCGCGGATCCGCTTCGCCTCCTCCTCCGCCTCGCTGACGATCTCGGCCGCCCGCCGCTCGGCGTCCGTGACCAGCTCACGCACCCGCTCGGCCACGTCGCGAACGATCTGCTCCGCATCGGTCATGGGATCGAAGCTTAGACCTCGCCGCGCGGCGAGCGCACGGTTCGCCGGCACCGAGGCGATTTGCAAGCGCGATTACCTCGGGCGCCGTGAGACGATCCGGCCCCGCGTGGCATGCATGGCGCTCGGGGCCCATCCCCAGCGGGAGAGGCCCTCAGGCGCGAAGCGCCTCGAGGTCGCGGCGCAGCTCCTTCAGCTCGTCGCGGATCCGGGCCGCCTCCTCGAAGCGAAGGTCCTCGGCCGCGACCAGCATCTCCTCCTCGAGCTCGACGATCACCTTCTCGAGCTGCTCCGACGTCATCGGCTCGTTCCCGTCGCCGGTGCGCACTCGCCGCCGCCGCGAGGGTGCGGCGCGAGACTCCATCGCCAGGAAGTCGGTCAGGTCGGAGATCCCCTTCTGCACGGTCTCCGGGGTGATCCCGTGCTCGTGGTTGTAGGCGAGCTGGATCGCGCGCCGGCGGTCGGTCTCCTGGATCGCCTTGCGCATCGCCTCCGTCTCCTTGTCCGCGTACATCAGCACCCGTCCGCGGACGTTGCGGGCGGCGCGGCCGATCGTCTGGATCAGGCTCGTCTCGCCGCGCAGGAAGCCCTCCTTGTCGGCGTCGAGGATCGCGACCAGCGAGACCTCCGGGAGGTCGAGGCCCTCGCGCAGGAGGTTCACGCCGACCAGCACGTCGTACTCGCCGAGGCGCAGGTCGCGAACGATCTGGATCCGCTCCAGCGTGTCCACCTCCGAGTGCAGGTAGCGGACGCGGAATCCGTGCTCGAGGAGGTAGCCGGTTAGGTCCTCGGCCATCTTCTTGGTGAGCGTCGTCACCAGCACGCGCTCGCCGGCCTCGGCGCGGCGGCGGACCTCGTTCATCAGGTCGTCGATCTGGTTCTTGGTCGCGCGCACCTCGACCTCGGGGTCGACGATCCCGGTCGGGCGGACGATCTGCTCCACGATCCGCGATGAGACGTTGCGCTCGAACTCGCCGGGCGTCGCCGAGACCATGACCAGCTGGCCGATCCGGTCGAGGAACTCGTCGAATCTGAGCGGGCGGTTGTCGAGCGCCGAGGGCAGCCGGAAGCCGTGATCCACGAGCGTCTGCTTGCGTGAGCGATCGCCCTCGTACATGCCGCCGAGCTGGGGGATCGTCTGGTGCGACTCGTCGACGAAGACGACGAAGTCGTCGGGGAAGTAGTCGATCAGCGTGTGCGGCGGCGATCCCGGCGGGCGGCCGTCGAGGATCCGCGAGTAGTTCTCGATCCCGGAGGTGAAGCCGAGCTCCTTGAGCATCTCGAGGTCGTACTCGGTCCGCTGCCGCAGGCGGTGGGCCTCGAGCTCCTTGCCGCGCTCCTCGAAGTAGGCGATCCGCTCGTCCATCTCCCGCTTGATCTCGACCACCGCCCGCTCGAGCGTCTCCTCCTCGGTGACGTAGTGCGACGCGGGCCACACCGCGACGTGGTCGATCTCGTCGAGCACCTCGCCGGTCAGCGGGTCGAAGTGCTGGATCGCCTCCACCTCATCGCCGAAGAGCGCGATCCGGTACGCGGTCTCCGCGTAGGCGGGGAAGATCTCGAGCACCTCGCCCCGGGAGCGAAACGTGCCGCGGGTGAGCACGGTGTCGTTGCGGCTGTACTGCATCCCGACGAGCTTGCGAAAGAGCTCGTCGCGATCGATCCACTCGCCGACCTTGAACAGCTGCATCTGGCGCTTGTAGAGCTCGGGCGACCCGATCCCGTAGATGCACGAGACCGAGGCGACGATGACCACGTCCCGCCGGGCGAGCAGAGCGGCCGTCGCGGCGTGGCGAAGGCGGTCGATCTCGTCGTTGATCGAGGAGTCCTTCTCGATGTAGAGGTCCTGCGCCGGGACGTAGGCCTCAGGCTGGTAGTAGTCGTAGTAGCTGACGAAGTACTCGACCCGGTTGTCGGGGAAGAACTCGCGGAACTCGTTGCAGAGCTGTGCGGCCAGAGTCTTGTTGTGGGCGATCACCAGCGCCGGGCGCTGCACCGCCTCGACCACCCCCGCCATCGAGAACGTCTTCCCCGTCCCGGTCGCGCCGAGCAGGGTCAGGAAGCGCCCGTCGGCCTCGAGCCCCTCGGCCAGGCCGGCGATCGCCTTCGGCTGGTCGGCCGTGGGCGAGTAGGCGGGGTTGAGCTTGAACTCCGGCATGCCAGTTGAAGATACTGGCGAGCGATGACCACGCCTCAGCGCGTCGGCGCCGCGTTCGTCTTCGCCGGGACGATGCACTTCCTGCGTCCCCGCGAGTACGAGGCGATCGTCCCACCGTACGTCCCGAATCCGCGCGAGGCCGTACAGGTGAGCGGCGTCGGCGAGATCGTCGGTGGGTTGGCGCTCCTGAGGCCCCGCACCCGGCGATTCGGGCGCTGGTGGCTGCTCGCGCTCCTCGTCGCCGTCTTCCCCGCCAACGTGTACATGGCGCAACGGCCCGAGGAGGTGGCGGGGCGCGGCGTGCCCGCCGACCGCATCCCCCGCTGGCTGCTCTACGCGCGCCTGCCCCTCCAGCCGCTGTTCATGTGGCAGGTCTGGCGCGCCACCAAATAAGACGGCGGCTCGTACCCGGCGGGATTCATTCGTTCGGCGGGCCCCAGCGTCCGAGCGGCCGGTTTCGGGTGATCCGACCTACAGCAAGCCTTCGAGCAGGTCCTGGCCGCCCTCGAAGACCTCGCGGGCGTCGTTGATGAGCGCGATCGCCTCGTCGACCGGCAGCTGGGCGATCGCCGCTCGTAACCCCGAGGCGACGAGCGGGTTGAGGGCTCCGGCGCGCTCGGCGTCGTCGACCGCGCGCTCGAGACCCGCCCGCACCGCGGCCTCGAGCTGCGCGTCGTCGATCCCGTACTCGGCCGCGAATCGCCGGCGTGCCTCGGGGGTCGCGAGTGCGAGCGCGAGCCGCTCGCGGGTGACGTGGAGCTCGCAGGCGGCGCCGTCGAGCGCCGAGAGCGTGAACTGCTCCGCCGACTCCTCGATTCCCTCGGGCGAGCGCCACTCCCGCGGCTGGCATGGATCGGCCACCGGCGTCGGCTCGTAGCTCGCTCCGCCGAGCGCGAGATAGAGGGAGACCAGCGCCGCCGAAACCGCGACCGCGGCGCCCACGCTCACCCTCGCGCTCACAGCTCGACCCTCCGCCGGACGATGGCGATGGGCAGCAGCGCCGCGAGCGCGAAGCCGGCGGCGAGCAGAAACGAGCGGCTGAAGGCGTGGGTCGCCGCGGCGTCGACCTCGTCCTGGATCGTCGTCCGTAAGTCGACCGTCTCGGCCCGCTCCGCCTCGTCCTCGGGCAGCGGCTCGAAGGCGGGGGCGAGCACCGGCACCTTGTCGCCCTCCTCCCGGATCCGGTCGGCGATCCGGGACGCGAGCTCGAGCTTCGACGTGGGCGGCAGGCGCGCATCGAGCAGCGCGGCGGTGCCGGCCTGCTCAGCGTCGTCGCGCTCGGTGTCGAGATCGGCGGTGAACACTGGCGTCAGCACCAGCAGGCCGACGACCACCCCGGCATGACGGGCCGCGATCGTCCAGCCGCCGTGGATCGCCTGCGGGGCACGGCCCGCGAGCGCGGCCTCGGTGAGCGCCGAGAGCGTCAGCGCCAGCCCGACGCCCACCAGGGCCTGCGGCGCGAACGTGACCAGGACCGACGCGTCGGGGAGCAGCGCCAACCCCGCCAGCCCGCCGGCGATCAGGATCACCCCGGTCGCGGCCCGGGCGTCGACCGGCTCGACCCGGCGCGCCAGCGGTGCTGTTAGGAGCGCCGCGCAGGGCATCACCGTCACCGTCGCGGCGGCGACCACGGGACTCAGGCGCCAGCCCTCGATCAGGAGCAGGACGACGAGGAAGAGCGCTGCGGCGAGGGCCGCCGAGACGAGCGCCAGCGCGATGTTGGCCCCCACGTGCGGGTGCCCCGGGGGCGAGCGTCGGGCGCCGGGGGCTGACCCTTCGCGTTTCGCGGGCGCGAGCAGCGTCGTGGCCAGGAGAGCGCCCACGGGCGCCTGGACGAGGAAGATCGACTGCCAGGAGACGAACTCCGTGAGGAGGCCGCCGACGGCGGGCCCGAGTGCCGCGC
>JBKPFS010000119.1:0-8277 GCA_046728935.1 Actinomycetota bacterium | reverse complement strand
GTCTTCCAGCGGGCACCCGTGGGAACCTCGCACCTACACCACTGTGCAGGAGGCCGTCGAGGTCATCAGCAAGGCCCACTGAATAGCGGGCCGGTGGTCGGTGACCAGCGGGGAGGTACACGGGACCCGTGCTCCCTTGTTGATCTCAGCATCGGCGGACCCCAGCCGCGAACTGCTCGTTGGCTCAAGGTCCTGTGGTCCGCGGGTGGTCGGGTGTTCTACGAGGGGCATGTCGTTGGAGCCGAGCCTGCGCCATCGTCGCAAGCTCGGTGCGGTTCGCGACGCCGACCTTGGCGAAGACGTGGGCGAGGTGGGTCTTCACCGTGCCACGGCTCATGAACAGGCGCTGGCCGATCTCGGGATTGGTCAGACCCTCGGCTGCGAGTCGCACGACGTCGAGTTCGGCGGGGGTCAGGCTGTCCCACCCGGACGTCGGCCTGCCCCGAGCGCCCCGGGCCCGGCGGACGTAAGCCACTGCGTCGTCGAGCGTCAAGGTTGCGCCCTCGGCCCAGACCGTCGCGAACGTGCGCTCGCCGAGCGCCGATCGCAGCCGGTGGACAGCCGCTCCGTACTCGGGTTCGTCCGCGGGACGTCGCGGGTAGCTGATGGCGTCGCGCGCGACCGAGCTGGCGGCGTAGATGCGCGCTGCCTCGGGCAGGCTCTCGGCGTCGATGGCGAGAGCGGCGAGCGCGTCCAGGCTGTCGACGTACGCAGTACGCAGCCCGTGTTCGACCCGGAGGGCGAGGGCTTCGTGGTGGAGGTTCTCAGCTGTCCCGGTGTCGTCGCGCGCAGCGAGGTGGGCCGCCTGTTCGAGGGCGTCGGCGACGACGTGCCACATCTCCAGGTGGCGAGCGGTCGCGATCGCCTGCTCAGCGCGCTCGTTTGCTTCGTCGTCGCGCCGTAGCTGGCGCAGCGCGGCCGCCAGTCCGGGCAGCGAACGGGCCACGATTTGGCTGGGCGAGATGGGGTCGGCGTGGCGGACGTCGCGCTCGAACCATGCGAGGGCCACTTCGTAGTCCGCTGCCCAGAGGTGCAGCTTGCCCAAGGTGGGGACGAGGCGAGGAACGTACGTTCGATAGTCGGCGTCGTCGATCGAGCGGACGACGGGATCAAGCAGCCGGCATGCGCCCTCGATGTCCCCGGCGTAGCCGCGCGCCAGCGCCAGGTGCGCGAGCGCCTGGCCGACGCATTGGAAGTCCGCCAGGGGCTCGGCGACCGCGAGGGCTTCCTCGGCAAGCTCGCACGCGAGACCGATCTGGCCCGTCAGCAGCGCCTCGTCGTCGAGATAGTTGAGCGCGAGCGCGGCGAAGTACCGGTTCCCGCGGCGAACGCAGCCTTCATAACCGTCGCGCAGTAGCGGCCGAGCGTCGGCGAAGCGATCCCGGTGCGAGAGCAGGATCCCCTGGGCGATCTTGGCGCCATCGGCCACTAACGGATCATGTGCGCGGTCGGCGTGCTCGCGGGCGTCGAGGCAGAGAGTCCACGACCGGTCGAAGTCGACGAAGGCCTGGACGAACGCGAGGAGGAACAGGGCGCGGGCGGCGTACGTGTCGTCGCGACATTCGCTGGCAACGGCATAGGCGCGCTCGGCGGCCTCAGCAATGACGGCGACCTGCCCGCCCGGAATTGCGACGGCGGCGACGCCACAAAGCAGCTGCGCCTGCCGCGACGTCCGGTCGTCGGGCATGAGGTCGAGTACGGCGCAGGTAGCGCAAGCCCTCGACGGGGTGGCCTCCGAGCCGCCACAGATGGATCATGGCCGCCGAGAGCCGGCGTGGTCGGTCTGGGTCTCCGGCTGCGAACGCCCACTCCAACGCGGATCGAAGGTTGTCGTGCTCAGCCGACAAGCGCCGCAACGCGTCGTCTTCATCGACATGGACGACGTCGTGATCGGCCGCCTCGGCGATGCGGGTGAAGTAGTCGAAGTGCCGGATGCGCACGTCGTGTTCCTCGCCGGCGTCGGCGAGCCGGTCGAGGGCGTACTGACGAATGGTCTCGAGCAGTCGGTACCGGCCGTCTCCGTCCAACTCGTCGGCTACGACGAGGGACTTTTCGACGAGATCGCCGACCAGGTCGAGCATGCTCGCGGCGTCGATGTCGTCGCTCGAGCACACGGCGCATGCGGCATCGAGGGTGAAGCCGCCCGCGAAGACGGCGAGGCGTCGGAACACGCCACGCGCTGGCTCTCGGAGGAGGTCGTGACTCCACTCGATCGCGGCTGCCATGGTCTGTTGGCGAGGCACGGCGCGACGGGGCCCACGAACGAGGAGCGCCAGGCGGGCGTCGAGCCGAGCCGCTATTTGCGAAGGCGTCAGTGTCCCCATCCATGCCGCGGCGAGCTCAATGGCCAATGGGATCCCGTCAAGTTCGCGACAGATTGAGCGGACGACCGACTCATTGGCGGTGTCGAGCGCGAGCCAGGGTCGCACCCGGCTCGCCCGCTCGACGAACAGGGCAAGCGCCTCGCCGTCGCTGATGGGCGGGACCCGCCACACGACTTCGCCTGACACCCCGAGCGGCTCTCGGCAAGGACTGACACGTCGGGACAGGCGCGCAGCAGCGTCTCGACTACTTCGGCGGCGCCGTCGAGGACCTGCTCGCAGTTGTCCAAGCACACCAGGAGCCGACGGTCGCGGAGATGCACGGTGAGCGCCCGCAAGGCGCCGGCCCGAGGTTCAACGAGGACGCCCGTCGCTGCCGCCACCTGCCCTGCGACCGAGGCGGCATCGGTGACTGCGCACAGGTCTACCCACCACGCGCCGTTTGGCCAACGCTCGATCTGCTCGGCGGCCGTCTGGGCAGCCAGTCGGGTCTTGCCGCACCCGGGCGGGCCGGTCAGGGTCAATAACCGAGACGACGAGATCAGGTCGGCGATCGAGGAGAGCTCGTCCCGGCGGCCGACGAAGGTGGTGAGCTGCACCGGCAGGTTGTTGGGCTCGACGTCGAGCGTCAACAGGCCAGGCATGACTGGCCCAATTCGCATATCGACCAGCTCGAAGATGCGCTCGGGCTGCGCCAGGACATGCAACCGATGAACGCCAAGATCCGCGAGCCTCTGGCCCTCCGGCACCGCCTGAGCCGCCAGGGAGGCGGTGACGTCACACACGAGAACGTGGCCCGGCTGGGCGACGTCGCGTAGGCGAACGCCGCGATCGAGGGCGGGCCCACGGTACTGACCGTCGGGACCGATCTGGCCATCACCGGTCGTCAAAGCCACGCGGGCTGCCGCCGCGCCGTCGGCACGCTGGGCGGCGGCGGCCGAAATGGCCTCCGTTGCAGTCGCGAACACCTCGACGCTGTCGTCAGCTACGAGAAAGGTCACAGTGCCGGCGGGCAGCCGGCGTTCGGACGTCACGGAGCGTCGCCGATCAAGTCTGGCCAGCCCACGTCCTCAGGATCGGCCACATGGCAGATGTTATGTCCGGGGGTCCGGCGCAGCGTCGGAAGCCAAGGGGGTCGAAGCGGCCGAACGCTCTCTCGGAGGAAAGCCTCATGTCTAAGGAACAGAACCTGAAGGCCGTCGCGCTCGGTGCCGAGATCTTCCCGTCACACGACTTCGACCGCTTCGGTGAGTTCTTCGCCGAACACATTGTCGACCACGACGCGGCTGACGGCCAGGCCGCGGGGCTCGAGGGCATCAAGCAGTACTGGCGCGGACTCGTCGAATCGTTCCCCGACCTCGAGCTCGCGCCCGAGGCCATGGTCGTTGACGACGGCTACATAGCGTTGGCCCTCCGTGTGTCCGGGACCCACAAGGGCGAGTTCTTCGGGCGCGCCCCGACGGGCAGACGATTCGAGGTCCGCCAAGTCCAAGTAGGCCGAATGGAGGAGGGGCTCATGGTCGAGCGTTGGGGTGCCACGGACGTCCTCGGCAGCTTGACCCAGCTCGGACTCTCACCCTGACCACACACCTGGAAGGAACGACTCGGACGACGAGAACGACGACGAGAAGGTTGCCGCTCCGGGATGGTTTCGTTGTCAGGCTTGAGTCTGGCCAGTGGAGTTCCGAAAGCGGCGACGACCCGTTGTGCCCTGCAATCGAAGGAGCGAAGTGGGCCAGACGATGAACACGACGGTGGTGCGCTATCAGGCTAAGCCCGAGCGGGCCGACGAGAATCAAAAGTTGATCGAGGCGATCTTCGCCGAACTGGAGAAACGCCAGCCGGAGGGATTCACGTACCGGGTTTTTCGACTTGAGGACGGGGTGACATTCATCCACGTTCTGATCGAGCACGACGTCGGGAACCCCGACTCGCCACAGGACATGCAGGCCTTTCAAGCTTTCGTGGCGAACGTCGCTGATCGATGTGAGGTCCTCCCGGTGGCGACCGGAGCGACCATCGTCGGCGGCTATCGCTGACAGAGACGATCCGAGGGACTCACATGATGGAGTTGACAACCAAGACAGCGCTGGTCACCGGGGCCTCGCGCGGGATTGGCCGCGCTGTGGCCGGGCGGCTCGCCGCCGAAGGTGCGCTCGTCGGCGTGCACTACGGGACCAATGACGACGCCGCGAACGAGACCCTGGCGGCGATCGATGCGGCCGGGGGGGAGGCGTTCCTGCTCAACGCTGATCTCGGCGTCGACGATGCGATCGACCGACTCTTCGATGACCTTGACGCCGCCTTGGACGGAAAGGCGCTCGACGTGCTCGTCAACAACGCCGGAGTACTCGATCCCACGCCGTTCGATCAGGTCACCCCGGCAGCCTTCGACCACAGTTGCGCGGTCAACGTCCGGGCACCGTTCTTCATCACGCAGCGAGCGGTTGCACGCATGCGCAACGGCGGACGCATTATCAATTTGTCGTCGGCCGTGACACGGATTGCCAGCCCGTTCACGCACTACGCCATGAACAAGGCAGCCATCGAGGTCTTCGGCCGCACCCTCGCGAACGCCCTTGTTCCGCACGAGATCACCGTCAACACCGTCACACCGGGTGTCGTTGGACACCGACATGGGAGCCTGGTTGGACGCCGCACCTCGGATCAGGCCGGCAGTGATCTCGACGATCGCGATGGGCCGCGTCGGGCTCCCGCCGGATGTCGCCGACGTCGTGACCTTCCTGGCTTCAGATGCCGCGCGCTGGATCACGGGAGCAAGCATCGAGGTCAGCGGCGGGCAGTGGCTCGGACCGCTCGCCAGTTGAGCCATGCCGCCACTGGCAGTCTGCAATGACAGACACGACGTCCAGTCATCGGTCTTTCGGCGATGTTGTGTCCCGGACCGTCGCGGCCGAGACGGCCGGTGGCGCCGAAGCGTTCGAGGTGCTCCTCGACGAGGAGTTCCGCGGCGACGATCCGTTCTGCCCGGCAATCGAAGGCCCGTCAGTCCCCACTCGAAAGGACAAACAACGATGGCAAGCAAGCAGTCACTCGCGGTGAGGGATCTTTGGGCCAGCTGGACGGAAGCTGCAACGAGAAACCCAGATCAGTCTCTTGGAGAGGTGCGGGACAGGGTCGAGCAGCAATGGGGCGGACTGACGACCGAGCCCGGCAGCGTTGATTACCTCGAAATCGAAGTAGCAGGGCTCCCCGCTCTGTGGGCAGTCCCCCATGGAAGCGCCGAGGACCGCGTGATCCTCGGCATCCACGGGGGTGGCTTCGTGAGCGGTTCCGTCTATACGCACCGGAAGCTCTTCGCGCACCTCGCCAAGGCCGTCGGCGTCCGGGCGCTGCTCACCGACTATCGGGGCTCTCCGGAGCACTCTCATCCTGCGCCCCTCGAAGACACCACCACCGCTTACCGTTGGCTGTTGGACGAGGGCATCGATGCCAAGCGGATCGCATTGGCCGGCGATTCCTCTGGCGGGGGGCTTTCGATCACGACGATGTTGCGTGCCCGGCAGCTCGGTCTGCCGACCGCGGCGGCGTTGATGCTGATGTCGCCGTGGGTGGACATGGCCGTCAGCAGCGACACTTTCGAAACAAACCGTGGGAGCGAGGCCTTCTTCTTCAAAGAGGGGGTACAGGGCCTGGCTGCCATGTTCTTGGGCGGTGCCGACGCCAAGGACCCCCTTGCGAGCCCCCTCTATGCCGATCTCGCCGGCCTTCCACCGATGTACATCCAGGTGGGCGGGGACGAAACGCTGCTCGGTGAGAGTAGACGGCTCGAGGAGTACGCCCGTAAGGCAGATATCGAGGTCGAACTCGATGTCTTCCCAGAACAGCAGCACACCTTCCAGATGGCCGCTGGACGCGCGCCCGAAGCGGACGACGCCATCGGCCGGTTCGCGCACTGGGTTCGCCCCAAACTCGGCCTCTGAGCAGGACTCACGAAGACACCCGCCGAGGGTTGATCGGGTCTACCGCGTGTTCGGCTGCCGGAGGTTGTGACTGATTCGACGCCTATGGCGGAAGCTGCACGTGACGGGTAGAGGAGCAAAGAATGGATCCGTTCCGAATTGAAATCCCGCAGGCCGATCTTGACGACCTGCACCGTCGGCTCGCCGACACTCGGTGGCCTGATGAGCTGCCGGGTGTCGGCTGGAGCCGGGGCGTGCCGCTGCGATACCTCAAGGAGCTGGCCGAGTACTGGCGGACGAGCTATGACTGGCGCGCGGCAGAGGCGCGGTTGAACCAGTTCCCCCAGTTCACCACCGTGATCGACGGCGCGAATGTGCACCTACTGCACGTGCGTTCGCCCGAATCGCAGGCGCTGCCGCTGCTGCTCACCCACGGCTGGCCCGGGTCAGTGGCAGAGTTTCTGGACGTCATCGGGCCGCTGACTGACCCTGGTGCGCACGGCGGCGACCCGGCCGACGCGTTCCACCTGGTCATCCCGACCATCCCCGGATACGGGTTCTCCGGCCCCACCGGGCAGCCCGGCTGGAACTTTCCCCGGATCGCCAACGCCTGGGCGGAGCTGATGCGCCGCCTGGGCTACGACCACTACGCCGCCCAGGGCGGGGATGTCGGCGCCTTGATCTCCCTCACGCTCGCCGGGCTGCATCCCGAGCGCGTCGCCGGGGTCCACGTGAACTTTCTCATCACCCCTCCCCCCGACGACCCGTCCCAGCTGGCGGGCCTGAGCGAGTCGGAGCAGGCTCGCCTGGGGCGGATGTCCCGGTTCGTCGCTGACCTGTCCGGCTACATGAAGCTGCAGTCGACCCGGCCACAGACGCTGGCCTACGCCTTGACCGACTCCCCGGTCGGCCAGCTCGCCTGGGTCGTCGAAAAGTTCCGCGAATGGACCGACTCGGCCAAGGTTCCCGAGGACGCGGTCGACCGCGACCAGCTGCTCACCAACGTCATGCTCTACTGGCTGACCGCCCGGATCCTCGGCGCAGCTGTATGTGGAGACCGCCGAGCTGCTCCCGACCGCCGCAGTGCCGCCCAGCCCGCCGCCACCGCTCACCGTGCCGCTTGGGGTGGCGGTGTTCCCGCACGACATTTTCGTGCCCATTCGGCGCTTCGCCGACCCAGCCTTCCCGACGATCGTGCACTGGACCGAGTTCGAGCGGGGCGGCCACTTCGCCGCCATGGAGCAGCCCGATCTGTTTGTGGGCGACCTGCGAGCGTTCGCCCGCACCTTGAAGGGATTAGGACGAGGCGGAAGCTACGACTGAGACGAACACCGTCGAGCGCCTGGTCACGACCGAAGTATGCGTCGCCGGCACGATCGGTTCATCGAGGAGCGTCGATGCGCCATGCTTGGGCGCTGCGTGAGCTGGACGTGTTGAACGCCCTTCCGCGCGCGAGAATGTGGGATGTCCACTGAGGCGACGGCACTGCTCGCGTCCGCGCCGGTGCGCGCCAAGCCGAGCCTGCATGGCAGCCCTCCCGCCACGCCCTCGAGCTTCTACCGCAACCGGCGTCCGCTGCTCGCCGCGATCGGCGCGCTGTTCGCCTTCCTGGCCGTTGCCGCGGCCTCGGCGTCGGGTTCGCTGCTCCTCGTCTGGGACGAACCGATCCAACGCGCGGTCGAGTCGAGCAGGACGGCCTTCCTCGACTCGTTCTTTCTCGCCGTGTCGGGCCTGGCGGCGACTTCTGCCGTCTTGGTCCTCGCTCCTCTGCTGTTCGCGCTCGCGTGGCCGCGCTGCCGGGCGGTCGCACTGGCGGTCGTGACGGCGAGCGTCGCCCGTCCTCTCCTCGAGTTCGTGCTCAAGGAGGTCGTCGAGCGACCCCGTCCCGACCTGAGCCGCATGGTCAACGGAACCGGGTTCTCGTTCCCGAGCGGCCACGTCATGGCCGCGGTGGCGCTCTGGGGCCTGCTCCCGGTCGTCGTGGGCCTCTACACACGCCGGCGCGCGCTGTGGTGGGCGTCGGTCGTCGTCGC